>JAFIGE010000004.1 GCA_020831585.1 Opitutales bacterium | reverse complement strand
CCATGGGCGGGGGGAAGGCCGCGCGGGCGGGGATTGCGGCGCTGGTGAACGGGCGGGCGTGGAAGGAGGCGCAGGGGCTCTACCGAGAGTTGTTGCTGGGGAAGGGGCGTGTGGCCAAGGCGCACGGGGGGCGCATTGGCCGGGATGTGAAGGAGCGGTTGGGCTTGGCGGATCTGGTGCGGTGCCGGGTGCGCTACTTCACGGATGGTGCGGTGCTGGGGAGTGCGGAGTTTGTGAAGGGGTGGTTGAGCCCAAGCGGGCGTTCCGCCGCCCATGCGTTGAAGGGTGGCGACTGGGGAGGTCTCCACGCCCATCGCAATCTCTGTGTGCGCGCAGTGGAGGGAACCGCGGCCTTGTCACAAGCGGATTGACCCCCGCGTTCGTTTTCTCTTGCGTCGGAATATGGTGAAGCGTCGCCGCACCCAGCAACCCGAGGAGGAGTTCCAAATGGCTCCGATGATTGATATGGTCTTTCTCCTGCTGGTGTTCTTTATGACGGTGAGCACGCTGGTTCGCGAGGACCGCATAGAGATCCCCCTGCCGGAGTCCGAACTGGCGGCGGTTCCCAGTGATCTGGGGTCGCGGGGAACGGTTTCCATCGCCTTCGACGATGCAGGTGCCGCACAGATTTATGTGGGGGCCACGCGGGTCACGTTGGAGGAAATGAAAGAACGGATTCGCACCTCCTTGAGCGCAGATCCGGAAATGGCCATCTACGTCCGGGCGGAAACGACGATGCCGTTCCGGGAAATTCGCCGCGTATTGCGGGCCTGTGCCGAGGTGGGTGCGTTCAACGTAATTTACGGCACTTTCCAAGCCCAACCTTAAAGGGGGTCTCCAAATGCCACGGTCGCGCCGCTCAACTAGCCCCCGTCCATCGATCCCGATCGCCCCGATGATCGATATCGTCTTTCTCATGCTGATCTACTTTATGGTGACCAGTTCCCTCGAACGTGCGGAAGCTGACATCGCTTTTCAGTTACCTGGAGTTGTCGAGCAAACCGAACCCCTCGAAATGCCCGATGAGCAGATCATCGAAATCAGCCCGGAGGGCCAGGTCGTGGTGAACATGTTCGCTTATGACAGCCCGGCATCGCGTCGTCTGACCGAATTGACCGCGATGCTCACCCGGTTCCGTGAAGCGAGCGAGGCCAACCGGGTTGAGGCGATCGTCACGGTTGCGCCCTCACCCGACACGCCGCACCAGTTTATCGTGCGGGTGATGGATGCCCTTTCCCGCGCCGGTATTGATAACGTGAATTTCGCGCTTGATGATGAAGCATTCTAAGAAAAGTCGCGCCGTATATGGCATTTAGCCCCTACCCTACCCTCTTTTGCAGAGGAAAACCCTTTCTGCGGCCATCAGCGATGTAGTAAAATCTACAAACAGCGCACTTCCGCCGTAAACAAAACCCGTAATCCAGGAGAAGAAATTTATTTTCTTCGAATTCACCCTGAAATTTAAATCGATCTGGAAGTGCGGGAAACTGAATTGCACTGGCAAAGCCTGAGAAAATCTTCACCTTGAATCCCTGAAATGCCAAAACCGAAGGACATAACTGGTGAAATTTTGAACATGCGTGGACGTTTAAACACGCCGTCTGCGCCATTGAATCCCTCACCATCGGTTCGACCGGAAAAGGCGAAAGTTCTCGCTATAGATCAAAATCTTCTTCGCCGCCACCGTCTTGAGCCCACGACATGGTTTGCCTGGGGACTCACCTCTCTCTTTATGCTCTCTCAAATTGTGGTCGTTTTATGGCTTCGACAATAAGGGAGTGGTATTGGCCGCCGGTAATCTTTTGAAAGATTGTCTCCACTTCATGCGGCCATTGGCCACATTCCCTAAAAGCCCATCCGTCCGTCTCTTGGATCATCTGCCGACTCCATTCAAAATAGCCCTGATGATCGGTGCGAAAGAAAAACCTCCCCTCAGGAAAGAGTTTTTCATGCAGGGCCTGTAGAAGGGGTCTTTGAACCATACGGTTCTTCCAATGCCTCTGCTTTGGCCATGGATCGGGAAAGAGCATGAAGACCGCTTTGACACGGACAGTTGAAGGCAAGGCGGAGAGGAGTTCGGAGGCCTCAGCCTTCAGGAAGGCAAGGTTCTTAAGGTTCCGGCGGATTGCCTTCCCACGCGCCAATTGGATCCGACGGGAAACCAAGTCGATTCCCAGAAACTTGAGTTCCGGATGAGCCTCCGCATAGCTCGCGAGGAAATGTCCGTGCCCGCAACCAAGTTCGAGGACCAACGGAGTCCGTTCGGGGTATAGTTCAGTGAGGGACTGACGGAGGTTGGCGATACGTTGGGCCTTCTCCTCGAGATAGGCCTGTTGACCCGGGGGAAGCATTTCCATGGGCGGGAGTGTCTTAACGTGATCGAAGGGAAACAAGGAGCAATGCCTGGTCGGTTGGGTTCACGCCGCTGATGCGGGAAACTTGACCCAGGGTTTGGGGCCGAATTTCGGCCAATTTGAGGGCGGCTTCTTTGCGGAGGCCCCGAACCCCCAGGAAATCAAAGTCAGGGGGGATTTTAAGTTGTTCCACCTTGCTCATCTTTTCGATCATGCGCATTTCGCGGTCAAGGTAGCCACGGTAGCGGATCTGATAGAGCACCTGCTCGCGGATTTCATCGGAAAGCAAAGAAAACTCCGCTGGCAACTGCCCTTCCCCACCCCCGCGCCGCAGGAAATCCGCCCAGGTGCCGCCCTCCCGCGACTCTTTTTCGAGGCGAGTGGCCCAATCTGTCACGATGGCGGCCTTTTTTGCCACCCGCGCTGTTCGGGCGGTTGACATCAATCCGAGTCTTTGGGCGTGTGGATGCAGTCGCACATCTGCACTGAAATGGTTGAGAAGAAGGCGATATTCAGCCCGACTGGTGAACATTCGATAAGGTTCCGACGTGCCCTTGGTGACCAAATCGTCGATCAATACGCCGATATAGGCCTCGTGGCGGCCAATGATCAAGGGAGCTTCGTTTTGGATCTTCCGAACGGCGTTGACGCCCGCAACGAGGCCTTGGCCCGCAGCCTCTTCGTAGCCGGACGTGCCGTTGATTTGACCGGCGAAGAAGAGGCCTTCGACCTTTTTGGATTCGAGGCTGGGGAAAAGTTGGGTGGGTGGGGCGAAATCATACTCCACGGCATAGGCGGGGCGCAGCATAACGGCATTTTCCAGTCCCGGGATACTGTGGAGCATCTCGTATTGAATGTCAAAGGGCAGGCTGGTCGAAAGGCCGTTTACATACCATTCGTCTGTGTGGCGTCCTTCGGGTTCGAGGAAGAGCCGATGTTGGTCTTTTTCAGTGAAGCGGACGAATTTGTCCTCGATGCTGGGGCAGTAGCGCGGGCCGACACCCTCGATCTCCCCCGCATACATGGCGGATTGGTGGAGGTTGCTATTGACGATGGCGGCCGTGGTTGGGCTTGTGTGCGTAATCCAGCAGGACATTTGGTCCGCACCGGGCTGCCACCCAATGCGCCGGAGGGGTGATTGTTCCACGTGGAACATTTCGTGGGCGTAATCGGGGTGGAACACGCGCCCTGATTGTTCCACGTGGAACAGTGGGCTGTCGCTGCGGTTGTCATAAAACCCGAAGAGGGTGGGGAGGGGGTCGCCCTCTTGTTCTTCCATTTTGGAGAAATCGATGCTTCGGCCGAGCAGACGGCAGGGCGTGCCTGTCTTCAAACGTTCCAGCACGATACCCGCCTCGCGAAAGCTTCCGGATAGGGTGTTCGCTGAGAAGTCGCCCATGCGGCCCCCTTGAGCCTTCGCGCGGCCAACGTGCAAGAGCGCACGCAAAAAAGTGCCGGTGGTGACAACGATAGCCTTCGCATAGAAGTTGACGCCGAGCTGCGTTTGCACACCGGCCACCTTGTCCCCCGAGAAAATCAGGCCGGAAACAACGGACTGAAAGAGCGTGAGGTTCTCTTGCGCTTCCAGGGTGTGTTTCATGCGAAACTGATAGGCCTTCTTGTCGCACTGCGCGCGGGGGGCTTGCACGGCCGGGCCTTTCGATGCGTTGAGGAGGCGAAACTGGATAGCCGTCACGTCGGTATTCACGGCCATTTCGCCGCCCAAGGCGTCGATTTCACGCACGATGTTCCCTTTTGCCTGTCCACCGATGGCTGGGTTGCAGCTCATTTGCGCCACTGTATCGATATTTCCCGTGAGGAGGAGGGTGCGGGCTCCCAAGCGGGCCGCGGCGAGGGCGGCTTCGCACCCGGCATGACCTGCGCCGCACACGATGACGTCGAAATGCTGAAAGGATGTGCTCATTACTTTCCGATACAGAATTGGGCGAAGAGGGCGTCAAGCATCGCTTCGTTGTCGATGCGGCCGGTCACTTCCCCAAGGATGTGGAGGGCGCTGCGGACGTCGCTGGCGGCGAGTTCGCGGAGGTGGCCGGATTCCAGTTTGGTGAGTGCTGCGGCCAGGTGTTCCCGCACTTCCCGGAAACAGGCGTTTTGTCGGGTGGAAAGGAGGAGAGCCTCTGCGGAAGGGATCTCCAGTCCGGCTTCGAGGTGATCGCGAAGTGCCTGGAGTAGTTGATCGAGACCTTCACCGGTTTTCGCGGATACAGCGAGGTGAGGCAAGCCGGGGAGGAAATCGGCGTGCGTCTGCCAGTTTGGAAGGTCGGCTTTATTGGAGAGAACGATTCCCTTGTGTGCACCGGGATCGATCTGTCCCGGGTCCGGCGCAGGTTGTGTGCCGTCGAGGACAAAGAGCAGGAGGTCGGCGGATTGCACCTGCTGATGGGTGAGTTCGATTCCCTGGGATTCGAGGCCGGTGGCTTCCTTTCTGAGCCCGGCTGTATCGATCAGGCGGAGAGGGTAGGGGCCAACGCGAAGGCCAACTTCGATGAAATCGCGTGTGGTTCCGGGTTGATCGCTGACGAGCACCCGATTCTCGTGGAGGAGCGCATTCAGCAGAGAGCTTTTCCCCGCATTTACCGCCCCCGCGAGAACAACGCGGGCACCCTCGAAGAGAAGGTTGCGGTATTTTTGGAATGATAATAACCTATCGATACGGTCCGCGAGGGATTGGATCGCGTTGCGTGGACCCACCGCGTCTTCCGGGGGGAGATCTTCCTCGGGGAAGTCGATATATGCCTCGAGATTAGCGGAGATCGAGAGCAGGTTTGCCTGGAGGGATTCCACTTCGGCACCGAGGTGGCCCTGAAGTTGTTGTTGGGCGGCGCGAAGGGCGCGGTCGGAGCGGGCGCGGATGACATCGGCCACGGCTTCGGCCTGAGATAGGTCGAGTTTTCCGTTGAGAAAGGCTCGGCGAGTGAATTCGCCGGGTTCAGCGCGGCGGCAACCCCGTTGCACGAGATCCTCGATTAACCGTCGAACGATGTGAGGGTTTCCGTGGGGAATGAATTCAAGCAGATCTTCACCGGTGTAGGAGGCGGGGCCTTTGTAGAAAACGGCGATTAGGTCGTCGAGGTGATCGCCGCTTTGAAGGGAGTAGGGGAGGAGGGTGGCCGAGCGGGGGAGAGGCTGTTTGGGCGCAGTGGTCCCGCTCTGAATCAAAGAAAGGAGCGGGCGGCAATCGGGCCCACTTACACGGACAATGGCGAGGGCGGCCTCACCGGGTGGTGTGGCGAGAGCGACAATGGTGTCGTCAATTTGAATCATGAGGGGCAACTATGCGAAGGGTGGGAAGGAAAGACAGCGGAAAAGAAAAGGTGCCGGACGGGAAAGTCCGGCACCTTGAAATGGGTGTTCCGCATGTCTACGACCGACCGTTTAGTTGGACGGGCGGGACGGGGGCGGCGCTGGTGGAGGCCCGGAGGGAGGAGGTGGGGGTGTGAAATTGGGCGGTGGACCGGGGGGGCGAGCAGGTGGGCCGCCAGGAGGGCCTCCTGCTGGTGGAGTGGTGACGGAGGGCCTGCGGGGCGCGGGGGTCGGCGCGGCCGCCGGTTTCACATCAATGAGTTCCACGTGGAAAATGAGAGCATGTCCCGGCTCAATCAGGCCGCCGGGGCGCGGTGTATCCCCGTATCCGAGGTCTGCGGGAATAAAGAGGGTGGCTTTACCGCCTGGGGCGATGCGCTGGAGTCCCTCGCCAAATCCGGGAACAACCCGATTGAGGGCAAATTCAACGCCGTCACCGCGGTCAAACTCACGCCCGTCAATAAGGGTGCCGACATAGTTGACCACCACGGTATCGCGCGGCCCGGGCTTGTCGCCTTCGCCGCCTTCAAGGACGCGGTAGCGGAGCCCGGTGGGGCGACGCTGGATGTCAGCCTCTGTGTCTAATTCAGCGAAAAAGGCTTCGGCCGCATCACGATTGGCTTGGCCTTGTGCTGCCCGCCCGGCCTCTTCGCGTTCGCGGGCGACTTGCATCTTCTCCATGTAGATGCCTTGGGCGACCTGGAGAGCCTCCATGAGTCCGTCGGGTTCGGGTTCACCAGCGGCAAGGGCTCGCATACCGTTAAAGATGCGATCAATTTGCTCTTCGCTGAATCCGATATCCAAGCGGAGTTGCCGGGCCATCGCAAAGCCCATGGCGTGGAGAGCCTCCTCTTCGGAAATCTCCGCGAGGGCGGTAAAGGGAGTGGCGGCGACAACGCCAGCGAGGGCCAGTGGGCGCAACCATTGGACGGGGGTTATGGGTATTTTCATAAATGTCATCACTTTTTGAGAGCCGGTTGGGTTCCAGAACGGGGGCAACGGGTTCTGAGTTGGGAGTTAAACCATGGAAATTGGACCGATTTTGTGTTGAAGGTCAAGGGTTTGACGCGAAGTTCCGTCGTCAACGGGAGCCGGTGGCGGACGATGGCGGGGGCCGCGCCGCACCGGTGCTGGTACTGCGGCGACGCATTTCGGTGAAAATTTGGGTCAGGTGAGCTTCGAATTCTTCGATTGCGGGCCGGAGCTTTTCAGCCCGGTCAGCGGCGTTGAGGTCCTTCAGGCGGCTGCGCCAATCCTCGCGCTGGGACTCATTGAGGCTGAGCCAGTATTGACCGAAAACTTGGCGGGAGGACATGGGCAGTGCTTCGCCCATTTGCCGCAGCTCAGAGCGGAGCTCGGGCGTCATCTCGGTGAACTGACGGATGCGGATGCGCAGAAGTTCCCTTTCTTCTTCTTCCATTCGCTCGATCATTTCTATGGTTTGCCGCATGCGCGCGAGTTTCTCCGGGGGCAGTTGGAGAAACTGATCGAGGAGCTGCATCTGTTCCCGCAGAGCCGATTCATCCGGGGGGGCCGGAGGGGGCCCGGGGGGGCGTGTGCGGAGAATCTCGTCGGGTAGAGCGGGTGGGGGAGGTGGGGGCTGGAGCGCTTGCCCGCTGGTTTCGGCGGGTGAAAAAGGAAGGCCGCAGATCAAGAGAAAACCGACCTTGGAGGCACAAAATGTGGCAATCAGTCTGCGGCAAAGGCACTTCATTCGGCAAGGGCAAGCCAGGAATGGATGTCCGGGCGCTCTAAAAGGACTCGCGCCTCCAAGCCTAGGCCGCTGGCAAGCGCGAGGACCTTCGCGAGGTCGTCGTAGCCAACTGCCGCGGCCGCCGGATGGTGGCGGGCAGCTGAAGAAGTGTGCATGGATGCACTCAGATCGGTTGCCCGCGCGAGATTGTCGACGGAGGCCGTTGCACGGTTAAAAGAGGATGGCAGAGCGTCGGCCACTGCGGCGACCTGCAGGGGTGGCTCTGACTGTATCGTGGTCAGGGAAAGAACCCCAAAGAGAAGACCTGCTGCAGCGGCGAAGGGCAGGAGACTGCGCCAGTAGCTGACACTCTTTTCCTTTGGTGCGACACCTTCCCCGGCGAAAATCCGGCGGCGGACACGGTCGGCAAGATCATCCGGAGCAAAGACTTCGGTCTCCGCGAGAAGGTGCTCCACCCAAAACTCAGCGGCATCACCGGCAGGATCTTCGTGCAAGCGCGCGCGAACGCGCCCGGCGAAATGATCACGTGCGGAGACCGGTTGGCTTGCCAGCAGGTGGTCAAGCTTGTCGGCCGGAGGAGTTGTAGATGAAGCGCTCACGGTCATTCAGTTAAACCAAGTCCTTGAGGGCTTGTTTCAAAATTTGCCGACCGCGGAAGATCCAGGTTTTTACGGCACTTTCGGTGGCGTCCATCGCCTCTGCGATTTCGGCGTAGCTCATCTCTTGCTGTTTGTAAAGGAGGAGGGCCGTGCGCTGGTTTTCTGGCAGTTCGCCGAGTGCATGTTGGAAGGCTTCCTCGATTTCGCGGGTGGCGCGTTCACTATCAGAGTCGTCGGCCAAGCGAATTTCGGCGGGATCAACGGCATCCAGCGGTTTGCGCTGCTGACGGCGGAATTCGTTGATGAGCAGTCTGCGGGCGATGTGGAAGAGGTAGGTGGAGAACTTCGCCTGCGGCTGGTATTTGGGGGCAGAGCGGTAGATCCGCACAAAAGTGACTTGGGAGAGGTCTTCGGCAAGTTCGTATTGTTTGACTGAGCGGTAAAAGAAGTTGATCAGCGGGTGCTTCCATCGCTCGACAAGTTCATTCAGCGCCGACTCGTCGCCCTCCCTCAGGCGCAGCATTAACTGCACATCCGGCTCCTCCGGAAACGGCAACGTATCCGGTGGGGCACCCTCGGGAGGATAAGCTTCAGGGGGCATCATAGGTAAAGGAAGACCAAGCTTCCCTTCTTCTCAAGGCGAATTGTTGACGGATGGATCGCCCGGGATGCTTTGGAGATGATCAAAACTTGAATGAAAGCTCCTGATTTTCAGGAAGATAAAGCTCGGGAGGATGGCCTCCTTCGTCCCCCTCCATGCCCCGAATCACCGCTCCAGCAAAGGCTGGAGGCCGTCCCAGGTGCGGTCAATGGCTCCTTTGTTGGCGGAGAACCACTTGCGGGCGGCGGCGGCGCGCTCCTTGCGGACGGTAGGATTCTGCAGGACGGTGCCGAAGGCTTCGGTGAGAAAGAGGGCGTCGGGCACCATTTCCGACGCGCCGTCGTAGAGAAGCGCGGTAGCGACGTCAGCGAAATTCTTCATACCCATGCCGTAAACAAGGGGTTTGCCATAGCCGGCGGCCTCGATGGGCGTCTGCCCGTCCATGTGGGGCGGCAGGGATTTACCGACAAAGACGACAGTGGCCACCTGGAGAAACTTGCGGAGCTCACCGGTGGTGTCGGCCACGTAGACGCGGGTGCCGGCGGGGGCCGGGTGGTCCCAGGTGCGGAAATGCGGGGGCGGGTCGCCGTCTTCGAGGATTTCCGTGAGTTCGGCCTCGATAGCTTTGGCGCGCTCGGCGTGGCGGGGAACGATGATGAGGCAGAGGTCCTCCAAGTCTTCCTCCTCCCGGAGGTCCTGCCAGGCTTCGACGAGGGCCTTTTCCTCGCCGGGCCAAGTCGACGCGCCCACGACGACTGGCGGCGGGTTTGCGGCGTCCTCGTCCAGGAAGCCACATTCCCTCAGGAGGGCGGTTTGCGCGGCGGCATCGAGGACGGGCTCGGGATCGAAATCCACCTTGAGGTTGCCCGTGAGCGTGACCGGCGCGTCCAGGCCGAGGCCGAGAAAACGGTGTTTATCCGAGGGCGTGGCGGCAAAAATTCCCGTGAGCGGACGCAGCAGCGGGCGCGCCAGCGCGCGGAGGCGGAAATACCGCCCGAAGGAGCGTTCGGAGAGGCGCGCGTTCACCAGATACACAGGGACCTGCCGCCGCGCGGCCTGCCGGAGGTGCTCGGGCCAAAGCTCGCTTTCGAAAAGGATGACGCCCGTCGGCCGCAGCCGTCGCCAAGTCAGCGCGGAAAAGGGCCAGAAATCGATCGGAAACACGCCGATGTGCCGTGCGAGCGATCCATAGCGCTCATGGGCGAGGCGCAGGCCCGTGCTCGTGGTGGTGGTGAGGATGATCTCCACATTCCCCTGGTGGGCAAAGCGCTGCAAAAGCGGGCCGGCCGCGAGCAACTCGCCCACGCTCACGGCCTGGATCCAAATCCGTTTGACTCCATCGCGGGCGGGTGGAAAGTGGGGAACGATTCCAAACCGGTTCCCAAACTGTCGTCGGTAGCCCCCCCGCCGCCACATCCGCAGTAGGTAATACGGCAGCAGGAGCAGGAAAAACGGAGGTAAGAGTATGCGATACAACCAGATCACGGAAAAAATGAGTCACCTTATGCCCACCCGTCGCCGGAACAAGGCTAATTCGAATGGAGCCTGGGTGCTCCTCGCGGGCTTGGCCATCAGTTTATTTGGTTCCTTGCCCAGCCTCCCGGCTGACGTCTTCGCGCACGAGCGCAGTGACCTGGAGGCGGATCCGGCGGTTCACTTCGGCACGCTCGAAAACGGCCTGCGCTACGCCATTCTCCAACACAACGAGCCGCCCCGCCGCATCAGCCTGCGCCTCCTCGTGCAAGTGGGCAGCCTCATGGAGGAGGATGTCGAGCAAGGCATGGCCCACTACCTCGAGCACATGGGCTTCAAGGGATCGACCCACTTCTCCCCGGGCGAGATGATCGAGCTGGGCCAGCGGCTCGGTATGGATTTCGGGCCCGACACCAACGCGCACACCGCTTTCCACGAGACGGTTTACAAATTCGAGGTGCCGACGGCAGCCGACGAGATGCTCCTCCCCACTTTTCAGGCCCTGCGCGACTACGCCGATCAACTCCTTATCCTCGAAGAGGAGACTGAGACCGAGCGGGGCGTGATCCTCGCGGAGATGCTCGACCGCGACTCCCCCTCCTTCCGCTCCCTCATTGACAGCTTCCGTTTCCTCATGCCGCACACCCTCTTCCACACGCGCCTGCCCATCGGGATCGAAGAGACCGTGCGAACGATGAACCATGAGGACATCCGCGCCTTCTACGACCGCTGGTACACGACCGATCGTATGGCCGTGATCATCGTGGGCGACATCGAGCCCGGGCGGGCGCGCGAACTGCTCGAAGAGTATTTCGGATCCATGGCTCCCAACCCCGATCCGCTCCCCGACCCCAAGCTGGGGACGATCGTTCCGCGCGGCCAGTCCTACCATTTTTATCACGATCCCGAACTCCCCGGCACGGAAGTCTCCGTCTCCACCGTGCGCCTCACGGCCGATCCCACCGACACCTTCGAGGCACGCGTGGAAAGCTACCTCGCCAACCTCGCCCGCCTCGCCCTCAACCGGCGTCTCGCCCGCATCGCCGAAGAGGAAGACGCGCCCTTCCGCAGCGCCTCCTCCTACACCTACAGCTTCATGAATTTCGCCGACATTGCGGGCATTGACGCCGTGACCAATCCGGACACCTGGCCCGCCGCCCTCGAGCGCATCACGCTCGAAAAGCGCCGCGCCCTGGAATACGGATTCTCCGAAAGCGAAATCGCCCTCGTTGCCGCCGAGGTCCTCAACGCCGCCGAAACTGCCGCCGCCCGCGCCCCTTCGCGCGAATCCCGTCAGATCGCCGACAGCCTTTCCGCTTCCATCAGCCGCGACCGCGTTTTCCGCAGCCCGGCGCAGGATCTCGTCTTTGCGCAGTCCATCCAGCCCTACATCACACCGGAAAATGTGCACGCCGTCTTCGCTGACGCCTGGTCGCCCACGGACCGCTTCGTCCGGCTGGAGAGCGAGACCGACATCACCGGGGCCTTTGCCATCATGCGCGCCACCTTCCGCGGGGCACTGGCCCTCCCGGTTGCGGCTCCGGAGGATCTGGAGATCCCCGACTTTGCCTACACCCGCCTTGGCGAACCCGGTGAAATCGTCGAACGCGTGCCCGTCGAGGGCCTCGACGCCGAGCGGGTGGTTTTTGCCAACAATGTCGTCCTGCACCTTAAACGCACCGACTTCGAGCAAAACCGCATCCGTCTCGGCGCGCGCTTTGGCAGCGGTCGCCTCGGCCTCCGGCCCGAAATCGAGGGGCTCGACATGTTTGCCACCTACACCTTCACGGCGGGCGGCCTCGTTTCGCACAGTGCCGATGAGCTCAGTCGCATCTTTGCAGGCAAAACTGTCTCCGCCAACCTCGTTGTGGAGGACGACGCCTTCTCTCTGCGCGGAGAAACCACTCCGCGCGATCTGCGCAGCCAGCTCGATCTCCTCGCGGCCGCCTTTGTCGCCCCCGGGTTCCGCCCGGAGGCCGAGCGCCGCTTCCGCCAGTTCATTCCGCAAATCTACCAGCAGGTGAACCACACGGTCGACGGAGTCGCGGCCAAAGAAATGGCGGCCTTCCTCGCCGGGGGCGATTTCCGCTTTGGTCTCCCCGACCGCGCCACGCTGGAGCAACGCACCACGGCGGAGCTGCGCGAATGGTTCATGCCCTACCTCAGCGAAGGCCCGCTGGAAATCGCCGTCGTCGGCGACTTCGACCCGGACACGCTCGTGGAAGCCGTTCGCGCCACCTTCGGGGCCCTGCCTGCCCGCGCCAGGCAGCTCGATATTCCTGCGGAAGCCCGCCGGGTGGACTTCCACCGGGGGGGCGAGGCCCGCGACTTCCGCTACACCACGCAAATTCCCCGCGCCCGCGCCACCGTGCATTGGGTGACCGATGACCAGATGGACATCCTGCGCAACCGCCGCCTCTCCATCCTCGGCGGCGTTATCAGCGACCGCCTGCGCGTGGAAATCCGCAACCGCCTCGGCGAAACCTACAGCCCCTTTGCCTTCCACAACGCCAACCGTGTCTTCGAGGGCTACGGCCACCTCATCGCCATCGTCAACACAGAGGCGGAGTTCACCGCGCGCGCCATCGAAATCATGGAAGGCATTGCCGAAGACCTCCGCGAAAACGGGATCAGCGAAGATGAGTTTGTCCGGGTCCTCCAGCCCCGCCTGAAGAGTCTGGAGGATCAATACCGCTCCAACCCCTATTGGCTGAGTGTGCTCCTCGGAGCCGCGCAAAACCCGCATCTCCTCGAATGGTCGCGCACCCTCTTCGTGGATTTCCCCTCCATCACGCGCGAGCAAGTGGAGGAGCTTGCCCGGCAATACCTCCTCCCCGAGCGCGCCTTGCGCATCCGCATTCTCCCCGTCGCCATGGCCCCGCCCGCCGACAGCGACGACGAAGCGGACTCGGAGTGAGGTCTTCATTATCGCCTCCCTGTTCCGCCCCCCTCATCTCTGTCGATCTAACGGACAGTCATATTCTTATTCATTCTGTCTCGGCCATCCCATGGAGAGTCAACATTTTATTTCTGAACAATTAAACAGCTGAAGACTACATGATATCTATTGGCTTTGGTGTGATGCGATATGCTTCGGATACACACAGATCCAAGGGTTTTGATCATGCGGATGATAATATATTTTACCGCTTTAAATATTTAGATAGTGAGTGAACCAACCTATGAGCCCGGTGAGGTAATCCCCTTCGAGTCAAGTTATTTTACCGTGCAAAATTCAATTGGAGAATTGGGAGTAGAGGTCAGGGGGTGGGGGAGAGGAGGTTGAGGGGGTTGCGGCGTAGGCGCCATTCGGGTTCAGCGAGCGTTCCGTAGAGACGGAGTTCGAGGGCGTAAGCGAGGGGCCGGAGGAAGATGCCGAGGGTGCTGATGAGGGGGTTGTTGTCGGCGGTGAGAAGAAAGACACGGGCGTCCATGTCGAGACCTTGGGTGGGGAGGTGGATATCGCCGGAGACGCGGATTTGGACGGCGGGTCCCTGGAGAGTGAGTTCGGGGAAGCGGAGGTTCTGTTGACCGAGGGTGAAGGCAGACTCGGCATCGCGGACGACAAAGGTGGTGAGCGGAATGCCGAGGCCTTCGAGGGCGCGGGAGAGGATGCCGATGAGGCGGATCTGCCCGAGGTCGGCCCCGGTGACGGCGAAGTCTCCCGTGCCGGTGAGGTCAAGGGGGGCATTCCAGATGCCGCTGGCGTCGAGATTCAGCTGGATTTGGCCAGGTTGAGGGTCTTCGGGGATGGGGGGCAGGGCGAGGCGGTCTTCCTCGGGGAGGAGAAAGTTGCGAAACTGCTCGACGGTTTGGGGGTAGTTGAGGGCACGGGCGGCCAGGGTTGCCTGAAAGGGGCTGGTTTCGTCGAAGCGGTTTTCGAGAGAGAAGTACCCGGCAAGGGTGCCGCCAGCGAAACCTGCTTCGGTGATGTCGAGGTGGAGGTGTTCGTGGGCGGCGGTGCCCGCGAGGCGAAGAGAGTCGAGGGGCCAGCCGTGGGCGCGGAGGGGATGCGGGGTGTGGACCTGAAAACGAACATTGAGCCGCGTGTCGGTGTCTGGCCTGTGTTCCGAGTCACCCTGGATATGGACCGCGACGGGTTCCTCGCCGGAGAAATATTCCGCGATCCAGTCTTGGTCGAGCGCGACGGAGAGCTGGTCCACGGGAAGGTGGGCGTTGAGATCGAAGAAGAGGGTGCGCTCCTGAAAGGTATCGGGAGGGAATTCCCACCGCAGGCTGCCGTGGAATTGGCCGCGGTCGGTTTCGGCGTGCAGGCGGGGGAGGGAAACGTAGCCGGGACCCTGGCGAATGAAGGTGGTGGCATCGTTGACGGCCTGGCCGTTGTAGACTGCGGGTCCGGTGTGCGCCGCAATGGTGGAAAAAGAGCGGTTATCGGACCATTGGGCGGAAACGTCGACATCGCCCCAAGCGGCGCGGCCTTCGGTGGAGACGGTGTCGAGGATGCCGGCATACCAGGTGCCGAGGTAGTTGCGGAGCCTTTCGGGATCCAGGTGCCCTTCGGCAAAGATGCGGAACCGTTCCTCGGAAAAATCGATGGCAAAGGCACCGTGAGCGCCTTGTCCGTCGGCTTCTGTGACCACCGCGCGGGGAAGGGTGACGCGCTCGAGGTTGGCCCATCCGGAGGCGTGAACGTGGCCGTAGGTCTGTTCGCCAACGGTCACGCCCATGGCATCGAGGCGCAGGTCGGCGCGGGGCGAACCGGTGGGGTCAAGGGAAAGGCGGGCGAGGACGAGGGGGCGCGGACCCAAGTGGAGCGGGATGACGCGGGGATCGAGGTCGGGAATATGGTCGGTGAGGAGATTGCCGAGGACGGGGCGGATTTCAACGGTGGCCTCGGCATCATTCCAATCGAAGGGAGAGGCGGAGCCGTGGAGGCGGAGGGTCGAATCCCCGATGTGGGCGCGGGTATCGGCAAGGTGGAGCCGGGTGCCGTCGAAGTGGAGATCGGCGTGGAGTCCGGTAAGGTCGAGGGGCAGGGGACCGGAGGCGCGGGCAAGCTGGAGGCGACCGCGGGGGGCCGGGCTGAGAAGGTCGGTTGTGTTTGCATGAAGGCGCACCCGATCGGCCTGCCAATCACGAAAGGTGATTTCGCGAGAGGCGAGGTCCGCTTCCGCGCGGATGGCGGCGTATCTTTGCAAGGTGAGCCGGGCGCGGGCGGTGGTTTGGCGCAGCTGGATGTGTTCGTCCAGGGTGATCGCGGGAGCGGTCAGGCGAAGGGTGAGGGCGGGGCCTTGATTGGGGTCGCGCTCGAAGTGGGCGCGCAGGTGAAGGGGTTGATCGGGCGGCGTGGCGATGCGCTGACGCCAAAGAACGGCGGCTTCGTGAACCTGGCGAAGCAATTGCCAAAACGGGGGGAGCTCGGCGGCGACTTCCTCCGGCCCGCGCAACGCGGCGAGGTGGGCGCGCAGTTCATCGGGGCGAAAGCGCCCACTCACTTCCCAGCGGAGCGGATCGATGCGCCCGCGGAAGTCGCGGATTTCGACAACATCCCGCCGCAGCAGGATATGGGCGGAAAGGTTTTCGATGAGGGGTTCGGTGAGGCCGGTGCCGGACCACATGGCGGGTGTGTAAACCGTGGCCTCGGTGAACTGAATCAAATCCACGGGGGCCCCCCATCGGGTGAGGAGCCGCAGCCATTGAATGTCGATGAGGGCGGAGCGGCAGGTGAGGAGGCTTTCTCCGGTCGAGCGCATGATGAGGCGCACTTCGCGGGCGCGGAGGGTGGCCGCCGGATCGGCCTCGATGCCTTCCCATTCGAGGGAGAGGTCTTCCGGCAGACTCCGCTCAAGGGCGGCCACGAGCCACTGTTTCGGGATCGGGGGCGGGGCTTCGCGCAGGAGGCTGTAACCGACGGCGGCCTGAAGGGCGAGGAGGAGGGCGAGCGCAAGATTGAGCAGGAGAGCTCCGCCGCGAAGGCAGCCGCTGCCGCACCAACCCGGAATGCGTCGCCACCTCTTCATTTTCATCTGCGGCGGGGGCAGAACTCTCAACCGTCGGCCGGAAGCGGGGTGTCGAGAGGCAGGGGGGCGGGCTCCGGTTCGGATCCTTCGGCGGCATCGAGGAGGCTTTGGAGCGCATCGATGAGCGAGGGCCGGAGAACGAAGATGACCTGGTCGGTCTCGGAGCCACCGTATTGCGTGCGCCCGCCAAGGCGTTCGCTCAGATGGTAGCGGAGGGTGCGCGGGGCTTCTTCGCGTGAGCCGGGCAAGCGCACATCGGCTTCGAGCCGGTAGATCCATGGGAGCGCGGTCTCGGAGTCGAGTTCGAGCGGATCGGTAAAGCGGTTTTGCACGTATGAGCGCACAGTGAAGCGGCGGAGGGCTTGCCGCACGGTGTGGATGTGATCGCGGAGAGTATCCCCTTCGGCAATTTCGACGGCTTCCCACGAGTCCAGCGAGGGCGTGAGCGCGCGGCTGAAGAGCACTTCGTCATCGGCGTGGCGGACGATACGAAAGGCGGTGAGTTCGGCCCCCGGCGGCAGGCGGTCGAGGGTCTGATCACGATAATGGAGGGGGGAAAGGGGAACGGCTCCGAGGATACCGGGGCGCACCTTGAAAATCGTCGGCATCCCCGTGCGCCGTGCGTAAAGGAGACCGTCCTCGGCATCGAGATTACCGAGAAGAAGCTCGACCGGGGGGCGGTCTTCCGCGAGGACAATGGTCACTTGGCGCTGCGGGGGCGCGAGGCCATAGCGACCGGCCATTTCGCTCTCGGAGGGGGCTTCCGTGACAAAGCGCTCGGCCTCCAGGATGGCGAGGCGTTCGAGGAGATCATTGACCACGCCGGTGTCGGCGGGGAGCGTTTGGAGCCGACCTTCAGGGGAGGAGAAAACCACTTGCCAGCGCCCCTCTTCGAGCTGTTGGAGGCGCGTGGAGCGCTCGCCCTGGGCCAGAATAATAGAGGTGGCGGTGGCTCCTTCGAGCGAAAGGAAGCGGCGTTCACGCAAGCTTTCCTGGGCCTGTAAAAAGGGCAAAAAAGGTTCTTCCTCGACCACCACGACAGCCGTCCGGCCCTCGATCTGGAGGTAGCGCCGTGCGGGTAGGCGGTCGCCCGTGCGATTGCCGAGAAGGAGAGTTTGGCGGCGATTATTGCCCTCCACCGTGAGCCGAAGGAACGGGCTTGTGGTCCCGGCTTGCTCGGGCGTGAGATCGGTGAAGCGTTCCACCTCCCATGTGTTGAGGCGGTCGAGATAGCGGAGGAGCCGGGCCGTATCGGCGGGTGCGCGCAGAGGGGATTCGAGCACCCAGCTGTCGTCCACCTGACGGGTCAGGCGGACGCGGATGCCGCCTGAATCGGCACTTTGCACACTCACCGCCCGCGCCTCAAAAGCCGGGATGGCGAGGACATCGTGGCTCAAAAAGGTCTGCACGGAATCGGCCACCCCGGCGAGCGCATCGCGGCTGACGACGAGCACCTCCTCGCCGGACGGCGAGAGCACGTAAAGGCGGTTGCCGACTTCAGTGGGTTGGCCGATGGCGAGGGACCAGGTTTCCTCGCCCCGTTCGAGGCGGATGATGACGCGCGCCGGATCGAGCCCGTATTGCGCGAGTGTCTGGCCGGAACGGCGAAGGCTATCGACACGGAAGCGGGCCTCCCAGCGGAGGCGGCTGATTTGCTGGGTGAGGCGGTCCATCGCGAAGGGGTTGGCCTGCCAATCAAAAGGCGCGCGCACCTGCCATTCATCGCGCCTGCGTTCAAACGTCCACCGGCTTTCCGGTTCGGCAATCTCGATGCTGAGGCGCTCCGCGCTTTCCATGAGGCCGACCGGGAGGACCAGCCGGGCGCTCTCCTCGTAGGCCGTGCCCGGTCGGGATTGGCGGACAAAGTAAAGGATGCTGAAGACCGCGATATTCAGGAGAAGAAGGACGATGGTGAGGCGGAAACGCATGGCGGGGGAGGGGGCTCAGAAACGGCGAAACCAGACAACCACCGTCCCTAGAACAAAGACGGACGCCGGAACCAGGAGAAAGAAGAGCCCAACGCGCTGGAGTTCGGCGTGGCTGGCGACGATTCGGTATTGGCGAATGGGGCGGGGGGCAATGGCGAGAGTCTGGTCGCTCTCGGTGAGCCAGTTGGTGGCGCTGAAGAAGAGGCGGAAGTTGCCCACAGTGGTGAGTCGCCGGTTGGCGAAAAGGTCTCCGCTGCCGAAGACGATGATTTTCCCGCCCGGCACATCGATGCCGAGTTGGGTCGCGGCCCGGCGCTCGGCGGCGGCTCCGAGGCTCACGGGGCCGGGCAAATCGACGGCGGGGTCGAAGGAGGGGGCTCCGGGGCTGCGGTAGGCGCTCTCGGCCCAGCTCAGATCGGAGCTGAACATCAGTTGGGTGACGCGCAGGCGGCCGTCAATGGGGGCCGCCGGGTCCTGCCGCACAGGGCGCTGGAGGCCGGAGACGACAAATGTCTGGTTGTCGATGAGGACCTGCGTCACGGGGTGTTCGGCAAAGCGGCGGACGAGGAGGTTGCCCGTGCTTTCGAGGAAATCGTCACTGCGTTCGAGGATGAGTTTGTCGTCGGCCAGGATGCCCCAGTCTTCGAGCAGATAGTCGAGCCCGTGATCGATGCCGGGGCTGAGGAGGACGAGCAGACGCCCGGCCCGCTCGGTCAGGTATTCGCGCAACTTCTCCACATCGGCGGCCCGCAGGGGTCCCTGAGGATCGGCCACCACGACCATCCCGGCGTCTTCGGGGATTTCGCGCACGCGGGCGAGGTCGATGTTTTCCACGCGGAATCGCCGGGCGGCGAGCTCGGCGGCGAGGGAAGAAAGTCCGCGGGAGGGGGCTGTATCGTCGAGGCGCATTTCGCCATTTCCGGAGACGAAATAGATCTTTGTATCGTTGTCGGAGGTGACTTCGAGAATGGCCGAGGTGATGGCTTGCTCGCCGCGGAAGGCAACGGGTTGGCCGTCGGCGAAATCAAGGATACGGTCGGGCGGGATGAGGCGCTGGCGGTCTCCCGCGACCACGAGGAGGCTGTTGGGGGCGTCCAGATTGAAATCGCGGGCGAGGGTGCGGGCGCGGTTCAGGTCTTGGTAGATATCGACATACTCTACCGTGATGCGCCCCTCGCGCCCCCCGCGGGCGGAAAATTCATATTCTTTAAGGAGCCGCTCAACGTAGCGGAAGAGGGTGCGCTCCTCCTCACGGGTGGAGTTGGGCGAGATCGTGACAATGATGTGCACCGGGCTGCGGAGATCTTCGAGATAGGCGAGGGTCTCGGCGGAGAGGGAGTAGAGGTGCCCCCCGGTGAGATCGGCGCGGTGGTAATTGTGATAGGCCACGAGGTTGATCCCCAGGGCAGCCCCGAGGGCCAGGATTACCTGCACGACGCGGTTGAGGCGGCGAATCGGATTGGCGTATTGAAATTTCTCCAGCATGGCGCGGCTCAGATACGGGCTTCCACGGAAAGGACGGCGAGCCCCAGAACGAGAGCAGTACCGCTTAGATAGTAGATGACGGGCCGGGTGTCGACGACCCCCCGGATAAAATCCTCAAAGTGGTTGAAGATTTGCAGGTAGGAGAGGGCGGGTGCGGCCAGGACCTCGGCTTCGCTGCTGAGGTTGAGGAGCTGCAGGGCCATCACTCCGATGATGAGGAGAAAGGTGATGCTGAAGGTCAGCATTCCCGCGACAAGCTGGCTGCGCGTCAGGCTGCTGCTGAAGATGCCCACGGCGATGAAGAGAGCGCCCGTGAGGAAAACGAAGGCGTAGCCACCGAGGAGCGGACCGGGATCGAGGAGCAGATCGCGGATGCCATCTTGCGAGAGCACCTGTGCCGCGATCAGGGGAAAGGCCAGCGCGGCCAGCCAAACAACGATATAGAAGATGTAGGCCGCAAGGAATTTGCTCAAGACCACTTCGCCCGCGCTCACGGAGGTGGTGAGGAGGGTTTGGAGCGTTCCGAGGCGGCGTTCCTCGGCGATGCTCTTCATCGTGAGCATGGGCACGACGAGCAGCACGGGCACCCAGAAGGTGCTGAAGAAAAGCTCTCCCGGCGGACTCTCCTGATCGGCTGCAACGAGCTGGATGATCGTGAAATAATAGAAAAACCCCATCATCACGAGCGCAAGGATGGCTGCTATGTAGGTCGAGGCGGAGACGAAGAGAACGCGGAGTTCGTGCCAAAGAAGGGTGGGGAGGTGGCTCATGCGGCGCTTCCGGATTGGGCGGTCTGAGTGACGGAACCGTTCATTTCCAGTTCCCAGCTCCGTTTCGTGGCGGCGAGAAAGATGTCTTCCAGGCTCGGTTGGCGGCGTGCGAGGGCACGCAAACGCAGGGCCGGACAAGCATGGAGGCGCTGAAGGAGGGGCTCCGCGAAATCCTCCGCAAGGGGACACTCGATCTCTGCGGAATAGAAACCATCCTCGTCCGGCTCGCCCACGCGGGTAACGGCCAGCTCCGCGTGCACCGCGGCCACCTCGCGGCGCAGGGCGGCGCTTTCTCCCCGCACTTCCGCGATGTAGCGGTGGTTGCGGATGAATTCACGGCGCAGCTCCGTTGGTGTTCCGGCAGCGACCAGACGCCCTTGGCTGAGGATAAGCACGCGGTCGCAGGAGATCTCCACCTCGGCAAGGATGTGGCTGGAAAGGAGAATCGTGGTGTGTTCGCGGATTCGCTCGACGAGGCGGCGCATGACGAGCACCTGGTGCGGGTCGAGGCCGATGGTGGGCTCGTCGAGGATCGTCACCTCGGGCCGACCGATGATGGCATCGGCAATGCCCACGCGCTGGCGAAAGCCTTTGGAGAGGCTGCGAATGAGTTTGCGCGCGGCCTTGCGCTGGAGATCGCAGAGATCGAGCACCTCTTCCACACGACTGCGCGTCGTGCGGCGGTCGAGCCCCTTGAGGCGGGCGCGGTGGCGGAGGTATTCGCGCACGCGCATCTCTTCCGGCAGGGGGTTGTTTTCCGGCATGTAGCCGATGGCCCGCTTGACCGCCGCCGGGTTGCGCGCGACGGCGTAGCCCGCGACATAGGCTTCGCCCGAAGTGGCTTCGAGAAGCCCGGTGAGGATCTGCATGGTGGTGCTTTTGCCCGCACCATTGGGACCGAGAAATCCTACCACCTCACCCCTGTTTACGGAGAAGGAAAGGTCGCGGATGGCGTGGTGCCCGCCGTAGGATTTACACAACCCTTCGGCGACGATGCTCTGGACATAACTCGGCATGAATACACCCAGAGGTTGGCACGCGCCCCTCATCTGTCAAAACCCAAGCAACGTGGGGGCGGTGATGCCCCCACATGCTTGAAGTAAGCAGTTTTCGGAAAATTTAGGTGTTCAGTATATTTCCATTGACGTTACTGGGAGTGCTATTTGGATGGCTGAATGAGCAGAAAATTTTGCAGGCGGTTGCGGTATCCACGGCTGGCATGCCACCACCTTATTTCGCGGGTGGTGCAGAAAAGGCGTTTGATGGATGAGGAGGCAATGAAGGCGATGCGCCATATTATGCGCTCGCAGGCGGCGTTCGCGGGGATGGAGGTGCTGACGTATTGCTTTATGGCGAATCACTTTCACATCTTCGTGCGGCTGGATCCGAGGGAGACGGAGGATTTGGACGATGCGGGTCTGTTGGAGCGGTTTCGGGCGCTCTATGGAGGGACGCGTTGCGCTTCACTGGGGCTGGATGCGGATGATTTGGAGGTGATTCTGAAGAAGAATGGGGACTCCGCAGTGGGCATTCGTCGACGCTTGAAGGCGCGGATGGGGGATGTATCGGTCTTCATGCGGGAGGTGAAAACGCGCTTTACTTTGTGGTATAATGGGGAGCGTGGCACGGTGGGCACCTTTTGGGCGGAGCGTTTCCGCAGTGTAATCGTGGAGGCGGATACGGAGGCGCAACGGATGGTGGCGGCTTACATCGATTTGAACCCGGTGCGGGCGGGATTGGTCGAGGACGCGGGCGATTATGGTTTCAGTGGCTTCGGGGAGGCGTGCGCAGGTGGCTCGGCGGCGCGGCGGGGGATTGCCCGGATTGAGGGCAAGATGACCTGGGCGACGAAATGGCACGAGCGCTACCGCGCGCGGTTATGCAGCCGGATGGGGCCGGGAATGCGGCCTCGCCGGGAAAGCCAGAATCCTTCCGGAGCGGCGGCGGGCAAAGATGGGCAATCGGCCGTTGTTGCCGAAGGATCGGGGCTTCTCTCGAAGATCCGCGCCTTCAGCGAGAGTTGGGTGGTCGGTTCGGTTGGGTGGGTGGAGAGTTTTTGTGCGGCTGATGGTTGGCTGGGCTTTCGGAGAGGACGGAGGGTCAAACCGGTCGTGGAGCACGAGGGGGCTGATTTCACGAAGATCGCGACCGTCGTAAAACGACACTGAAGACAAAAACCAACAAGGGGATTTGGCTCCCCGGTTATGTATATACCGAGGCCCATTCTGGCCGGAGTTGACGCGGTGCAGAGGCTTAGGCAGGCGGAAGTCCCAGACGCTCTCAACCCAACCGGGGTGCGGATATGGACGCGGCCTTGCGATGAATCTCGGACTCCAACGGGGACTTTGGCGGTGCCGGGGAAGTGGCCAGAGCCGACAGCTTGGGTGGAGATGGCCTCACTCAGCGCTTCTTGTCGCTGATGATCTTCTGGATGACAGCGAAGCGGGCGCGTGTCTCCAGTTCCTCGAGGATGGCGGGATCAACGTCGCTCAGCTTGGCCTCGGCAACCGCCGATGCGGCGCGGGCCTGGGCTTCTTCGAGGGACTTGACGTCGATCTTGTCCACCTCAATGGCGGCTTCGGTGAGCACGCTGACGGTGTCGCCGTAGACGCGGATGAAACCTTTGTCGACGGCGATGGATTCGGGTTTACCGTCCTTGAAGTAGCGCAGTTCGCCCGGCTCCATCATCGTCATGAGGGGGATGTGCCCGGGCAGGATGTCGATCTCGCCGGCGTGCTCCGAGGGGAGGACAACGTGCTCGACGGTCTCGCTGAGAACCTTGCGCTCGGGGGTGACGATTTCGAGGGTGAGGGGCATGGCCGGGGGGCGCGCTTAGGCGCTGTGTTCTTCGTGAGAGGCGAGTACTTCGTCAATCCCGCCCTTGTAGGCGAAATCGTTTTCGTCGACGTGGTCGAGCTCGCCGTCGAGGATCATTTTAAAGCCTTTGATAGTCTCTTCGATGGTGACGATCTTGCCTTTGATGCCGGTGAAGACCTCGGCCACGTTGAAGGGCTGGCTGAGGAATTTCTGGATCTTGCGGGCGCGGAAGACGATCAACTTGTCCTCGGGGGAGAGTTCGTCGATACCGAGAATGGCGATGATGTCCTGCAGGTCCTTGTAGCGCTGAAGCACACCTTGGACGCCGCGGGCGACCTGGAAGTGCTCCTCGCCGACAATGGCGGGATCGAGCGCATTGGAGGTCGACGAAAGGGGGTCGACGGCGGGATAGATGCCCAGCTCGGCAATGCGGCGCTCGAGCACGATGGTCGAGTCCAAGTGAGCAAAGGTGTTGGCCGGGGCGGGGTCGGTGAGGTCGTCGGCCGGCACATAGACCGCCTGGAAGGAGGTAATGGAGCCCTTGGTGGTGGAGGTGATGCGCTCCTGAAGGATACCCATTTCCTGCGAGAGGGTGGGTTGGTAACCCACGGCGGAGGGGGAGCGGCCGAGGAGGGCGGACACTTCCGAGCCGGCTTGGGAGAAGCGGAAGATGTTGTCGACGAAGAGGAGCACATCGAGGCCCTTTTCGTCGCGGAAATACTCGGCCATGGAGAGACCGCTGAGGCCCACGCGCATACGGGCCCCGGGAGGCTCGTTCATCTGACCGTAAACGAGGGCCACCTTGGAGTTTTCGATGTTGTTCTGGTCGATAACGCCGGCATCGGACATTTCGTGGTAGAGGTCGTTGCCTTCCCGGGAACGCTCACCCACGCCGCAGAAGACGGAGTAGCCCCCGTAGCTCTTGGCGATGTTGTTGATGAGTTCCATGATGACGACGGTTTTGCCCACCCCGGCACCGCCGAAGGCACCCACTTTACCGCCCTTGGTGAAGGGGCAGATGAGGTCGATCACCTTGATACCGGTGACGAGGATCTCCGCTTCCGTGCTTTGATCGACGAGGGCGGGGGGCTCCCGGTGAATGGCGTAACGTTTCTCGTATTTCACGGGGCCGCGCTCGTCGACGGGATCGCCGGTGACATTGAAGATGCGCCCGAGAACGCCTTCGCCGACGGGCACAGTGATGGTGTCGCCGGTATCAATCACGGCCATACCGCGCACGAGGCCCTCGGTTGTGGACATGGCGACCGCACGCACAAGGCCTTCGCCGAGGTGCTGCTGTATCTCGAGGATGAGGCGCACATCCTTTCCGCTCACCTGGTAATTGATCTCCAGGGCTTGGTAAATGGGGGGCACTTTGCCCTCTTCAAACTGGACGTCGACGACGGCCCCGAGGACTTGAACGATCTTGCCGGTGTTTTGACTCATGGTGGCTAAATTTTGGAAAAGGGGAGGGGTGAGTGGGCTCAGCTGTGCAAGGTGGCCGCAGTGATTTCGAGAATTTCCTGGGTGATGCCCGCTTGCCGCGCCTTGTTGTATTGAAGGGTGAGCTGGTCGGTGAGTTTTTTGGCGTTATCGGTGGCGGCCTTCATGGCCACCATGCGGGCGCTGTGCTCGGACGCCCGTGCATCGAGGAGGAGGCGGTAGATCTCCTGCTTGATGAAGCGGGGAAGGATTTCCTCAAGAATTTTGGATGCCTTGGGCTCGAAGATAAACTCGCGCTCGTCCTTTGTCGCTTCGAGGGATTCGAGCGCAAGGTAAGCCCTGAGACGCTCGGAGAAATTGACGAGGGGCAGCATCTGGAGCGCCGTGGGCTCCTGCACGAGGGTGTTGCGGAAACGCGGATAGAGCACATCAAAGGCGTCGAAATCCTGTGCGAGAAAGCGTTCGAGGATGAACTCCACGACCGGGCGCAGTTCACGGAACTCCGCCGCCTCGGAGATCGGGAAATCGGCCAGAAGCTGCCGCTGCGTGCGGGAAATATACTGCTTTGCCTTGCGCCCGACGGAGATGAAGACCGTGTTGTGGCGGTCGTAGCGGTTGATCTCGCGGAAAAGGTTGGAATTAAGCGGTCCGCAGAGGCCGCGGTCGGTCGAGAAGACGAGCACGCAGCGCTTTTTGACCTCCCGCTCTTCGAGGAAGGGGTGCGTGATGCCCTCAGGAATATTGTCCACGAGGGTAGCGATGATACGGGCAAGGAGGCGGGCGTATTCGCGGCGTTGCACGGCCCGGTCCTGCGCGCGCTTCATCTTCGAAGACGCCACGAGCTGCATCGCGCGGGTTATCTTCGCGGTGTTCTTGACCCCGCGGATGCGGTTCCGGATGTCGCGTGTATTGGGCATGCGCGTGGTTTCGGCGGTCGTTCAGTCCGGCGGTCAGGCTTTTTGCGAGGCGGCCCAGGCTTCGACGGCGGATTTGAGTTGGGCGGTGATTTCGTCGCTCAACTTTTTCTCCTTCACAATGCTGTCGAGGAGGCCGCGGTGGCCGGTTTCGAGGTAATCCTGAAGGGCCTCGGAGGCGGCCTGGATCCCGCTTTCGGGGATCTTGTTAAAGTAGCCGTTGTTGATCGCCCAGAGCAGAGAGGCTTGGATTTCAGCACCCTTGGGCGCGTAAGCGCTTTGTTTGAAAATCTGCACGAGGCGGGAGCCGCGGTCGAGAATGGCCTTGGTGCGGGCGTCGAGGTCGGACCCGAACTGCGCGAAGGCGGCGAGTTCGCGGTAGTTGGCAAGCTCGCCCTTGATCTTGCCGGCAACTTGCTTCATGGCCTTGATCTGGGCCGCCGAGCCGACGCGGGAGACCGAAAGGCCGACGCTCACGGCTGGGCGGATGCCTTGGTTGAAGAGGTCGGTTTCGAGGAAGATCTGGCCGTCGGTGATCGAAATCACATTCGTCGGGATGTAGGCAGAGACGTCGCCGGCTTGCGTTTCGATGATGGGGAGGGCGGTGAGGGAGCCGTTGCCGTTGTCCTTGTTGAGGCGGGCGGAGCGCTCCAGGAGGCGGCTGTGCAGGTAGAACACGTCGCCGGGATAGGCTTCGCGACCGGCCGGGCGCTTGAGGACGAGGGAAATCTGGCGGTAGGCGACGGCGTGTTTGGAGAGGTCGTCGTAAACGATGAGCGCGTCCATGCCGTTCTGCATGAAGTATTCGCCCATGGCGCAGCCGGCGAAAGGGGCGAGGTATTGGTTGGCGGGATTTTCCGCCGCCGCCGCGCAAACAACGATGGCGTATTCGAGCGCTCCGGCCTTTTCGAGGGCTTTGACGGTGCGGGCGATGGTGGAATTTTTTTGGCCCACCGCCACGTAGATGCTGTAAACCGGGCGGAAGTCAGGATCACCGCTCGCTTCACCCTGGCGGTTGATGTTTGCCTGGTTAATGATCGTGTCGATGGCGATGGTCGTCTTGCCCGTCTGGCGGTCACCGATGATGAGTTCGCGCTGGCCGCGTCCGATCGGGATCATCGCGTCGATCGCCATGATGCCGGTCTGGAGGGGCTGATCAACGGATTTGCGCGGAATGATGCCGGGGGCGATCTTCTCGATCGGGTAGGTGTCTTCGGAGGCAACGGGGCCTTTGCCGTCGATGGGGCGACCAATGGCGTCGACCACGCGGCCGAGGAGGCCCTTGCCCACGGGGACGGAGAGGAGCTTGCCGGTGGTTTTCACCGTTGTGCCCTCGCGGAGGTGGGTGGCCTCGCCCAGGCAGACCACGCCCACTTCGTCTTCCGCGAGGTTAAGGGCGATGCCGGTCACGCCGCCTTCAAATTCGACCATCTCGTTGAACATCACTTCCGAGAGGCCTTCCACTCGGGCGACGCCATCGGCTACGGCGACAACCGTGCCGGTGTTGGTGCGGGCGGGACCGGACTGGAGGCCGGCGATTTCTTTTTCGATTTGTTCGAGAATGGAACTCATGGTTGCGAAAGGATCTGGTTTTCGGCGCTTGGGCGGAAAGAGGGTGAAGTTTTAAAGGGAGGCGGCGGTGGCGGCTTCGAGGGCGCGGAGGCGTCCGGCCACGGAGGCGTCGTAAACGATGTCGCCGATGGAGAGGCGGAGACCGCCGAGAAGGTCGTCGTTGGGCTGAAGGCGGGCGCTGAGGCTGTGCGGTGAGGTCGCCTCGAGCTTTGTGCGGAGGGTTTCCACTTCGGCTGCATCGACCGGGCCGGCGTGCTCCACGAGGAGTTCGCGCTCGCGCAGTCCGCGCACCAGGCACCGGCGCAGGTAAACAAGGAAGGCCCGGCGAAATGTCACGGGACGACCGCGCAGGACGCGCTCAAGGGCGGGGCCAAACTCGGCCTCCGCCGTCTCTCCGGCATCTAGGGCGAAGAGGGCGAGGCGCTTGGCGAGGCGGCGGGCCGTTGGGTTGAGGGTTTCTGCCATGGCGGGGGCGGACGGATCCTAATTGAGTGAGCCAATCTCGCGTGCGGCGGCGGTGTTGAGCGTATCCTTATCCTTGTCGGACAGCTCTTTGCGCAGCACTTTGCCCGTCGTGAGAACGACCAGGCGGGCGACCTCGCCGCGCACTTCACCGAGGATGCGCTTGCGCTCGAGTTCGTTGGCCTCATCGGCGCGGCGGCGCATTTCCTCGATCTGGCGGGCCGTTTCGGCGCGCATGCGCTCTTCGTGCTTTTCCGCCGTGATGCGGGCTTCCTTGAGGATGCGCTGGGCTTCGGCCTGGGCTTCCTGGATGACCTGGGCCTGCTTCTTCTCCGATTCGGCGAGGCGGAGCTTGGCCTCTTCGGCGAACTGGAGGCCGTCGGCGATCTTCTGCTGGCGCTCATCCATGGTGGCCAGGACGGGCTTCACGAGAAAGCGGTAGAGCACGTAGGCCACGATGGCAAAGTTCACGATCTGAGCGAGGAAGCTCGATGTGAGCAGGCCAAACCTGTCCGCCAGCTCGGAGATCTTGTTTACGTTCTCCGCATCAACGGTTTCGGCCAAAGCCAGAATGGAAAAACTGAGCATGTCTGCGCGGGGTGAAGAGGAAAGGGGCCGAAGGGCCGCCGCGTCTTTTTGAGCGCGGCGACCCTCCGGAAAACGTTACGCAAGGAAGATAACGAAGAAGATAATCGCTTCGGCGAGGGCCATGGCGATAATCGACTGAATGAGGATCTTGGTGCTGGCACCGGGGTTGCGGCCGACCGCTTCACACGCCTTGTAGCCGATGAAGGCGATACAAAGCGGAATGGAGAGGGCGGCGAGGGCCACCGGAAGACTGCCGGTGATCTCGGCGAGGAGGTTGAACATTTCGAACATGATGATGTGCGTTTGTATGATGGTTTGTTCGCTGCGTCAGCCGCCCACGAGAGCGACACACCCGGAGCGGGCGTGAAGGCGGTCCCGAAGGCCGCCATGGTCGCGATTGGCGCAGGAAAGATCAGTGTTCATGGGCTTCGGAGTCGTCGTGGTTGCAGATCAAGCCAATGTAAATGGCCACGAGGATGGTGAAGATGAAGGCCTGCAAACCGCCGACCATGAACTCGAAGAAATAGAAGGGGATGGTGATAAAGAAACCCATGAGGCCATCCAAGAGGTTCTCGCCCCCGAACATGTTTCCGAAGAGACGGAGGCTCAGGGCGACCGGGCGAAAGGCGATGGAAACCACCTCAATGATCCCCACAAAGGCGAAAATCGGGATAAGCCCGAGATAGACGATCAGGGGCGTCTCTTTGCGGTCAGCCTTGTTTCCAAAGAGGTCGAACATCAGAACCCTCAGCCCGGCGTACTTCAGACAGAAGAATAGCCAGGCGCCCATGGAAATCACGGCGAGGGCGATGGTCATGTTAAGGTCGGTATTGCCCGGGCGCATCCAGTAGATGAGTTTGCCCTTTTCATCGTAGAAGCCAAAGGTCCCCACGCCCGGGAGCAAACCGCTCCAGTTGTGGACGAGGATGAAGAGGAACAGGACCACGAGGAAGGGGAAGACACCGGGCATGGCGTGCTTGCCCACGATGGGGCCCAACATTTCCCGCAGGCCCCCGATGAGGCTCTCCACGACCGCCTGGCCCCGCGTAGGGATCAGGGTTGGCTTGGAAACCATCCACCGGAAAAAGAGGATGAGCAAAAGCGAGACCACCCAACTCGTGATGATCGTATTGGTCAGCGGGAGACCAAAAAACCGATCCGCCTCAACGAGTGTGTAGGGGCGCGGGGAAACACCGGAGGCCCAGGCGGGCGCGGCGGTGAAAACGAAAAGAATAGCTGGGATCAGACGCTTCATTCACTGGCGGTGGTGGAAAACCGGAAACCGTGAAAAGGGATGAGGTTTGGAGAGCCCCGAAACCCTCGTCAACCCCGGAGTGCGCAACTTGCCATTTTCGTTGTTTGGGGAGCAACTTCCACTCTTGACCTGAGAGGGGCGGGCGGGTTCGTTCAGGCGAAAGGGTTCGGCCGAGCCCTTTACACTGATTTTCTATGAATACGCTTCTTTGGATTGTAGTGGGTTTGTTGATCGCCCGGATGGGCATGCAACTTTATCTGGAATGGGCCAACAGCCGCGCTGTTTTGGCGGCTTCCGGTTCTGTGCCGGTTCCTTTCCGTTCTTTCATCGACGAGGCGACTTACGCAAAATCGATTGAATACACCCTGGCGAAGGGGCGGCTCACGCGCGTGGAGGTGGTGTGGGATGCGGCTATCCTCGCGGTGGTCCTGCTTAGCGGGTTGTTGCCTTGGCTTTGGACGGCTTTCGCAGGGATCTGGGGAACCGGGGTGTGGGCGGATGCGCTTTCGCTTTTTGTCATTGGCTGGCTGCTCTCCCTTCCGGGGCTGCCCTTCGACTGGTATGGCACCTTTCGTCTGGAGGAGCGTTTTGGATTTAACCGCAGCACAGTGGGCCTTTGGATCTCCGACAAGGTGAAGGGGTTGTTTTTGGGCGTGTTGCTGGGGATTCCGCTGATTGCCCTCATTTTGTGGCTTGTTGGGATGAGCGAGGTATGGTGGCTCTGGGCGTTTGCGGCGATTTTTGTCTTTCAGATCATCATGATGGTCCTCTTTCCGATGATCATCATGCCGCTGTTCAACAAATTCGAGGAACTGCCCGAGGGTGAGCTCAAGCGCCGCCTCTTTGCCCTCGCTGACCGCACGGGCTTCCGCGCAAAGACGATTTTGCAAATGGACGGGAGCAAACGCAGCGCCCACTCCAATGCTTTTTTCACCGGGTTTGGCAGATTCCGCAGAATAGTCCTCTTTGACACCCTCATCGGGCAGATGGATGAACCGGAGCTGGAAGCTGTTCTGGCGCACGAGATTGGCCATTATAAATGCGGGCACATTCCGCGCATGTTGGGGCTCGCTGCCGTGAGCCTGTTCGTTTCGTTTGCGGTGATTGGCTGGCTGGCCGCGAGCCCGTGGTTCGTGGAGGCGTTTGGTTTCGCCTGGGAGGCGGATCGGCTGGGACCCGCGTTGTTATTGTTCATGCTGTTGAGCGGCTTGGTGACGTTTTGGATCTCGCCGCTTTCCAACCGGTTGTCGCGAAAGCACGAGTATGAAGCCGATGCGTTTGCCCGCGATGCCATGGCGGGCGATCCGCAACCCTTGGTCTCCGCCTTGCGGAAACTCAGCGCGAAGAATCTCAGCAACCTCACACCGGCCCCGGTCTACAGCGGATTTTACTATTCCCACCCGACCCTTCTGGAGCGGGAGGGGGCTGTGAGCGCGGGGCCGCCGTAGCGGGTACCGTCTCTTCTGTCGCATTCAATTCTGTCTATGAAATCTGTCGTTTATCTGTCCTCGTTCCTTGTCCGTTTTCTTCTCGTTTTCGCTTTCACAGGCGGCTCTCCGTTGTTGCTTGGTGGCAGCGATAACGCGCCTGCGTTTCGCTTGGCTACCTGGAATATCTATGACTACCTGACGCGTGACCGCATGGTCGAGGGCATGTGGACTTTTCAATACCCCAAGCCGGAGGAGGAGAAGACCGCTGTCCGCGCAATCATCCACAAGATCGACGCGGATGTCTGGGCTTTGCAGGAATTCGGGGAGTGGGGGGACTTGCGCGAATTGCAGCGCGATCTGCAGCGGGAGGGCTTGGACTATCCGTTTGTCTACCTGATGGAGGGGCTGGACCCGGTTCGCCGGACGGCTGTCATGTCGCGCTTTGAAGCGGTCAAGGTGCGGGCGGTTACGGATCTCGACTTCCCTTACTTCGGTGAGCGGATCGGTGTGAAACGGGGGTTGCACGAGCTGCACTTCGAGATCGGTGGCGAGCGCTGGATTCTCTTCAATTTGCACCTGAAGAGCCGCCTGACGGATGAGCGGGAGGACCCCCGGTCGGAAGTTCGGCGCACGAGCGAGGCGCGGGTGATCCGTGATTACATTCGGCATACCTATCCGCCCGACGAGGTGGCGTTTGTCATCGCCGGAGATGTGAACGACACGGCGGGCAGCGCACCTCTTCGCCGCCTGACCCAAGTGAGCGGACGCACCATTACCCGGCGACTGGATGCGGAGGATTCGCGCGGGCAGCGATGGACGCACCGCTTTCGGCGGGAGGATGCCTACACGCGTGTCGATTACATCCTGCCTTCACCGGCCTTTGAGCTGCGCTGGGAGTTGATGGGGATGGCCATCGACGACGATCCCCGCGTGCTCATCGCCAGCGACCACCGGCCGGTCTGGACAGATTGGCGGCTACGCCCGGCGACTTTGGCAAAAGGTCAGCCGGAGGAGTGAGTCCTGGCACCTTTGGGAGCAGGTGAGCGGAAGGGAGTATCGGCCTTTTGCGGGATAGTTGGTTGATCGCCCCCCCCCACCGGTTCTCAAACTTGGCGGAAACGCTGACGGGCGACGGTGACGGCGGTGTCGCCCTCGTTAAAACCGGGAATGGGCGAGGGTGAGCGGGTGCGACGAAACCCGAAGCGCCCGCCCTTTTTGCAGAAACGACTCACCCAGGCACGTGTGCCGATGGCCAGTCCCTCGCTGAAGTAACGGCACTGGCGGTAGGCCAATTGAAGTTCGCTCAGACGGTCGCCCTCCGGGAGAGCGTCCGTCCCGGGGTCTCCTGATCGCAGCATGGCCCGGCGAACCGTGCTCAGGTGCCTCTGCCAGGTGTTTCGGGCATCGGAGACGCGACCTATGCGGTCGTTGACAGGATCGAGCCAACAAAGCCCCCGGCGGGCGGCAGAGCCACCGCCCACCGCCTCACCCAAACCGCTGAACCGGTAGCTCAGCGGGTCCTCCACAAGCCCGGCCCGGAGGGGATTGAGATCGATATACGCGGCCACCAATCGGGCGGCCTGCGAGCCCGGTTCGACGAGAACGCGACGGTAACGCTCTGCCCAAAACGTTCCCACGCAGTCGTGTTGGGCGTTGTACCAAAGCGTGAAGCGTGCCTTCAGTTCTTGCATGAACGGGGGAACTTGGCCCATCCGTGCCTTGAGTTTCTTTCGGAGGTCCATTGCCCGGTCATCATCTCGGGCAAGGAGAAGCTCCAGCGCCTCCGCATCCACTCCGAGCGAAGCCGACCGCTTCGTTCCATAAAGTGCGCGAAAACGCCGAACAAGCTCCGGATCGCCCACCTCAGCCTGCGGATCGACCCGAAGGAGCAGGTGGAAGTGGTTCGTCATGAAGCAGTAGGTAACCACCTCCACACCCGCAAAGGCGGCCTGCGTTCGAAGAATATGCCGAAACGCCTCCATCTCCTCGGGTCCCATCAGGAACCTCCTTTGCACAACCCTCGAAATGACATGTGACCATTCACTCATGCGCAAACCATGCAACCCGTCCAAAACAAACGCAATAAAAAATCTCAGAGATATTTTTTTTGACGCTGGACAGGGGCGGGGGGAGGGGTAGGGTGCGGGTATGCTGTCAGTGGCGATTTCGGGTGCTTTGCAGGGGATTGAGGCCGTCGGGGTGGCGGTCGAGGTAAACTCGGGAGAAGAGGGGGAGCCGACAGCGGTGATTGTGGGCTTGCCGACGACGGCGGTAAAGGAGTCGAAGGACCGGGTCTACTCGGCGCTGACGAACTCGGGTTTTGAAACGCCTTTTCGCCGCATGACAATTAATTTGGCCCCGGGTCACCTGCGGAAGGAGGGCGCGCTCTATGATTTGCCGATTGCGCTGGGTGTGTTGGCCGCCACAGGGCAGGCCCCGTTGGAGGATTTGGAGGATTATTTGATTGCGGGCGAGCTGAGCCTGAGCGGGGAGACGCGCCCGGTGCGCGGGGGACTGGCCCTGGCGACGCTGGCGCGGGAGATGGGCAAGCGGGGGGTGCTTTTGCCGGAGAAGACGGCGCGGGAAGCCGCACTGGTCGAGGGGGTGCCGGTCTATCCGGTTCGGTCGCTGGATGAGGCGATCCGTTTTCTCACGGGAGTGAGCCCGATTGCGCCTCTCGGGGGTGGTCTGGAAATGTGGACAGCGGAGCGTGCGGAGCAGAGGGCGACCGAGCACGACTTTGCCGAGGTGAAGGGACAGCACTCGGTGCGGCGCGCAGTGGAAGTAGCCGTCGCGGGGGCACACAATATTTTGCTCATCGGCCCGCCGGGTTCGGGAAAGTCGATGATCGCGAAGCGGATTCCGACGATCATGCCGGATCTGCTGCCAGAGGAGTATCTGGAAATTCTGCGTATTTATTCCGCTTCCGGAAAGACCTTGGAGATGGACGGGTTGGTTGTTCGGCGGCCTTTTCGCAGCCCGCACCATACGATTTCCGACGTGGGGTTGATCGGGGGTGGCTCTGTTCCTGGTCCGGGTGAGATTTCCCTGGCGCACAATGGTGTGCTCTTTCTTGATGAGTTGCCGGAGTTTCAGCGACGCACCCTGGAGGTCTTGCGGCAGCCTCTGGAGGATGGTGAGGTGACGATTTCGCGGAGCGCGGGGCGGATCACCCTGCCGGCGCAGTTCATGCTGGTGGCGGCGATGAACCCGAGTCCGGACGGGTATGGAAAGGAGGGCACCCGTTCCACGGCAGCGCAGATCCAGCGCTATCGTTCGCGTGTGAGCGGCCCGCTGTTGGACCGCATCGACCTTCATGTGGAAGCGCCGGCGCTTTCGGTGAGTGAGTTGCGAACGGCGCGACCCGGGGAGAGTTCGGCGGTGATCCGGGCGCGCGTGCAGGCGGCGCGAGACCGGCAAGCGGCGCGCTTTCGAAAAGACCGGGCCAAGGTGAACGCACACATGACGCCGCGCCTGATCCGGAAATACTGCACGATCACGAATGATCAGGGCAATTTGTTGGAAGCGGCCATGGAACGTCTGCGGTTGAGTGCGCGGGCCTACGACCGCGTCCTCAAAGTCGCGCGCACGATCGCGGATTTGGATGGCAAGGAGGCCATTGAGACGCCGCACCTTCTGGAGGCCATTCAATATCGCAGTCTCGACCGGGATGCGGTTTTGTAAATGGGGTAAAGGATTCACGTGAACTTTACACATCCAGAGTTGTCGGGAGGGTTTGTCTGCTTCACGTTTCCGAGATGCATGGAAGGGATCGTTGAAATGTTTTTCCAGTCGAGGGAGGCAGGCGAATGCAGACTCTAGCCGACGAGGTCTTGAGTGCCTTGGTGGAGCGGGGTGTTTTGACGCACGCGCAAGCTTCTCTTCTTGAACGTGAAGTCTCTCCGGCCGATTCGCCCCCCCGGTTGGCCCGCCTGAGAGAACTGCATCACCGGAACTTTGCCGAAGAGCCAGCCGTGGTTTCAGTCTTGGCGGAGGTTTTTGCCATCGAGGCGATCACCGGCGGGGCGTTACGTCCCCAGCCAGACGCTTTGCAGCTTGTGACGGAAGAAGAGGCGCGGCTGAACGGGTGGCTGCCGATAGCGAAGGAGGCGGGCAGTCTGGTGTTAGGTATCATCGATCCGCTTTGTATTGAAGAAACAGATACCCTCGGGCATCGCCTTGGTTTGTTTATCGATCCGCGGTTGGTCGGCGCGGGGACGCTGGATGCGGCGATAGCGAAAGCTTACGGAGGTCTGGATTCAGAAACGCCGGATTCCCGCAGGTCCATTCAATCGGCAGGCGATCCTTTACAGGATCTCTCGCACCTCGACCAGATTTTGCAGGAGGAAATGCCTGCGGGGCAGATAGATTTGGCGGTGGCGGACGGTCCCATTGAACGATACATGGGCCAGCTTATCTCTCTGGCGGTTAAGCGGCGGGCCTCGGACATCCACATGGAGCCTCTGGAGCGCCGCTTTCGCGTCCGATTTCGGGTGGACGGGCGATTGCAGGAGATCGGTAGCCCCCCGAAGCGTTTGCAGCCCTCGATTCTTTCGCGGGCCAAACTCATGGCGGGAATTTCGATTGCGGAAAAACGCCTCCCGCAGGACGGGCGAATCCGAATCGTGGTCGAGGGTAAAGATCTTGATTTGCGGGTTTCGACCGTGCCAACGGTCTTTGGAGAGTCTATTGTGATGCGGATACTGGATAAAGAGGGTCTGCGCATCGGCCTGCCGGAACTGGGCTTCCTGAGTGACGACGAGGCGGTCTTCAAGCGCCTGATCACGCTCCCGGACGGCATTTTTCTTGTTACAGGTCCGACGGGATCGGGCAAATCGACGACCCTTTATTCGGCGCTTCATCACATAAACAAGCCCGACCGGAAGATCATCACGGTGGAAGATCCGGTGGAGTATCAGTTGGCGGGCGTCAATCAAGTGCAGGTGCGCCGGGAGGTGGGAATGACCTTTGCTGCGGCCCTGCGTGCGATGTTACGCCAGGCTCCGAACACGATCATGGTGGGTGAAATCCGGGACCTGGAGACCGCCGAGATCGCCGTGAACGCCTCGCTTACCGGTCACATGGTTTACTCCACACTGCACACGAATGATGCGCCGAGCGCAGTCTCGCGCTTGATTGATATCGGGGTGAAGCCCTTTCTTGTGGCGGCTTCTCTGCGGGCGGCCATGGCCCAGCGACTCGTGCGGATGGTCTGCCCGGAGTGTGCCGCGCCGGACACACCGGACGAGCGGCTGCTGCGTTTGGCGGGGGTGTCGGCGGCGGCGGCTTCCAAAGCTCGTTTTCAACGGGGCACGGGATGTCCTGCCTGCGCCGGGCGGGGTTATCGCGGGCGGCGGGGAATTTTTGAGATCTTTGAAATCACGGAAGCTGTTCAGCAGCTTATATACGACCATGCCAGCCTTTCGGAGTTGCGACAGGCCGCACGGGCAGCCGGAATGCGCACAATGCGCGAAGACGGTATCCGAAAAGCAATCACAGGTTTGACCACACTTGATGAGGTCCTGGCCGTAACGGTCGCCGACCCCGCCAACGCGCTCCCGATCACCTAAAATGCCCATCACCAAACTCAACGAATAACCGGATATGACTATCGAAACAAAAACGGAAATCACCGAATGCCCCTACGAGATGAACGATCTTCTCGAGTTGATGGTGGACCAGGATGCGAGCGATTTGCACTTGCAGGTGGGCCAGCCTCCCACCCTGCGGATAAGCGGAGGGATGGTGCCGGTTGAGGGGCCCGCTTTGCGTCCGGTGGACACCGAAGTTCTCATGCGCGCTGTTACGCCGGACGCGCATCAGGATAAACTGCGGAAAACGGGCGGCTCTGATTTTGGTTTTGCTTATCTCGACAAAGCCCGTTTCCGAACGAGTGTGCTCAAGGCCAAGGGGAACTACGGGCTGGTGTTGCGGACGATTCCGAAGAAGATGTTTGGTCTGCGGGAGATCGGTCTCCCCGATTCCATCAAAGATCTCCTCTCCCGGCCCCGGGGTTTAATCCTCGTCACAGGGCCGACTGGTTCGGGCAAGTCCACGACCCTCGCTTCCATGATCAATTGGATCAATGAGAACCGGGACGGCCACATCATCACCATCGAAGATCCGATTGAGTATTACCATGACCACAAAAATTGCATTGTCACTCAACGTGAGCTTGGAACAGACACCCCGAGTTTCGCGGAGGCGATCCGCGGCGCGCTTCGCCAGGACCCGGATGTGATCCTGGTCGGGGAAATGCGGGATTTGGAAACGATTGAGGCGGCGGTGAGTGCGGCCGAGACGGGCCACTTGGTTTTCGCAACGCTGCACACGACAGGTGCGGCCCGCACGGTTGACCGGATCGTGGACGCCTTCCCCTCGAACGTGAAAGACCAGATCCGGACCCAGCTGGCCTCCTCCATCGTCGCGGTTATTTCGCAGGTCCTTTGCCGCAAGACCGCTGGAGGCCGGGTTGCCTCCTTTGAGATCATGGTGACCACCACGTCGATCGCCGCGCTTATCCGCGAGAACAAGACCTACCGGATCGCATCAGATATTCAAACGGGTTCCCAATACGGAATGATTCCTTTGGACGCGCACCTCACGAGCCTGGTCAACCGCAATGTGATTTCCCCGCAGCAAGCCCTGGAAAAGGCGCAAGCTCCCATTGAAATGCGGAACCGATTCAAAGCGGCCGGGTTTGATGTTGGCCCCGAAGAGGGTCTGCCACCCATTTGAGTTCCGTTCTTTCGATTCCCCGTAAGCACCCCTTGCATGTATCCAGAGCACAACGGCGTCGTCCTTGAGATTCTCGAGAAATCGGGGAGATGCTCGCCCTCCGAACTGGAAGCTTTGCGGGAAACGCAGGAACGCACGGGTGAGGCGATGGCGACCTTGGCCGTCCAACAGGGTTGGTATACCCGGGAGAGTTTGCTGGAAGCCGTGGCGGATTTTCTCGGTCTCGCGCTGCGACCGGAGCTTCCACAGACCGTCCCGCCGGAGGTGCTGAGATTGGTTTCGGCCCAGCGTGCGCGCTCGTATGGGGTTGTCCCTTTGCAGCGTGAGGGAAAGCGGCTCACCGTCGTTGCGCTGGATCCCTTTAACCCACAGGTGGTGGACGATCTCACCTTTGCTCTCGATATGGATATCGAGAGCGTCGTGGCCGATCCGGATGCCGTGCAGCAACTCTTACAGTCGGTCTATGGTGTCGAGCAGGCCTCGCTGGAAGAGGTTCTTTCGGACCTTGGCGGTGGGCCGGAGCTGGGCGAAGATGCGGAAAAAGCCGAGCTGGAGTCGGTCGCGGGGGATGCACCGGTTGTGCGCTTGGTCGATGTCGTTTTGCGTCAAGCGATCCGCGAACGGGCGAGTGACATTCACTTCGAACCCTTTGAGGACGCCCTGAGAATCCGCTATCGGGTGGATGGAGCCTTGTTTGCCATGACACCGACACCCCGGCGCCTCGCCGGACCGGTAACGGCGCGCATCAAGGTGTTGGCCGATCTGAATATAGCCGAGCGCCGGGTTCCACAGGACGGGCGGATCAAGCTATCGGTGGACGGGCGCGCGGTGGACTTGCGGGTGAGCACGCTACCCACCCAGTTTGGGGAAAGCGTGGTGCTGCGTGTGCTCGATAAGTCGGTGGTCAATCTGGACCTCGAAGGCCTGGGCATGCCCGTAGACATTCTCGACCGTGTCCGTGAGTTGGCGAAGCGGCCAAACGGCATCTTCATCGTCACGGGTCCGACCGGATCCGGGAAAACGACGACGCTCTACAGCGCTTTGCGAGAAGTAAACACGGAAGACACAAAGATCCTCACGGCGGAAGATCCTGTCGAATACGAGATCGACGGCATCATGCAGGTAGCGATGCACCCGGGAATCGGGTTAAACTTCGCCACGACCCTGCGTTCATTTCTTCGCCAAGATCCGGATAAGATCCTTGTGGGCGAAATCCGGGACCTGGAGACGGCGCGAATTGCCGTGCAGGCCTCCCTGACCGGCCACCTCGTGCTCAGTACGTTGCACACCAATGACGCCGCCGGGGCGGTGACGCGGCTCGTTGACATGGGGGTGGAGCCGTATCTGATCGCGGCTTCTCTCGAAGCGGTTCTGGCGCAGCGGCTCGTGCGCCGCATCTGCTCAAATTGCCGTCAATGGTATGTGCCGGATGAGGACACCCTGCATCGGCTGCAGATTACCCGTGAGCGGATCGGTGATCGCAAATTTGCCTACGGCAAGGGCTGTGAGCAGTGCCACGGGAGTGGATACAAAGGCCGCCACGGGCTCTTCGAAATGATTCTTATGAGTGATCGATTGCGCGAAGCCATTTCGCGCCGGGCGTCTACCTTGGAGCTGCGTCGGCTGGCCTTCGAAGAGGGCACCCTCGGGTTGCGCGAGGATGGCTTGCGCGGATTGTTGGACGGGGTAACGACGGTCGACGAGGTGCTGCGGTATACGTAGAAATCCGCCCCATTAAGCCCCGAACGGGCGGCGTTCCTTGGCGATACGAGATCCGGGAGTTCCTCGGACTACACCGGGTCCTCTCCCTCCGATTAGTCTACCGACGAGGGTGAGGGCGTTGGCCATACAGTCGGAGAGGCCGGGCCCACCCCGGAAATTTCCCGCAAAGTGGAGACCGGGGATCTGCGCTTCGGTCTGGTCGAGGGCGTGCAGGAAGCGGCCATACCCAACGTTGTATTGGGGAATGGCGCGGGGCCAGGGATAGTGCGCGGCGGTCCGGGGCGGGGTCGTTATGCCGAGCAGGTCGGCCAGATCGCCGTGGGCAAGGTCGATGGCGGCATCGGCCCCGAGCGCGGCAAGATCGGGTCGGGTCATTCCCCCGACGAAGACGTTGAAGGCGGCGCGGTCGGCCGGGGCGTTTTCCGGGAAGAGCGTCGAACCGAATATCGCCCCGAGGATCTTCCGGCGTTCTTCAAGCGGGATGAGCATGCCGAATCCGTCGAGGGGATGCCCGACGGCGGCGCGGTCGTAAGTGAGGGTGACGATGGAGAGGGGGGCGTATTTAACGTCGGGCAGGTTTCGCAGGGTGGTTTGCGTGTTTTCGTCAAAGGGGAGTTCGGCCCAATGGTGTATCGGAATTGTAAGGACGATTTGGGCAAAGGTTTGCGTGTGTTCGCCTGTTGTATCGACCCAGGCGACACGCCAGTTTTCTCTGTCCCGATGGATGCGGGTGATGCGGGCGGAGAGGTTAATGTGCTCACCCAGCGGGGCGGCGAGGGTGCGCGGGAGCGTTTCGAGCCCCCCCGCGAAGGAGAGGAGGCGCGGGCGGTAGGGCGTTTCGCCGGTGCGGCGGCGCTCGCGGCGCAGACCGAGGGTACCGCGGATGAGCGAGCCGAAGCGGTGCTCGAGGTTCCACACTTTCGGGAAGGCGTGTTGCACGGAGAGGCGGGTGGGGTCGCCGGCGTAGATTCCGGAGGCGAGGACGGAGACCCCGTAGGTGTAAAAGGGTCGTCCCAGGCGGCGGCAGACGAACGCTTCGAGGCTCTCCTCGCGCCCGGCCGGAGGGCGACCGATAAAGGGTTCGCGGAGAACGCGGAGTTTTTGGGGGATCGTGTAAAGGGGTGTGCGGATGGCTTCGAGCAGGCCCATGGGCAGGGCGACGGGGCGGCCGTCCTTCACGAGGTAGCGTTTGTTGGCAGCTTCGTTGGCCGGGCGAATGTGGGCTTGGAGGCCATTCTCGTGCAGGAAGGCTTCGACAGCGGCGCTTTTGAGTTGAAGGGAGCTGGGGCCGGTTTCGAGGAGGCAGCCGTCCTGCTCGCTGGTGGCGATGACGCCGCCGGGGCGGTCGGCTTGTTCGAGTATCCGCACAGGCGCTCCGGTTTTGCGGAGGGCGGTGGCGAGGGTGAGGCCGGTGATACCGGCACCGATGATGGCGATGGACGGGGGAGGGCTCATGCGTTGGGGGCGGATTCGAGCATTTTGAGGAGGGCTTGTTCGTCGATCACGCGAATGCCGAGGGCCTGGGCTTTCTCCAGTTTGCTCCCGGCTGCTTCGCCGGCGACGACAAAGTCGGTCTTTTTGGATACACTTCCGGAGCATTTGCCTCCGGCTGCCTCAATCCGGGCCTTGGCCTCTTCGCGGGAGAGGGTGGGGAGGGTTCCGGTGAGAACGAAGGTGCGCCCGGCAAGGGCGGCGTTGTCGCCGGGGGGCGCTTCCAGGGCGGTGGTGTTGGGCTGTGCGGCTTCGAGGAGGCGGTCGAGGCGGGCTGCGTGTTCGGCATCGTCAAAGAATCCGCGGATGGCGGCAGCCATGATGCCCCCGACGCCGTCAATGTTTTCGAGGTCCCCGGCGGAGGCGCTACGGAGGGCATCGAGGGTGCGGAAATGCCGGGCGAGATCTTTGGCGGATTGCGCGCCGACGTGGGGGATACCGATGGCGTGAATGAGCCGCCAGAGGTCGTTTTCCCGGCTCTTGGCAAGGGCTGCGACGAGGTTCTCGGCGGACTTGCGGGCAAAGCGTTCCAGGCCAATGAGGTCATCGACAGTCAGCCGGTAAAGGTCGGCGGGTTCACGAAGGAGGCCCGCCGCGATGAGCTGTTTGATGATCTCCGTGCCGAGGCCGTCGATATCCATCGCGGTTCGGCTGGCGAAGTGCTGGAGTTGGCGGTGGATGAGTTCGGGGCTGTCGCTGGAGCGCACCCGCCAGGCGGCCTGGCCGGGGGCGCGTTCGGCTTCGAATCCGGCTTCGCGCACACGGGCGGGGAAGTCAAAGGGTTGGGTGCCGGGCGGGCGTTTTTCGGGGACGACCGCGACGACCGCCGGGATGATTTCCCCAGCCTTTTCGACGATCACGGTATCGCCCTCACGGATGTCTTTGCGCCGGATTTCATCTTCGTTGTGAAGGGTGGCGCGGCTCACGGTGGAACCGGCGATGAGCACCGGTTCGAGTTCGGCCACGGGGGTGAGCACGCCGGTGCGCCCGAGCTGGAGGTTGATGCGGCGCAGGCGCGTGGTGCCTTGCTCGGCGGCAAATTTGTAGCTGATGGCCCAGCGGGGGGCTTTGCTCGTCGATCCCGCGATTTCCTGGAGGCGGAGGTCGTTGAGTTTGATGACGGCGCCATCCGTGGGGTAGGCGAAGCGGGTGCGGAGTTCATCGAGTTCGCGCACGGCGGCGCAGGCGGCTTCGATGCCGGTGACGGTCCAGATTTTTTCGACCGTGGGGAGTCCCCAGCGGGCGTATTGTTCGTGGATTTGGTTCTGCCGGCTGAAGGTGGGGGGGCCTTCCTGCGCGCCGCGTCCGTAGACGACGATTTCGAGGCGGCGTTGGGCGACGACTTTCGGGTCGAGTTGCTTGATGGTGCCCGCCGCGAGGTTACGAGGGTTCATGAAGGCGGGTTCACCGGCGGCGGCGCGGGCGGTGTTGATACGTTCGAACTCGGCGAGGGTCATGTAGATCTCGCCGCGAATCTCGATGAGGTCGGGCGGATCGTCCGTGAGAAGGCAGTCCGGGAGGGTGCGGATGGTGCGGGCGTTGGCCGTCACATCGTCGCCCTCCACACCGTTACCCCGGGTGACGGCGCGGGTCAATCGGCCCTTTTCGTAGGTGAGGCTGATGGCGAGGCCGTCGATTTTGGGCTCGATGACATAGGGCAGGGCTTCATCGGCCGCCGGCAGGTCGTCGGCGAGGGCGCGGCGGAGGCGGCGGTCGAATTCGATGAGTTCGCCTTCGTTGTAGGTGTTGTCGAGGGAAGCCATGGGCTGCCGGTGGCGCACCGTCTCGAAGGCGGCGAGGCGGTCGTCTCCGACGGTGCGGGTGGGGCTGTCGGCTGCGCTCAATTCCGGGTGGGCCTCTTCAAGTTCGCGTAGTTCGCGCAGGAGCGCGTCGAAGGCGGGATCGCTGATTTCGGGGCGGTTTTCGACGCGGTAGAGGTATTCGTGGCGCTCAATCTCTCGGCGGAGACGGGTGATGCGCTCGGCGGGCGATTCGGCAGGCATACAGGGACACGCTACGGGGTTTCGCGCGAAGGGAAAGGCGCTATTTTGATTTTCCGGGAAAGGGGATTTTCCATTCGAGGACGGCGCGGTAGGGTTTCCAATAGAGATAGAGGATGGTCGCGAGGATAGCCCCGAGAGTGTTGGCGATGGCGTCGTCCCACTCAAAAAAGCGGTGGGGATTGAGGTATTGGCGAAACTCGTCGGCGAGGCCAAAGGCACTTGCGGCGAGGATGGCGAAGAGGGCGCGACCAAGGGTCGGCGGGGCTTTCGGGTTCAGGCGCAGGCACATCGTGGCAAAGAGGCCATAGAGGAGAAAGTGGGCCACCTTGTCCCATCCGGGCAGTCGGCTGACGCCCGCCGGGGCGGCCACCTGCGTGCCCGAGGCGGTGAAGAGGAGGGCGGCGAGGAGAACAAGCGCAAAGAGACGGCCGGGGTGAGGGACGGGTAGACAAATCATCGTTGTGAATAGGTATCTGGCAGGAGACTTGTTGATTTTCGATGTTTTTGCTTTCTTGGGTGAAGTCTATTCCGGCTCAGGCGTTCGTTTTGCCTCGTCACTTCGATCTCATTTTCGCAGTTTGACGACCATCGTGGAAACGCCATTCGACCCCAACGCGGTTGCACCCGCTTTTGTGCCTTTTCTCTATGCTTTCCTCATCGTTTGGGGGCTCGTGGATTGTTTTTTTGGATACAGGATCTTCCGGCTCACCTTGGCCATGGTCGTTGCCTTGGTCGGTGCGGTGTTGGGAGCATGGGCCGGTTTCGAACTGGGGAATCAATCCGCCATTTGGTCGCTTGGAGGACTCATTGTGGGGGCGATCGGAGGGGCGATCCTTGCTGCGTTTTTTTACAAGGTGGGTGTTGCTTCCCTCGGTGCCTTCTGGACCTTCGCGCTCGTCTCTCCCTACCTGACCGGCCTGGGCGACGTGGCTTTTTGGACGGTTTCCGTGCTCGCCTGTGGCCTCGCTGCTGTGCTCGCTCTCTATCTCGTCAGCACCCTCATCATGGCCATGACCGCATACGGGGGAGCCCTGCGGGTGGTTTACGGGGTGTGGTTTTTCCTCGGCGGCCCCGCCCTTCTCGAAGTCCTTCATTCGCCGGAGAGGGAGTTTCAGTGGATAGAAGGGCGCATTCTGCCACTCGTTATCATTCTCGTCCTCGGGACTCTCGGCTTCTTTGTCCAGAGTTGGGGTCACTACCGGCGCAAGTGAACCGGAAGCGAGCCTTTGCCGGATTTCGGCTTGGAATTTTTCTCCAGGGCCCCAGTATCTCTCCGCAAAACCGATGAATGCACTCGGGATAGATATTGGGGGGACCGGCATCAAAGCCGCTGTGGTTGACACGACGACGGGCGCATTCATCACGGAGCGTTGGCGCGTGGCCACGCCCGAGCATCCCGGTCGCCAGGCCCTTTCCTCCGCCATTTCCGAGATCGCCGATCATTTTGCGTGGCGTGGTCCGGTCGGTTGTGGCTTTCCCGGTGTCATGCGCCGAGGGGTGATCCAAACCGCCGTCAACCTTTCGCCCGAGTTGGTGGGGTGGGACCTTTCCGCCCATCTGGCAGAGGTCTTCCAGGCAACCTGCCCCGTAATCAACGACGCCGATGTGGCCGCGCTCGCCGAAATGCGCCTGGGGGCAGGTGTTGGTGTGCGTGGCACCGTTCTCGTCCTTACTGTCGGCACAGGTATCGGCACGGCTGTCTTTCACGATGGGCATCTCGTCCCCAACCTCGAACTCGGCCACCTCATTCTCCACGGCAAGGACGCCGAAAGCCTCATTTCCACCCCGGCCCGAAAGCGCGCTGACCTCACCTGGATGGAGTGGGCGGGGCGTTTTAACGATTACCTCGTCTACATCTGCGGCCTCCTCCAGCCGGAGTTGATCATCCTTGGCGGCGGCGGCGCGAAAAAACCCGAGAAATTTCTCCCCTATCTCAAAAGCCCGGTGCCCGTTGAGCTGGCCGCCTTCGGAAACCGCGCCGGTATCATCGGGGCAGCCATCTCCGGTTCGGAACAAACTGCGGATTCGCGCCCCGCCACCGTGTAATCGGGCTAGACAAGGCCCGCCTCCCCAGCAAGATGCACCTTCTATGAAGGTTTACATGAATGGGGAGTTTGTCGATGCGGCCGATGCCAAGGTCTCCGTGTTTGATCACGGACTGCTTTATGGTGATGGCGTCTTTGAAGGCATCCGCCTCTACGACGGCTGTGTCTTCAAGCTCGACGAGCACCTTGAGCGGCTGGAACACTCCGCCAAGGCCATTCTCCTCAACATCCCGCTCACCCGCGCGGAACTCTCCGAGGCCGTTTGCGAAGCCTGTCGCGTCAACAATCTCAAGGACGGCTACATCCGCCTCGTTGTGACCCGGGGCGTGGGTTCCCTCGGCCTCAGCCACAAGAGCTGCAAAAACCCCGGGATCATTATAATCGCCGACAAGATCTCTCTCTACCCGGAGGAGTTCTACGAAAAAGGTCTTCGCATCGTCACCTCGGCCACGCGGCGTATCAACCCGGCGGCCCTGCCGCCTATGGTGAAGTCGCTCAACTACCTCAACAACATCATGGCCAAGGCCGACGCCGGTCTCGCCGGTTGCCTCGAAGCCATCATGCTCAACGACCAGGGCTACGTCGCCGAGTGCACCGGCGATAATATCTTCCTTCGTCACAAGGACCGCTGGGCCACCCCTCCCTTCCATGCCGGAGCCCTCAAAGGCATCACCCGCGGAGCTGTTCTCGACATCATGAACGACGAAGGCATCCAAGCCGTCGAAACCAACCTCACCCGCTACGAAGTCTGGACCGCCGACGAGATTTTCCTCACCGGCACCGCCGCCGAAATCATCCCCGTCGTCGATGTCGATGGCCGCACCATCGGCACGGGCCTCCCCGGAGACACCACCACCCGCCTCCGCGCCCTCTTCCAAACCCGCGCCCGCACCGACGGCACCCGCATCTGAGCAATCCCATCCAATTTCTCGTTTTGCCGTAAACATTTTAAAACGTAAAATTTTGTTGACGGGAGGCTTGGGGTTTGGTGGGGTGGGTGGATGGAAGATAGTGTGGCGATTGGATTTGCGAAGGGGCTTTTGCCGAAGAAGGGGCGGCGGCGACCGCGGGTATTGGCGAGGCCGGGAAGGTCGGCGGTTTATCATGTGGTCAGCCGGACGTGCGGGCAGACGTTCCTCCTGGGGGCCGTTGAGAAGGAGCGGATGCGGGATTTGATCGGCCGGGTTGCGGCGTTTTGTGGCGTGGAGCTGCTGACCTACTGTATCTTGGACAACCATTTCCATTTGCTGGTTGAAGTCCCGGGGGAGGTCGGGGAGCTGTCGGATGCGGAGCTGATCCGGCGGGCCGGATTTCTGTATGGAGGCAAGGTGCGTCCGGGGCAACCGCTGACATTGACGATGGTGGAGGGGGCGCTGGCGGAGGGCGGGGCAACACGGGCTTACATGCGGGATCTGCTGCTTAGGCGGATGGGGAGCCTGGCGATGTTTGTGAAGGTGCTGAAGCAGCGCTTTTCGATCGGATATAACCGCTTGAATGAGCGCAAGGGGACGCTGTGGGAGGGGCCGTTTCGGAGCGTGTTGGTGGAGAACTCGCAGGAGGCGCTGGCGCTGGTGGGGGCGTATATCGATCTGAATGCGGTGCGGGCGGGGATTGTGGAGGATCCGAAGGATTATCGCTTCTGCGGTTATGGTGAGGCGGTGGGGAAGGGGAAGCTGGGCGAGTATGCGCTGCTGGTGCGGTTGGCAGGGATGGGTTTCGGGGCGGAGTTGCTGCGCAAGGGCGTGGATCGAGCAGACACCCCAGCATGTCTGGAAGCGGCCGGGCGGCTGTATCGGTTGCTGATGTTTGAGGTGGCGACGGACGGGAGTGCTTCGGAGAAGGGGCGGGTGCTGCCGAAGGTGGCCTTTTGGAAGGTGGATGCGGCGGGTGGTGGCTTGACGCGAGGGCAACTTTTGCGCTGCCGGATAAGGTATATGACGGAAGGGGCGGTGATTGGGAGCCGGGCCTTTGTGGAGGATTGGTTTTCGGGGGTAAAGGAGTCGTTTGGACGCAGACAGACGGGTGCGCGTCCCATGAAGGGGGGCGACTTCGGTGGGCTTTGTTCCCTGCGGGATTTGAGCGATCCGCTGAGGTAAGGGAATTGGGACTCAGGTGTTCATTTTCCACTCGCGGATGCCTCCCCGGAGGCTGCGCACGTTGGTGAAGCGGTGGGTTTGGCGGAGGATGTCGAGGGCGTGCAAACTCCGGATACCTGCTGCACAATAGGCAATCGTGGGGCGATCCGGATCGAGGGATTGCAGGGCAGGGTGCGCTTGGTGGAGTCGCCCAAGGGGTATGTGAACGGAGGGATCGATGACCGAGACCACGCGTTCCACTGATTCGCGGACATCGATCCATTGATACGCGTGCTGGTTTCGACGGGCAGTGGCCACGTCGATCTCGTCCGCGTCCTCGTCGGCCGAATCGGTTGAACAGGTTTGTCCGTAATCACCTGCCGGGAGGTCTGTGATTTCCCGGGATGCTGGATTGGGCAGAAGTTCAACTGTGCGAAAGCGGGCTGTCAGGGCATCGATAATAAGGAGGCGCCCCGAGAGCAATTGGCCGATTCCGGTCAAAGCCTTCAAGGCTTCGGTCGCTTGCAGAGATCCGACCAATCCCGGGAGGACGCCGAGCACGCCAGCTTCCGAACATGTGGGGACACTTCCCGGTGGGGGCGGCTCGGGAAAGAGACACCGGTAGGTCGGCCCACCCTGCCAGTTGAAGACGCTGACCTGTCCGGAGAAGTCGCGGATTGCCCCGTAGATCAGCGGGCGATCCGCCAGCACACAGGCGTCATTCACGAGGTAGCGTGTGGCGAAGTTGTCGCTGCCATCAACGACGACATCCGCCCGTTGGATCCAGGCGATGGCGTTTTCGCGGGAGATCCGCTCCGGGACCGGGGTCACACGAATGAGCGGGTTGAGCGCGTGCAGCCGTTTTCCGGCCGCTTCCACCTTGAGGACACCGGCGTCTTCGGTGGTGAAGAGAATCTGTCGTTGAAGATTGGATACATCCACCCGGTCCGCATCCATGAGGATGATCTCCCCGACTCCGGCGGCCGCGAGATAGAGGAGAGCGGGGCAACCGAGTCCGCCGGCCCCGATCACCAGCATGGTGCTTGCTTTCAACCGCGCTTGTGCGTGCGGTCCAAAACCGGATAGGCTGAGGTGGCGCTGGTAGCGGCGGATTTCTTCGGCGGTGAGATGAGGGGTCATGAGATGGCTTCCTTGATTGCGGGCGACCAACCGTCGTAGGTGGGGTCCCAGTCTTTCCAGAGCGGATCGTATTTATGATGACGGAGGAAGGCAGCGATCTCGGCGGGAGAGCGGGCGTCGTCAATGGAAAATTGCTCCAGGGATTCGGGTTCACTGGCGTAACCGCCGGGGTTCGTTTTTGAACCTGCGCTCATCGTGGTGAATCCCAGACGAAAGGCCTGGTCGCGAAAGCGGGCACTCTCGCGCGTGGAGAGGGAAAGCTCGACTTCCTGGTCGAAGAGGCGGAAGGCGCAGACGGTTTGCACCAGATCCCTCTCATTGAAGGGGGTGACGGGAATTTCCGTTCCCTCGTGGGGACGGAGCCGGGGAAAGGAAATGCTGTAGCGGCTTTTCCAATACATTTTTTCCATGTAGCGCAAGTGGCACCCGGTGAACCAGGCATCCGCGCGCCAATCGGAAAGGCCGTAGAGCGCACCAAGTCCGATTTTTTTCACACCCGCGCGTCCCAGGCGGTCAGGTGTTTCGAGGCGGTAGGGCATGTCCCGCTTGGGGCCCTTGGTGTGCTGGAGGGCGTAAGCGGCGGGGTCATAGGTTTCCTGATAGACAAGCACGGCGCTGAGGCCATGGCGGGTGAGTTGGGCGTATTCCGCTTCGGAAAGGGGTTGGACTTCGATGGAGAGATTGGCGAAGAGGGGGCGGAGAAGATCGAGGGCGCGGGCAAAGTAACCGGTGCCGACGCGGCCGGACTCGCCGGTGACGAGAAGCACGTGGCGAAAGCCCTCCCCGCGCAGGACCTCGCCTTCGCTGAGAATCTCGCTTTCGCTGAGGATCTTCCGGGGAATCCGGTTGGTCGCGCTGAAGCCGCAATAGTGGCACACGTTGCCGCATACATTGGACAGATAAAGGGGCGCATAGAGTTGCATCACGCGTCCAAAACGTTCGACCGTGAGGGCGTGGCTGCGCTGGGCCATCTCCTCGAGGAAGGGCTCGGCGGCGGGGGAGAGAAGGGCGGCGAAATCGTCGAGCGTCAGGGTCCCGGGGCGTCGGCCAAGGGCGCGCCTTACATCCGCCGTCGTGGAGTTTTGGATACGTTCGGCGGTTTCGGAGAAGTTGTGCTGTTGCCAGATTTGCAGGAAGCTCACGGTGCTTAGGTGTTGAGGAAGGTGGTGAGCGGGGAGGAAGCGCGGGCTTCAAGGGAACCGGAGGCGGCAGCGGGCAAGCCGGCTTCAAAGGCGAGCCGTCCGGCTTCGACGGCGCTGCGGAAGGCGTGTGCCATGGCCACGGGGTCCGCCGCTGTGGCGAGGGCGGTATTCACGAGGACGGCATCGGCCCCCATCTCGAGGGCGGCTGCGGCATGGGAAGGCGCGCCCAGGCCGGCATCAACGATGACGGGCACGTTGCTTTGGGCGATGATGATTTCAAGGAAATCGCGTGTGGCGAGGCCGCGGTTTGTCCCAATGGGCGCGCCCAGGGGCATGACGGCGGCCGTCCCCACTTCTTCGAGGCGTTTGCAAAGGACGGGGTCGGCGTGGACGTAGGGGAGAACGACGAAGCCTCTTTTGACGAGGGCCTCGGCCGCTTCCAGCGTTTCCACGGGATCCGGCATGAGGTATTTCGGGTCGGGGTGGATTTCGAGTTTCAGCCAATTCGTTTCGAGAGCCTCGCGGGCCAGTTCGGCGGCGAGGATGGCTTCGCGGGCGTTGCGCACGCCGGAGGTGTTGGGCAGGAGGCGGAAGCGATCCCGGTCGAGGTGGGCGAGGATGTCATCGGGTGCGCCATCCGTGCGGATGCGGCGGAGGGCGACGGTGACCAGTTCGCTGGCGGACGCCTCGAGGCAGGCGGCCATGATTTCGGCGGAGGCGAATTTTCCGGTTCCAGTGAGGAGGCGGGACTGGAGGGTTTCTCCGGCGATGGTTAAAGGGGAGGGTGTCATGCGGAAACAGGTGAAGGTGATGATTGTTTTTGAAATTCGAGAAAGGCGGCGACGGGGTCGGGCGAGAGCCAAATGGCTCCGAGGAGGGCGCCCCCATCAAACCCCCAGGAGCGGAGTTGGTCGAGTTTGTCGGGGGTGATTCCGCCGAGGGCGAAAACACGGGCGCGCCGTGAGCCGCACGGGCCTTGTTTGAGCAAAGTGGATACCGCTTTGCGCTGGGCGGGCTCAGTGGGTCCGTAACCGGGCTTTGAGATAGAGGGATAGACGGGGGAGAAGAGGACGCGGTCGAAAGCATCGAGGGCGCTGCGCAAGCCCTCCACCGTATGCACGGCCCCCGACCGCAGACCAAGCGGGGTGTCGGGCGGGGAGGGACGGAAGGGTTCGAGGCCTCGATCCCGTTCATGCCATCCAGCCAGAGCAAATCCGCGCGCCATCTCCGGGGGACCGTGCACCACGGTGTGCGGGCGAAGAAGGGGCGGGAGACGCGTGAGCCATTTTTCGAGATCGGCGGGACGGTGATGGGGTTTGCGCACATGGATGGCGGTGAGGCCGGCTTCCACGAGGGACACAAGGGTATCCGTTTCCCCGTTGAGGTCTTCCGGTGGAGTGATGACGAGGAGGTCCAATGTGCGGGCGTCGGGCACGGGTCAGCCTCCCTGGGTCGCTTCGATGACGAGGATGTCCATGCCTTCGGATAGGGGCGTGGCGGCCCATTCCGTGCGCGGGACGACGGTGCCATCGACGGCGATGGCGATGCCGGTGCGGGCACCAAATTTATCGTGGAGAAAAGTCTCCAGGCGGGTGGCGTCCGGGGCGGAGCAGGGCTGATCGTTTAGGGTGAAGTGGATCTGTGTGGAAGGGCTATCTGGCATGGGTTTCTCGGTTGGCGGCGAATCGCCGTTGGAAACCGATTCCTTTCCCACCCGGGCCTTGAACCGTTTTCCCTTCGGCGGTCCTAACCGCATCAGGTTCGAAGGCTACGGGAACGGATCGTGTTCTCATCTCAGCCCGGCGCCCCGGGTTCGCCCAAACTGAAAAAAGGGTAGGCACAAGCTGAGGGGCTTCGCAAACGAAAACGAATTGGAAACGAATCCGTCCGCCGGGTGTCTCTCCAACTGGGATAAAACGGTTTTGGAGGGGTTGGTTTACGATCAAGTGTGATCGTTCCCTTGGCAGCGGAAAGAGGCTTTCGTTTTCTCCGTGGATTCGCCACAGTCTCGCTCATGACTTCCAAATTCACGATTGGTTTGGATTATGGCACGAACTCTGTCCGCGCGATTGTGGCGCGTTGTGCGGATGGGGCTGAGCTTGGTTCCTGTGTGGTTCCTTACCCTTCCGGCGAAGAGGGGGTGATCCTTGATCCGCACAACGATCTTGTTGCCCGGCAGCATCCGGCCGATTACGAATTTGGGCTCAAGAAGGCGGTGGCCGGGGCGCTGCGGGAGGCCAAAGAAAGCGATTCCGGATTCTCGGCCAACGCGGTGATTGGGCTGGGTGTGGACACGACCGGCTCCAGCCCGATTCCGGTCGACAAGAACAACCGTCCCCTTGCGCATCACGCCCCTTTCCAACGGGATCCGGCCGCTCAATGCTGGTTGTGGAAGGACCACACGAGCCATGCGGAGGCGGCCCACATCACGGCATTGGCACGGGAGCACCGTCCCCAATATGTGGCCAAGTGCGGCAACACCTATTCGTCCGAGTGGTTTTGGAGCAAAATCTGGCATTGCCTGCGGACGGCTCCGTCTGTTTTTCGCGTGGCCCATTCCTGGGTGGAGCTTTGCGATTGGGTGCCCTCGATCTTGGCGGGCGTGACCGATCCTGCCGCGATTCGCCGGGGCGTCTGCGCGGCTGGGCACAAGGCTCTTTACAGCGATGAATGGGGAGGCCTTCCCGACAAGGCGTTTCTTTCCCTCCTCGATCCGGCGCTGGCGGAACTGCGTGACCGGCTATATGAAAAAGCCTACGACGCTTCGACGGTTGCCGGGTACCTCTGCGCGGAATGGGCGGCGGCGCTTGGGCTTCCGAAGGGTATTCCCATCGCCATCGGGGAGATGGATGTGCATTATGGGGCGATCGGATCCGGAATTGCCGAAGGGACCTTGGTTAAAGTCATCGGCACGTCCACTTGCGACTGTGCGGTGCTCTCTCTGGATAAGGACGTGGCCGACATTCCGGGGATCTGCGGGATCGTGCCGGGTGCCATCTTGCCGGGCTTCTACGGGATTGAAGCAGGGCAGTCCGCCGTGGGTGACATCTTCAAATGGTGGGTGGAGGGGGTTTGCGGCGGTTCCGGGGAACTCCATGGGAAACTCACCGAGGAAGCGCAAAAGTTGCGCCCGGGACAAAGCGGTCTTTTGGCGCTCGATTGGAATAACGGCAACCGCACCATCCTCGTCGATCAACGCCTCACCGGTCTCATCCTTGGCCAAACGCTTCAGACGACGCGTGCGGAGATTTACCGGTCGCTCATTGAAGCCACGGCATTTGGTGCGCGGGCGATTCTTGAGCGCATCGAAGCTTATGGGGTTCCGGTGAAGCGCATTGTCTGCGCGGGTGGCATCGCTGAGAAGAATCCTATGCTGATGCAGATTTACGCCGATATCACGGGCCGGGAAATGCGCATTGCCCGCTCTGGGCAAGCCTGCGCTCTCGGGGCGGCGATCGCCGCGTCCGTTGTCGCTGGCAAAGAAGCGGGCGGCCATGCAGACTTCCCATCGGCGCAGAGGGCGATGACGGGGCTGAAAGAAGTGGCCTACACCCCGCAGTCCGGCGCGCGAGCCGCTTACGATCAGCTCTACGCACTTTATCGCCAGCTCCATGATGCGTTCGGCGGCGTCGCTCAGCCGGATCTGGGGGGGCTTATGAAATCGCTCTTGAGAATCAAAGAGAAGGCGCGGCAGGCCCCCCGTGCATAAACGCCTGAACGCGCCTGTGGCGGATCACCAGCGGCACCTTTCGACCAACTCGCGGTGCATCAGCCCGATCTGCCCGGTCGGTCCGCCGAAACTGAGCAACCCGATTTTGATCCACACCAAAAGAGCTTCGGCAAAGGTTGGGGGCACGGGCTTTTCGGTGGAGGGAGTCGAGGAGCCGGGCATCGTGCGACGAATTGGTCGGTTGACTGGTGTTTTGGTGAGCTGGAGAAACCGGGTCAGGCGTCATCACGGGTCGTTGCCACGAAGCCGGGCCAGCGGCGGAGGTAGGCGAGGAATTTGGGGCCGACGGCAGCGGCACGGAGGCTTTCTTCCGCGTGCGGGGGCTGGGCGGGGGTAAAGGCTTCCTCTCTAATTGCGCGGGGCCACTCGGGATAAGCGATGGCGACGCGCCCGAGGGCGACGGCGTCAGCCCCTTGCGAAAGGGCGCGCTCAGCGTCGGCGCGGGTATGGATTTTGCCGGCTACGAGGAGGGGGCAAGCGGGGGCTACCGCCTCGCGGGCGAGCGAAAGGAGGGTGGGGCCGGGGGCACCACCCTCGTTGGATCTTAGGCAGGCATCGCAATCCCAGAGGGAGAAATGAAGAAAGTCGACACCGTCTTTCTGAAGGCGGCGGGCTGTCTCGAAGGCTTCAAGGGTGACCTCCGGGGGTTGATTGGAAAAGTTTTCCGGAGATAGGCGCACGCCGACGATGAATCGCGGAGAGACGGCAGCTTTCACCGCGGCGAGCGTTTCGCGGAGGAAGCGGAGCCGGTTCTGGTAAGATCCGCCCCATTCATCGCTGCGTTGGTTGCTCAGCGGGGAGAGGAATTGGGCGAGGAGATAACCGTGTGCTCCGTGGAGTTCGACTCCATCCCAGCCGGCTTGCTCGGCGCGGTGGGCGGCTGTGGCGAAGGCACCGATGATCTCACGGAGGTCGGCGGTGGTGGCGGCGCGGGCGGATTCGGCGGAGGGGCCGGAGCCGGGGAGGATACCGGGTGAGGCACTGAGAGGCTGGACCCCGCTGAGGGCGGAGGGGGCTCGCGCACCACCGTGGAAAATCTGCACGATGGCAAGGCCACCAGCTTCACGGATGCCGTTGGCGAGGCGCGTGAGGCCGGGGAGGCAGGCATCAGAATCGATCCCAAGCGCACCGGGCCAACCGCGTCCCGTTCTGTGCACATGGGCGGCGCAGGTGGTGACCATGCCAAATCCTCCTTCGGCGCGGCGCACAAGCCAGGCGTATTCATCGTCGCTGAGGAGGCCGTCGTCTCCACTCTGTTGATTGGTCATGGCAGCAAGGGCAATACGGTTGCGCATCGTGCGGCCTGCTCGCGGAAAGGTAAGGGGGACGTGGAGGGGGGAGTCGCTAAACGAAGACATTTTTTTAGGGGTTTTGGGAGGCTGTATCCGTATCGCATCCATCATCCCATCTCCTTTGTAAAGCCCATCCTGAAGCGGGGGGTGAAGGTTTGTCGTCCGAGATGCAGAGGGAGGCAAAAGGCGCTGACTTTATTGGGGAGGGGCTTTCCTTCGGTGGGCCCCGCCGTTTTCGTTTTCCGTGAAATCCGCTTTCAGGTCAAAGGCGTTCACAAACCCGGTGCGCATGGCGTAGCGAATGAGGTCGATCGTGGTGGATAGGCCGAGTTTACGCATGATGCGGTGGCGGTGGCCTTGCACGCTCACGGGGCGCAAGCCAAGGCGCGCGGCGATGGCTTCGTTGGAGGAGCCCACACCGAGGTGGACCATGAGTTCCTGTTCGCGTTCCGTGAGGATTTTCGAAAAAGCTTCGGGATTCGCATATTGCTCGCGCATGACGTCTTGCACGATGGAAGCGTAGTGAAAGTTTCCTTGAGCAACTTGGTCGATGGCGGTGTGCAGCTCGTCGACACTTCCGCAATTCTTATCCACAAACCCGGAAAAGCCCATCATGAAGATGCGATAGAGGGTGTAGGGGTCTGTTTTTGCGGAAACGCCGAGGAGCTTGATATGGCGCTTGCCGTCGAGCATACGTTGGGCGAGGTCGAGGCCGCTGCCGTCGGGCAATTCGATATCAAGTATGGCAAAATCGGGATCGTGCTCTTCGAAAGCAGCCCAAGCGGCGGCAATGGACTGAACAGCCGCACAGACGGCGAAGCGGTCGTCCAGGCAGGAGCGCAAGAGGTCAATCCCAAGGCGCTGGTCTTCAACAATGATCGTTTTTAGCGGCTCGCCCACGTTGTTAGGAATGGACCCACTTCCGCAGCTCGCGCAAGCCGAGGCGCACTCTTTCGCTGTCGTTTTCCGACGCACTTACCTGAAGTTCGCGGCAGGATCGTTGCATGGCTTCATCGCCGAGGATGAGGGCGAGGGTGGTGAGGCGGTGAGCGGCGCGCCGGAGGCCTTCGAAGTCGAGCTGATCCCCGAGGGTCTGGCAGATGCGCAACTGTTCTTGAACGGCCCCGGCCAGGCGGTCGTTGTCGATGGCGCTGCCCTCTTCCATTTCCCGGGCAACGGGGTTGCCTTGGATGATAGCGAGGGTGCGGGCGAGGCGTTGAGCAGTGAGGGGTTTCGCGAGGTAGCCGTTCATGCCGGATCGCTGGGCTTCGCGCTGTTTGGCGCCGTCCGTGTAGGCGGTGAGGGCCAGCAGGATGGTTTCTTTTTGCGGGCACTGGCGGCGGAAGCTGCGGGCGATTTGAGGGCCGGTGATTCCGGGTAGGTCCCAGTCCAGAAGGGCAAGATCGAACGTGCCTTCAACAAGTGCTTGCAGGCCCGCGGGTCCGGCTTCCTCGCAATGCACGATACAGCCACGATCCCGGAAAAAGCGCTCCATGGCGTCGCGATTGTAGTCGAGATCTTCAACGACGAGCACGCGTTTGCCGCGGAGATCGGCGAGAATGCGGGCATAGTCCGGGAGGGTTTTCGCGGAGGCGCGGTCGAAGCGGTGGGTGATGAAGAAAGCGGCCCCATGGGGATCGTTTTTCTCCAAACGCAGTTCGCCGCCCATGGCCCGCATCACTTCACGCGAAATGGCGAGGCCGAGACCCGTGCCGTGGTGGCCGCTTTCAATACCGCGTTCGCCCCGGACGAAGCGGTCAAAGATGAGTTCGCTCTCCGAGGGATCAATGCCCACACCCCAGTCCCGTACTGAAAACTCCACTACAGCAGTGGCTTCTCCTTCAGAGAGGATGCGCGCACCGATCTCCACGCGCTCGGTCTGCGAGTAATGGACGGCGTTAATGAGCAGGTTGGAGAGAATTTGCACGAGCCAACTGAAATCCGCTTGAATCGCGAAGCGGCGTTCGTGGGAAGTGAGGCGGGTTGTCAGGTTGATGAGGGAGCGGCTGAGAATCCATTGGTTTTGGCTCACGGCGGCGTCGATGATTTCGCCGAGGGTCACTGGCGAGGGGTTCAAGGGAATGGACTTGTGGTCGATGGATGAGAAATCGAGCACTTCGCCGAGCATGCGGTCCACGACCATTCCGAGGTCCTTCAGCTCACGGAGGCGATTGTCAAGGGGGTCTCTCGGTGGATCCATGGCAAGGGAATCGGCGAGGAGGAGGACACCGTTGAGGGGGTTGCGCACATCGTGCGAGATGCCGGCAAGGAAGTTGGTGCGCGCCGCTGTGGCGGCTTCGAGTTCACGCGTTTTCGAATCGACGGTTTCCCGCAGCCACGTGTTCATACGGTTCAGGCTGGCAATGCGCCAGCGCACGCCGCCGGTGATGGCCAGGGCGAAGAAAAGGAGGGTCGCCAGTTGCACGAGCGGTTGTTGATACCACGGCGGTGAAATCCGGAAATGGATGGACTGCGGCGATTCGATGGCCACGCCATTGGGCAGAAGCATACGCGTTTCGATCCGGAATGATCCATGACCCCCGACTTGGATGGTGGCGTTTTCTCCGTGGAGGGCCTGCCACTCTCCCCCGTTCACCCGGAATTGAATGTAGGCGGGGAGCAGATCTGCGGCGTTGGTCACGGTGAGGCTGAGGCGTTGGGTACCGTAAGGAAGCCGTGCGCCCGACACGGCAGCCGTCCCGTGGATCAAGGCAAAGTTAGGCGCTGGGGGGGAGACTCTTTCCAGCTCAGCCAAGGGTAGAATCAAAATGCCGCCGTCCCCCGCCAAGCCGATCTGGCGCTCATCGGTGAAGACCATCCCCGGCTTTCCGATGAGATTCAGCTGACGGACGCGCCACATGCTCGATTCACCCGCCGCGTTCCACGATGCCAAAGCATTTTTTCCGGATTCGGTGTGGTGCAGAATAACGCAGACTTCGCTATCTTTTGCGGCGACGGCGCGCGCGATCCATTGAGGAGCAAGCTGGATCGCCCGCGCACCCCGATGGTCGACGAAAAAGAGGTCGCCGCCTTCGGTCGCAACATAGGCTCCGCCGGAAACCGCTGCACTGGAGACAGCGCGATTTCCCAATGAGCCGGCAAGGCGTTCCCGCGACCAAGCGGCCCCGCGTGAGCGGAAAATGACCGGCCGGTGTTCGTGGTCCACCGCCAAAAGGCTGTCATCAATCCAACTGATTAAGCGGTCGGAGGGTCCGGCTTCGGTGAGGATGCGCAGCGCGCCGTCGGAGCTTAATGCGTGAAGATGATCCGGGTCGGTGGCAAATCCGCCACGCGGGGTCCAAAGGACGGAGCGCACCGCCGTGCCGAGGTTTTGCTGTTCCCAAGCCCCGTTGATAAAGCGTTTGCGGTGGTGCAAGGTCGTGTAACTGAGGTGCCCTCCTGTATCCACCCCTGCGCTGAAGGGCTGCGCTGGCAGCCGCTCGACTGTCCAATGGTCCGTGCTGAGCCGGAGGAGCCGATCATTGGGGGCCGCCGAGTCAACGGGAAAGACATGGGCCGTTCCTTCATGAAAAAATCCATAGCGGAGAGAGGCACCCCGTAAGACTTCATCCCCCGGGAAAAAACGTGCCGCGTCCTTCAGGTCCACCCGGGCGATGCCGTGGCTGCCCAACAAGTAGACATCGGGTCCGTGCCCCCCAACCTTATAGATATCCCCGATTAGCAAACCGTTTTTGTCATTGGATACGCCAGTGAAGGCTGCCTGATCCCCGTCCCACAGGGCGATGCCGATAGGAAAATCCACGATGGCGGAAATGCGGCCCCATGTATGTGCGTTGTTGATGCCCCGGGTAAATTGATCCGATTTTGTCTGCACCAGAGAAACCGTGCCTTCCGGCATGCCGTCCCATTGGAAGGCTCCGGAAGATGAACCGAGAAAATATCCGCCTTCCGGAATCGGTTGAGCCCATGTAATCAGCTGACCGGTCAAGTCCCCCGCAGGGCTCAGGACGGGAACCCATCCGTTTTCCGGGCATACCGTTGCCAATCCGGAGTCACTGCCCAGAAGAATCTCCCCCCGCTGGCTCCATGGACCCATGACAAATGGGCGGGGCGAGAAATCCACCGCCCAGAAGCGAGCGGGCGCACGCGTTTCCAAATCGATCCATCCAAAGCCGCCTCCCCCAAAATACCAGAGACGCCCGTCCAACGCCACGATGTCCCAGATAAAGCCTTTGATCAGGGGCAGTATCGAATGAGTCCCGGTCTCTAGATCAATCACTCCGAAGGCCTGCGTCCCCGCAAACCACAGCTCGCCCCGCTCCGGAACATACTCCAACGCCAGGATGCGGCTCTCTTCATAGACCGTCTCCCATTCACCTTCACGGAAGCGATGAAGGGCGTTTCCCGCGACCCAGAGAATCCCGTCGGCGACAGCCAAATCCGCCAACTCCTCCGCCGGAGCGTTCGGCAGTTGCCTCGCCAGTAGGTGCGCCGGGCCATCCACCGGCTGCGCCAGCAGGCCTTGGGTTAAATTTAACCCAAGCCAGAGAAGGAAACACGCTAAAACGAAACGGGACGCCAAAGGCGGAACCGGATAAACTCGTGTCCCTATGAAAACACTCAAAAAGACAGCAATCCTCTTCGCAGCCTCCGCCCTTGCCACCGTTGGTTTTTCCGCCCACGCGGACGCCCTCACCCAGAAGGTGCTCCCCGATATGCAGGATGCCAGCGACGACGTCATCATTCTTTCCATCTATTGCGCGGGGGGTAATGGCGGCGATCGGCGCTAAATGCCCCGCCAACCCCTTGAATTAGCAATTTAACCCTAGAAAAGCTGCTGCGTTTAGCCATCCATGTCAACGCTCGTCTCAGACCCTGTTCACACATCGCTCAACCCGCCCGACTGTCCGGATTGGTTGGTGAAGAGGAGTTCCGCGTTTGAGCGTTGGCAGCTTGACCTCTCCCCCCTCCGTTATGCCGGGGCGGGATCGGCGAATGGCCCGATAGCCCGGATAGAGCACGGCCGGGCGCTCTACCTCGGGGCAACATGGCAGCTCTGTCGCGTCTCGCTCAAAGCAGACCTCAAGCCTCCCCTCTCTCCCGTATCCGCCGTCTTCAGTGCGGCGGACGGGAGTGGGGTGGGTAAGACGATGTTTGAAGCCCGCGCCAAAGCCGTCTCCGAAGCCCTTGAGCGATGGGCCTATTATGAGACCCGTTCCGGTCCCGACGCGGGCAGGTATGGATACCCGGTTGCAGACAGCACGAAGGGTATGGCCGCATTTCCCGGTCTCTTTGCCTCATCCGCCCGAAGCCGCGCCATGGCCGAGGCTTATGAACACTATGCCGTCGACTCTTGGTGGAGCGGTGCCTTCGAACACTGGGCCGTGGAAGAGGACGGATTCACCCTCGTTTTTATCCGCGTGCCAGACTATCGGGGCTTTGTCGTTTTGGCCATCCGCCGCCTCCACTCAGGGGTGTTCGCAGCTGCCTACGGAACCGGCTCTGCCCGCACGCGCACAGCCGCCGTGCTCTCCGCCAAGCTGGAAGCTCTCCGGATGGAGACGGCTCTGGAAAATGCCGATCACCCCGAAAAGGCCACCGGCTCGGAAGCCGCCCTCTTGCGGAGGGCTTCTCACCGTGGATTTCTCGCCGTCCGGGATCGACTGAATATGCCCCCATGGCGAGCCGCTTCGGCTCCGCGCCTCCTCTATGACGGTCCGGTCAACGGACCTTGGCAACAGTTCGCTCACGTCTGGCGTTACGCATTCGAACCTGTTTGCGGAAATGCTTTGGGCAAATTCGCCGCGTAATCCCCCACAGAATCCCCTTCCATGAATGCTTCCCCAGATGATGCGGCCGCTTCGCCCAAGCTTCGCCGACCGAGTGTGTTGATTTTGGATGACGATCCAACCTCCCTGCGCGTGGCCTACTTCTCTTTGCGAAACCATTATGAAGTCTTTGCCTGCGAGACCCTGCAACAAGCGGTGGCCCTTGTTCGCGAAGAAGTGATTGATTACCTCATCTCCGACTTTTACCTGGGATACGGTCAAACGGGTGCGGAAGCCCTCAAGCGCCTCCGCTCCGAGCCGACTTTCGACCCTGTTGCCTGCTTTCTTCTCACGAGCAACCCTGAGCCCGCAGTCCGCGATATCGCCCTGGCTGCCGGGTTTCGTAAGGTCTTTCACAAACCCATTACAAGAGAGTTTCGGGCATTCTTCACGAATCAGTTTGACTCCGCTGATACCCATTCAAACTTCTGACGAATCTCTCATTGCCAAGGGTCGGTTTGCCAAAAGGAAGTCCAAGAGAGGCGATTCTTCGCCGATCTTCCTTGTCACTGCGCAAACTGGGTATAAATTGGCTACGTGTTTCTTTTTTGTTGATGGAAGAAAGTAGGTATCCCAATGATCTCTTTGACGGTCGGGTTCATCTTACCCCAAGTTCAGGGACACCTCTCTCCCACTTTTCCAAAACCCTCCTTTCACAATTACGATGGCGGCCCAAAAGGTATTTATAATTGAAGACGACACGCTTCTTTGCGATCTCCTCTGTGATCTCATCGATGCTGAGCGCGACCTCGAGATTCTCGGAACCAGCGGGGACGGAGCGGAAGGTCTGGAACGTTGTCTCGCGGAACAGCCGGACATCCTCATCACCGATGTGAAGTTGCCGGGTCTTAACGGCATCGAAGTCGTGCAGCGCCTCAAGCAGGGGCGCCCGGAGATCAAAACACTCGTCCTCAGCGGCATCCTCAATCTGGGCTCGATCAAGCGTGTGCTCCTCACCAAGGCGGACGGTATCCTCGAAAAGTCTGCCGGCCTCGACGAGATGCGCAAGGCCCTTCAGGCTGTCGCTGCGGGCAATTGCTATTACAGTGCCGACGTTATCAAGCGCATGCCTGAGCTTCTCATGGCAGGCGAGCATGAAGGCAGCCTGGAAAGCCTCACCTCCCGCGAACGCGAGATTCTCCAACTTATCGCTGAGGGCCACACCACCAAGGAAATCGCCGCGAAGCTCGAAATCAGCACGCGCACGGCCGACGTCCACCGCAGCCACATCATGCAAAAGCTCAGCGTCCACAACGTCGCCGGCCTCACTCGAGCCGCCATCGGCTTCGGCCTCGTCGACGCCCCCGTTGTGTGATAGCGTGATCGCCACCATTGCCCCGTCTTGATTTTGATGGCGGGGCATCCCCCCCCAGTCGGCCTTCCCCCACCGGGATCTCTTTTGCTGAGCCCACACGGCCACCTGCGCGCATAATTTCACATCCCTCGAATTGCATCCATTTTCGGGCTGTCAATAGATTTTGCGTTGAAAAATGTAGAAATGTGGAAGCATGCTACCTTACATTCCTTGACATGCCTTGCAGGAGATCCAATTCTCTGCGTTGTCAATAAATTTTACCGTGAAGCTTAGCCTATCAAGCTTAGCCTATCGCTCGTAAAGTTGTTTACCCCGTCCGGGAGTTATGTCGCGAGGCGGGCACCCCAGTTGCCGGTGAGGCGGGCGGCGAGGGCGGCGGTGGCGAGGAGGAGGAGGGCGAAGAGAGCGAGAGGGGTGAGCGGGATGGCGAATTGAAGGGTCCAGCCAAAGGAGGGGCGGTTGATGCCGTAGATGAGCAGGGTGCCAAGGGCGAAACTCAGAATGAGGCCCGCGCAAAGGCCGGTGAGGGCGAGAACGAGGCCTTCCCAAAGGGTACACTGGGCGATATCGGCTCGGCGGAAACCGAGTGAACGGAGGGTTGCCAGGTAGCCCCCCCCCTCACGAAGGAGGGTGACGAGCGCGAGGACCAGTCCGGCAAGTGCCACACCTAGCGCGATGAGCTGCAGGGCATGGGTGACGGCAAAGGTCTGCCGGAATGTGGAGAGAATGACCGTGCCCAGTTCCCGGTTGTCGCGTATGGCCAAAGCCGGGAAGGCCGCTCGCAGATCGCGGAGAAAGGCGTCGCGGTCGGTGGAATCGTGAAGAAAGAGGCTGAGGTTGGTGGCATCGGCATCGCCCCACCACATGGAAAAAACCGTCCTGTCAATAAGGAGGGACCCGCGTTCGTTGCCGTAATCGGCTTGGATGCCGCGGATGTAGACCCGTTTATGTCCGGAGGGGGTGGGGACTTCCACGATGGACCCGGCGCGTTGATTGAAGCGGCGCATGAAGCTTTCGGAGGCAATGGCCCAGGTGTCGACGTCATCTGGAATCGCAGCCGCCGCGCGCAACGGGGTGTGCCAGAGAAGGTTTTGCTCCACGCCGAGCAGGCGGAGGTCGCTGGCGGCCAGAAAGGTTTCGAGGCCGCCGATGCGGATGGCCTCGAAGCGAAGGGGATCGGCCGCGCGCACTTCCGGTCTCTCCGCGATGGCCGCGATGGTCTCGGCCCGCAAACGGTTTTGAGCTCCCGCGCTTTGACCCAGTGTGCTGATGTAGACATCGGCTTGGAAGCGCACCGCGATCCAATCCTGCATGGTTCGCTCGAAGCTGGCGATGAGGATAGTCATGGCAGCTCCCATACCCACCGCCACGTAAAGCCCGGCGACGGCCAAGCGGTGCCGGCTGTTCGGTCGGCGCAAGCGCGAGAGCGCCACTTTTGCGGGCGCGGATCGTTGGACGATGGGCAACCGCATTAGCAGGCACGCGACGGGGCTGATGAGGGCGGCGGCAAGCACCGTTCCGCCGGTCAACCACAGAAACGCAGCCGTGTAGGCGGGGAGAGGAAAGCGCCCGCCCCCCTCAAGGGGCAGAGCGGGAAGGAGACAGAGGATGCCGCCGAGCCCCGCAAGCAACCAGCCAAGCCATGGGCGACTGAGCAGGTGCAGCCCCGGGCTGAAATCCCCCTTTGCCAAGACCTGGGCGGGTGGGGTGGCCGCGGCATCGCGTAGCGGCAGCCAACCGGCAATCATCCCGCCACCGAGGCCAAGGACGAGGCCAATGAAAACATCCGCTGCGGTGAGGGTCGCCGATTCCGCCGCGCTGGCGCGATAAAGCGCATTCACCGTTTGCGACACGGCTCCCACTGATAGCTGGGCGAGCGCATGACCGAGCAGGATCCCCAGAATACTGCCGACAAAGGCAAGAACGACCAACTCCACAAACCACAGGCGCACGACCATCCCCCGCGTGAACCCCAACGACCGCAAAATTCCGATTTCGCGCCGCCGCCGCACGACCGCTGCATCCATCCCCTGGGCGATCAGGTAGAGGCCCACGAGCAGGGCAATGAAGGCCAGCACGGTCAGATTCAGGCGAAAGGCGGCCGTCATGCGCTCGCCTGCCGCCGCCTCATCTTCCGGCGGCCCCCCGACCCAACGGTTTCCGTTGTCCGCGCTCAGCCGTTCACGGAGCGTTTCCACGTGAGCCCCCCGCCGACTGCCCGCTTCGACAAGAAACTCGACCCGGCTGATCTCCGTTTCCCGCCCCAGCAGCATTTGCAAAGCCGGCAGGTCCATGACCACAAGGGCATCGGGCACCGGGGCGCGCCCAATCATCCCGGGCAACACACTCGCCACGCGCAGTTCCTCTTTGCGGTCATCGACAAAGAGCCCGAACACATCGCCGGCCTCCAGTCCCGCCCGGCTGGCGAAGGCGGGGGCGACATGGGCCGCCCGGCGGTCACGCACGAGATCCCAGATACTGCTCTCATTGATTTCCGCCGCCCGCACGATGAGCGGCGTCTCATCACTTCGCTGCGGGAGGTTGGCCGCGCCGATGAGGTCGATGCCGAGGAGTCGCAGGACCCGGCTTTCCTCGCGCCCGTCCCGGGTGTGCACAAAGGTCCCCGTGGATTCGAGCACCGGCAGGATGTGCACGGGCAGGTCCGACAGCAGATCTTCCAGCTCCTCGAGAACCTCCACCGGGAGCTTGCCCGCAATCCCCTGGATCATCCAGTCGCTGCCCCCGCTCACCGCCTCCGCGAAGCCCGAGAAATTGGTCACCGCCGCCCGCGTGGCCATGCGGATGGAAAGAAATGTGGCCACGCCGAGGGCAAGGATCGCGACAAAGGTGAGCGTTTGCCATGGCGCACGCGTCCAGTGCCGCCAGGTGAATTTCACCCACAGGTGTGCGTAGAGCCCCGGTCGCATCAGGATTCCTCAACCAGCCCGACCGCCTCGCGCGGAAGCTCCTCGGTGAATTGACCGTCGCGCATGTGCAGGGTGCGGTGGCAAATGCGCGTCGAGGCGGCGTTGTGCGTGACCATGAGCAAGGCGGTTCGATGGCGTTCGCAAACCGCCTCCATAAGATCCAGAATCCGCTCGCCCGTCTTGGAGTCGAGGTTGCCCGTCGGTTCGTCCGCAAGAAGCAGGCGCGGTTGAGGCGCGAGGGCGCGCGCGATGGCCACCCGCTGCATCTCTCCCCCGCTCAAGGCCTCCGGCAGAGCCTCCGCGCGATGGTTTACCCCGGTTTCCTCGAGGAGCGACCGCACCCGTTCCCGCCTCTCCTTCGCCGGTTGATGGATGAGGAGCAGCGGAAGCTCGACATTTTCCCAAACCGTCAGCGTGGGGAGCAGGTGGAAAAACTGGAACACCGTGCCAATGGCGCGCCGCCGCAAGTCTGCCCGCGCGTCGTCGGAGAGCCCAGTGAGTTCGCGGCCCTCAAAGACCACCTCGCCCGTATCCGCCCCGTCAATCCCCCCTACCACATTGAGCAGGGTCGTTTTACCCGAACCGGAGGGCCCCATGAGCGCAACCCGCTCCGCCGCTTTCAGTTCCAGATCGAGGTCGCGCAGAATCACCCGTTCGCCATACGCCTTGCGCAGGCGGCGTATCGTCAGAACGGAACGGGCCGGTGAGCCGGTGGGATGCGGGGAATCGATAGCCACGGTCTTCATTTACCGCATTCCCGACACTTCGCAATCGCCGCCCGCGAATCGGGTTCCCCGCAAACCCGAGGCTTACTTTGATTTGATTTTCGGGGGCAATTCCTCAATTAGTATAGTTTATGCTAGAGGACCGTCTTTTAGGCGAAATCCTCCTCCCCCCTCCAAATGGCCAAAAATTTCCTCGAAGTCGTCCGCCTCATTGCCCGTGAAGATCCCCGCTACGAACCGGGGGCCTACTTTTTTGTGCGCGAGGGTCTCGACTTCACTCTCCGCCGCCGCGAGACGAGCAAGCGGCCGGGAGTAGCCGTCCCGCGTCACGTTGATGGCGGGCAGCTGTGCCTGGGCATCCGCGACTACGCTATCGAACAATACGGCCCCATGGCCTACACCCTTCTGCGTGAATGGGGCCTGCGCGCCACGATCGACTTCGGCCACATCGTCTTCAACCTGATTGAATACGAGGTCTTCGCAAAAAACGAAACCGACTCCATCGAGGACTTCATGGAGATTTATTCTTTTCAAGAAGCCTTTCAAAAACCCTTCCTCCCTCGGGCGACCCGCCGTTTCAACCAACGCGACGGGCTGCGCCTCACCTCAAAAACCCCGAGCCCGACCCCCGGCACCGACGATCCGCTTTCCTGAATGACCCCCCTCCGCCCCGCCACCCCCGCTTCCACCCTCAGTCTTCCGCCCCCGCTTCCACAAAACCGTTGGGCTCTGGAAAACGGCCTCACCGTGCTCCATCTCGAAGACGGTTCGTGCGGCCTCGCCTCTGTGCAAATTTGGGTGAAGACGGGCAGCATCCACGAAGGCGCGCTCCTCGGCTCGGGCCTCTCCCACTATCTCGAACACATGCTTTTCAAAGGCACGGGGTCCTATGGCCCCGGTGTCATCGCTGAGCGGGTGCAGGCCATGGGCGGCTACATCAACGCCTACACCACCTTTGACCGCACCGTCTATCACATCGACCTGCCCGCAGAGAACACCCCCGAGGCCCTCGATATCCTCTACGAAATGGCCTTTGAGGCCACCCTGAGCGATGCCGATATCGCCGCCGAGCGCAGCGTCATTCTCCGCGAAATCGATATGGGGCTGGACGATCCGGACCGCCAACTCTCCCGCGCCGCCTTTCGCAACGCCTTTCGTGTGCACCCCTACCGCCTTCCGGTGATCGGGCACCGCCCGCTTTTTGAAGCCGTCAGTCCGGAGCAATTGCGCTCTTATTATCGGGAGCGTTACACGCCCAATAACATCGTTGTGGTCGTGGCCGGAGCGGTGGATCGCGAGACCCTTGAGGCGCAAATGCAAGAGCGCTTTGCCACCCGCCCAACGGGTTTTTGCGCGCCTGCCCCGGTCGCCGCCGAGCCCCCCCAGTTGGGGGAGCGGCGCGAGACCATTCGTGGCGATGTGACCATCGGGCGCGGCGTATTGGCTTTTCGGATACCATCACTCTCGCATCCGGATGCGCCCGGCCTCGATATGGTCGCGGGCATTCTCGGCGGCGGTCGCAGCTCCCGTCTCTGGAAGTCTCTGCGCGAAGAGCGCAACCTTGTGCACCACGTCGACTCCATGGCGTGGAATCCCGGAACGTCGGGCCTCCTGTGGGTGACCTACGTGGCCGATGTGGCCAAGATGGGCGCCGTCGAAACCGCCGTGCACGACGCCGTCGGCGAATTGTGCCAAGACGGCGTGACCCTCGCCGAACTGGAAAAAGCCCGCCGCCAGGCCGTTGTGGGGGAAATCAATTCCCGCAAAACTGTCAGCGGGCAGGCTGCCCGCCTTGGGTTGTCCGAAGTCGTGGTGGGCGATCTGGATTACCGCAATCGCTACCTTCGCCACCTCGAAGCGCTCGAACCGAAGGATCTCACGCGCCTGGCCCGGCATTACCTCCGCCGCGACCAAATGACGGCGGTGGCTTTTCTCCCGCGCGAAAAGACCCCGAAGCGCGGCTTTCGTCAACCGGCCGCGCTATCCGCTCCGCCTGTTTTCGAAGAGCGCACCCTCTCCAACGGGGCACGCATTCTTCTCAACCGCGATCCGCGCCTGCCCAAGGTTCACTTCCGCTTCGCCGCTCTCGGGGGTGCCCTCTATGAGCCCGCAGCCGAGCGGGGCCTCACCACTTTGCTGGCCACCCTTCTCACCCGCGACACAGCCGGCCGAACCGCTGCGGAAGTCGCCGAGATGGTCGAGAACATCGGAGGTGCCTTCCACGAATATGCCGGCAACAACGCTTTCGGGTTCAGCCTGGAGGTCCTGCGCGACGACGTGCCCACCGCCATCGATCTCATGGGCGGGGCCCTCTTCGCCCCCGCCTTCGACGGCGATACTTTTTCCCGCGAACGTGCCGCCCAAATTGCCCAGATTGAGGAAGACATGGATGAAATCGTGGAAGTGGGCGAGAAGTGCCTCCGTCGCCACTTTTTCGGCGATCACCCCTTTGCCATCGATCCCGACGGCACCCCGGAGATGCTCCGCGCCCTTACCGCGGAGCACCTCCGCCGGCACCATCGCCAACTTCTTTGCGGTGCCAACACCGTCCTCGCCGTGAGCGGGGATTTCGATGAGGACGCCCTCGCCGCGCAGCTCGAAAACCTCCTCACGCCGCTCTCCACGGGCGCCTTCTCCGAGGCTGGCGACCACCCTTACGCTTCGGCGGGCGGAGCCTTCTTCGATGAACGCGTGCCCAAGGAACAAGCCGTTCTCTTTAACGCCTTTCCCGACGCCGGCATCCGCTCACCCTCGCATCTCACCGGCACCGCCCTCCAAGTCATGCTCAACGACATGTCCGGCGATCTCTTCCGGCGTGTGCGCGAGGAACAGAGCCTCGCTTACTTTGTTGGAGCAAACCGCATGGCGGGTATCCACAAGGGGATGTTTTTCCTCTACGGAGGCACCCACCCCGAGACGGCCGATCGGCTCCTGAAGGAACTGCGTGCCGAGGTGGAGCGCCTGCGCGATGGCCGCATGAAACCCGAGGAACTGACCCGCGCCCAGGCCCGCCTTCGCGTGCAAAAGCGCATGGCCCTCCAATCCATCAGCGCCCGCGCCGCCCAAGCCTCCCTCAATGCCCTCTACCGCCTGCCCGTGAACGATTGGCTCGATTTCGACGACCGCGTTTCCGCCCTCACCCCCGCCGTTTTGCAGGCCTATGTGGAAAAGTGGTGGCAGGCGAGCGATGGGATTGCCTTGCGCGTCGGCCCCTGAGAAAACAGGCGGCATGTTGCAGTATTTGCGCATTGCCAACCTCGCCCTCCTCGATGCTGTCGAACTTGAGTTCGATGCCGGTTTCATCGCGCTCACAGGGGAGACCGGTGCGGGGAAAAGCGTCCTCCTCGGAGCGCTCAGTCTGCTCTCGGGGGCGCGCGCGGAAAAGACCATCATCCGCCGGGGCGCGGCGGCTTGCGAGGTGGAAGCCGTTATCCATTTTTCCGATACAACCGATATCAATCAACGCCTGGCTACCCTGGATCTGCCCCCCTGCGAAGAGGGCAGCCTCCTCCTCAGCCGCACCATTCCCCGCGAGAAAGCCGGGCGCGTGCAAATCAACGGCGTCCTCACCACCCTCCGTGCTCTCCAGGAAATCGGGGAAGGCTGGATCGACTTCCATGGCCCCGGCGAGCCCCAAAAGCTTTTCTCCGAGGCCTGGCAACTCACCCTCCTCGATGCCTACACCGAACACGGCGAAGCCATGGACGCCTACCGCTCCGGCTATCGCGAATGGCGCAAACTCCTCGCCGAGATCGAGGCCCTGCGCACCGCCGAGCAACTGAGCGACGACGAGCGCGCCTTCCTCCAGGCACAAATCGAGATGATCGATGCGGCGGAGGTGTCCACCGAGGGCATGGCGCAGTTGGAGCGCGATTTCGCCCGCCTCTCCGGAGCCCAGGAACTCACCCAACAGGCCGGTCATCTCGTCGAGGGCCTCAATGGTGACGATGGCGTCGGTCCCCGCCTCGGGCAACTCCTCCTCACCGCCCGGCAACTCGCCCGCATCGACGCTTCCCTCGACGGCCTCGCCGACCGCATCGAGTCGCTCATCGTGGAGACCGCCGATATCGCCGGGGATTATGAACGGCTGCTCGGTGAGGTGGAGTTTGATGAGGAAGCCGCCGCGACTATCGAGGCGCGCATGCAAAGTTGGATGAACCTCAAGCGGCGCTTCGGGGGCGATGTGGCGCTCGTTCTGGACAAGCGGGCGCAGTTGGCTGAGCGACTGGAGCGGCAGGGCGATGTCGAGGGGCGCATGCGCAAACTGGAAAACGAATCCGCCGCCCTCGAAAAAAAGCTCATCGCCCGAGCCGAGAAAATTCGCGAAGCCCGCGTGCATGCCGCGTCCCGCCTGGCCAAGGAGGCGACCGCCGTGCTCGTGCACCTCGGCTTTCGCAAGGCCCGCCTCACCATTGAAATCCTCCGCGAGGACGGCCTTCGCGAGCACGGGCACAGCCGTTGTTCCTTTCGCTTTGCTCCGAATGCCGGCGAGGACCTTCTGCCCCTCAACAAGATCGCCTCCAGTGGCGAACTCGCCCGCGTGATGCTCGCCCTCAAGGCTGTCCTCGCGGGAAGCGATGCCACCCCCGTGCTCGTCTTTGATGAAGTCGATGCCAATGTCGGCGGCGAAATCGCCGGTGCCGTGGCCGCGCAACTGGCCGAACTGGGCAAGGCCCATCAGGTCTTCTGCGTCACCCACCTGCCGCAAGTCGCCGGGGTGGCCGCGTCGCACTTTGTTGTTCGCAAATCCCAGACCGACAAAGCGACATTTGTCGAGATCGGCCCCGTGCATGGAGACCGGGGCGCGCGTCTGGACGAACTCGCCCGCATGCTCGGCGACCGCTCGTCCGCCAATGCCCGTCGCCATGCCGAAGAGCTATTGCGCGGACCGGGTTGAGAACAGGCCGGGCGCCCTGGTCGCTTCACCCGGCGCGAAAGGCCCGGCCGAATGTCAGGCGGGCGCACCACCATTGGGCGCAATCACGCCGAGGCTCCGCAGGGTGGTGGTGATGAAGGGCAGCACCTGCTTCTTTCGGCTCACGATCCCGTGCAGCTCAAAAACGTCGCTCGACTCCTTTTGCGGGTAAGTCACCTGGGAGATGAACTCCTCGTTGCCGCGAACCAGAAAGAGGGAGTTTTGCGTGTTAATGTCGGTAACGAGAAGGGCCGCGAAATAAAGATTCTCCTGATCACGCAGCGTGCTCACCGCTTCGTCGAGCGATTCCTTATGCGTCCAGAAATTGTCGAAACCCAGCTCTTCAATCTGTGACACGGCAAAGCGGATGCCGCCCTCTTCATATACCTTCAGGTCCGTTCGCACGACATCCTCCGCGCTCTTGCTCAAAATGAGCGAGCCCGAGGAGAAGATCAGCGTGGCCAGGTCGTCTGCCGTGCAACCGGCGATCGCCTCCAGCCAGCCTAGGCAATCGGCATCGGTCGACGTGGTCGTCGGTCCCCGCAGGTTCAGGGTGTCCGCAATGATGCCCCCCATGAGAACGCCCGCCGTTGAAGGCGAAGGCTGGAGGCCCTCCTTGCGGAAAAGATCGGCCACGATGGTCGAAGTCGACCCCACCGGGCTGTTGATAAAAAAGATAGGCTGCTGCGTGGGCGGGTTGCCCAGGCGATGGTGATCAACGATTTCCAGAATGTTCACCTGATCGGCACCCGGCACCGCCTGGCTCAGTTCATTGTGATCCACCAGAATCAGATTCACTGGCGACGGTTTCAGAAGGTCGGTCTTGGTGAAGATGCCCACCAGCCGTTCATTTTCATCCACCACCATGTAGGCCGGGGCATCGCGCCGCGCCGCGATCCGCCTGCGCACGAGGGCCAGCTTTTCCCCCGGATCGAAGCGAAGCACATCCTTCTGCACCATGGCACTCACCCGCCCCGCGCTGCGGATGATCCACGAAGTCGTGGCCGAGTCATTATCGCTGATGATCAGGCTCACCCCCCGTTCGCGCGCCATCGCCACGACATCATCCTCCACGGGAAGGCCCCCGGTGATAACGAGCATACGCACGCCTGCCTGAATCGACTTTTGCTGAATATCGTAGCGGTCCCCCACCACAATCACGCTCGATTTGGCCAAGTCCGCATTCGTTGCATAATCCCGACCGAAAGAGCGGATATCCATCGCGCCGATACGCACATACAGATCCTCCTCCCGGTCTTCATCGAAAAGCGCCACGGTCTCGGCGTGCAGCGCCCGCACGATATCCCGCAGACTCGTGAAAACATGACGCAGCCGCCGTTCCTGCTTGGGCTTCGGGATGAAGTAGTCACCCAAGGCAAAAATCGTCACCGCCCCCAGGAGCCGGTCGCCATCATCCACCACCGGCAGCACCCGCACATCGTGGGCATCCATCATTTCCAGTGCTTCCGCGCAAATCGCCTCCGCGTGCACTTTCTTCACATCCCGCACCATCACATCCCGCACCCGGGGCGTCACGTCGCCGAGGAACTGGGGCAACGGCGTATGAAAGCGACGCAAGATGGCATCAATCCGCGCATTCGAGTTCCCGCACCGTGCCGCCACGCAAGAAGCATGGCCCCGCTCCCGCTTCAACTCCGCATACCCAATTGCCGAACAAATCGCATCCGCATCCGGATTCCGATGTCCCATCACATAAGTCGGGTTATTCAAATTCATCAGTCCCCCCGATCCTGCCCACTCTCCTCCATATGTCCACCGCATTTCCAATAATATTCTAAATTGAAAAATATTATTGACGGGAGCTGGGAGTTTGGTGGGGTGGGTGGATGGAAGATAGTGTGGCGATGGGATTTGCGAAGGGGCTTTTGCCGAAGAGGGGCCGGCGGCGGCCGCGGGTGCTGGCGAGGCCGGGGAGATCGGCGGTTTACCATGTGGTGAGCCGCACGTGCGGGCAGGAGTTTCTGCTGGGCGCGGTGGAGAAGGAGCGAATGCGCGATCTGATTGGACGGGTGGCGGCTTTTTGCGGGGTGGAACTGCTGACCTATTGTATCTTGGACAACCACTTCCACTTGCTGGTGGAGGTGCCGGGGGAGGTCGGGGAGCTGTCGGATGCGGAGCTGATCCGGCGGGCGGGGTTTTTGTATGGGGGGAAGGTGCGTCCGGGGCAGCCGCTGACGCTTTTGATGGTGGAGGGGGCGCTGGCGGAGGGCGGGGCGACGCGGGCTTACATGCGCGATCTGTTGCTCAGGCGGATGGGAAGTTTGCCGATGTTTGTGAAGGTGCTGAAGCAGCGGTTTTCGATCGGGTATAACCGGT
>JAFIGE010000124.1 GCA_020831585.1 Opitutales bacterium | reverse complement strand
TGCGCGCCCCGTCTGCGATCCGCGGGATTTTCCGGATTCGGTGGTGATTTCCCACACCGATTTCCCTCCCACTGAATCCGCTCAATCCACTTGGAATCAGCACTCGGGCAAACTAGGAGGCAAGGAGGCAAACTAGGACATCCTAGTAAAATACTTGACTCGCTGCCTTCCTTGTCGGTTTGGGAGTGCATGGGGGCATTGCCCGACCAGGGCACTGTCAGAAAGGATCTTAATGAACACAGCCGAGCCTTGATACAGCCGCTCTGATCCAGCGTGGACGGCTTCCGCTGAACCGTATTTTTGAACTCATTTCCGAAGACGTCGATTTGCGCTTCCGTGAAGCGGTCGGTCCTCGCCGGCACTTTGCCGCATTTTTAGGTAACCTCCCGGGATAACGGGTGGCCGAAGGGGCGCACGCATCTTGCGTGCAGCAGGGAGGCTTTCACGCTGGAAGCGTGGCCCCCATCAGCCTAAAGCCCGTTTCACCACGAATTTCTCGAATGAACACGAATGATTCCGGGAAGCATCCTTTTCGGTGCCTGCTCCCCCCTTTTATTCGTGAAAATCCGTGCGATTCGGGGTCGAAGAAATCCGTGAGCGCAAAGGGGAAGCGCTGCTGCACCCTGCGTGGTGCCACGAGCCACGCAACGGAAGACTGCGGACCCGCACATGGTTGCGGCTGACCGAAACGATGTAACCCCGCTTCAAATCAGCCTCTGCTTGCTGCAACACTTTCAAAACCCCATCGAATTGATCTTAGGGGAGCGCGGGGAACGGGCGAAAAAAAAACAACTGGCCGGGGAGTAGAGGTTCCGCAATGCGCGTTGTCGGTATCCGGATCGAAATCGGGAAAGACACAAAGAACGGCCCGAATTATGAATACTTTGCGGAAACAAATCGAAGCGCCATTCCCCTGAAAATCAGTGTTCATCAGTGTGCATCAGTGGTTGAATTTTTGGATCAACTGGATGCGGAAAAGAGGTTATTTTCCCGGATTGGAAATTTTGGCGCACTCGGTAGGCAGTGGCGGGGACGTTCCTTTCGGAAACGACCCCGCAAGCGGGACAGGCGACGCGTTTCCCTCCAGATTCTTCCTGTTTTGGTCGACGGGTTTTGGAGATGGTTGGGTGGGTGGAGGGCCATGCTCCGTCATGGCCGGGTGTTTCATTCATCCGATCTCCACGGACAAATCGAAATCGGGATTGGGATTGGGATCGGAGAGGAACCCCGAGTGGGCGGGACTTCGCTGCACTCAGGAGGGAAGAGGAAGAGGAAACGCTCTCTGGTGTCTGTGTGCTCGTGACTCCCTCCGTGCCTCGGTGTCTCCAGCGCAGCGGGTGGTTGTTCAAATTTCCTGCTTGTTGAGAGAGCCCAACGCTGGATCCCTCTACAGCCGCCTCACCAACTGTATATTTCACCACGGAGGCACGGAGACACGGAGGCTTGGGCTCTGGGGAAAGGAGTGCGCGTCTCTCTTCCGCAGTGATCCGCTCTTTCCGTGGTCCGCGCAGCGGGGGGGGTGCGTGCGCAAGGTTGGATAGGGCTTGCTCGACGCCAGCACGCAAGGATGCGTGCGCCCCCATTCAAGCGCGCATTTCAAGGGAAGAATTCCGTGTGTCGAATGATGGGCAAATTCAAGACCATCATCCCTTTCCGCCAACCAACCCTCCGCGCTCTCCGCGCTCTCCGCGTGCTCTGCGGTTGATTCCAAACCTGTAGCCCCCAGCCCTCTTCAATTCCCATCCAGATCCCGTGTCTCCGGAACCGTTCGAGGGCGCGCAGCGCTTGGGGAGGATGAAGGGAGACGCAACCGCTGAGGGCGGGTGGACACGACAAGGGGAACGGTCTTGCGGTTCAATTCTGTTGAAAACCCGGCCCAATGCCCTAGAGTTCGGGCAAATGAAGGAAATCATTTCCCGGATCACCGTAGAGCCTGCGAAATGCGGGGGAAGCCCTGTATTCGCGGCATGCGCATTCGTGTGGTCGACATTCTCGACCTCCTCTCGAACGGGCTGACGTATGAGGAAATCCTGAAAGAGCTTCCCGACCTCGAGGAGGCCGATATCCGGGAGGCCATTCTCTACGCCTGAATTTGGTGGAGGTTCGCGGCGCGCCACCGAGGGTTATTCTCCTTCGATTTGGAAACCCCACAAACCAGCACCAGCGGGAAATTTTCTCCGTCCATCTTAGTGATCATCAGTGGTTAAATTTTTGGAGCAATGGAATGCGGAATAGAGGATTTCGCACGCAGGTTTTGATCCGGCAAAACTCCGCCGCCGGTTCACAGACAGGACACAGGCAAAGCTTGGGATGCCGTAGCCCATCGACGAACCACAGCGGAGTGGACGGTGTCACCTCACCCGGTCCGCACCCGCCCGCTCAAACCGCATCGACCAATTTTTCGGTCACGTAGGCGTTGAGGCTCTTGCCTTCTTTGACCGAGCGAATGACAAGGGCCTTGTGCAACCGGGGATCGACCCGCAGAACGAAGCGACCGCTGAACGCCTTGTCCGGCGGAATCACCGGAACCGGCAAGACCTTTCCATCCCGCTCGTGGATTTCAATCCATTCGTCGACGATCCCGCACAGCTGCCGGTAAACCCGGGCCTCGTTGTCCCCGTGACAGCACGGACCGATCAGGGGCGGCGCACTGCCCACGTAGCACTGGTCCTCTTCGCTCCACTCCACAATCTTCAAATAGGCGTCACTTTTCTTTTTCATTGCTCGCTCTCCTTGATGCATTTTTCGACCTCCCGCTCCTGGTACGGCCGAGCATCGGCACCCGGATTGCCAGACAGGGTGATCCGAAGGCCCTTGGGATGCAGGAAGTTCCGATGGCTGCCCTTGCCGCCCCGATTCTCAAATCCGGCTTTCGACAACATCGCCATCAGCTCCCTGATCTTTTTGGGCATTCTCTCAACTTGGTATCATACTGATATCAAGTCAAGAGCACGGCCGGTGCAAATTCGTTCTCCCACCCGCGTGAACAAAATATCGCCTGCCTTCCGCGATGATCCGCGCTCTCCGCGTCCTCTGCGGTTGATTCCACACGTGTTGCACCCAATCCTCTGCAATCCCCATCCAGTGTCTTCCGGAAAGTTCGAGGGCGCTCAGCGGTTGTCTGCGGTCTTGAAGGAGGGAACCGCTGCGGGCGGGTGGACGCGACGAGTCGTCCCGTCGTGCCTTGACGAATGAGCGGTTTTGCAAAGAATCGGTCGGTGATGAATGCGATAAGCGAGCTTGAATTCAAACAACGCCTGGCCGGGCTCTCGGCTTCCGAGCGAAGGTCGATTTCCGCTTATTTGCTGAAGCTCAAACACGCCGGAGAAGACGCTCGGGCCGAACGGGACCGCCTGATGGCCGAAATGGACGCGGGAAACAAGACGCGCCTCACGGATCTGGAAAAGACCACCCTTGCCAGTGGATGAGATCGACTATGAGCCGGTATTGTCGTCCAAAGCAACGGCAGCGCTTTTGGGCTTGCCGAAAGTGCGACAGTCAGAGCTGATCGCGGTCATTCGGCAGCTGGCAGCGCTCCCAACACATCCCGGAGATTACCGGGAAAAAGATCACGCGGGCCGCGAGGTTGAGTATATCCTGGCGGGTGATTTCGTAATTGGTTTTTGGGCGGACAATCCGGTGCGCGAGCTACGCATCGTGGAAGTCGATGAAGTATGAGGGAATGCCGAAGTCCGAACGTCGAATGGTGGGCGCTACCCACCCAACGTCCGGAACTTCAGAAGTCTCTGTCCGCTTCTCGATACGCTGTGCAACCTCACCGGGAAATCCCACTTGCACCCTTCCGCGATGATCCGCTCTTTCCGGGGTCCGCGCAGCGGGGGATGGGCGCGAACGACACAGATCTCATGACGGCAAAGGAATCCGATTCCCTCAGCGATATAGGGGCTCACGCTTCCAACGTGAAAGCATCCGGGCAAATGCGGGATCCCCTGCCGGCACGCTTGCCTGCGACGAGCTCAGCCGTGTCGAAGCGTGCGCCCGTTTGGACTCTGCAGCCGCGGCCTGAAAAAAAGAGGGGCCCGGCTCCCTACGCCGGACCCCTCTCGGTATCTGATTAACCCCGTAAAACCCAATTAGAAGGAAATGGAGTTGCGCAGCTCCCAGCGCATCCCTTCGCGGATACGTTGGGCGGCGACGGAACCGTCGGCGTTTACGCTCACGGGAATGAGGCCCTTGCTCTGGCCGACGTCTCTCACGTTGAGCTGGATGTCCCAGATGGCGTGCTTGCCGAGGGGGCGGCTGTAACCGACCCACATGTCGACATTCGTCTCCGTGGAACCGCGGATGGGGCGAAGCGGATCGAGGTTGTCCTGCTCGTCGTTGAGGCGGTTGCCAAGGATAAGGCGGTCCTCCCAGCGGAGGCCGAGACCGACGCGCAAGCCTTCGAGGCGGCCCTCGCGAAACTCATAGCTGTTGACCATATTGAAGCGCCATGGGCGGATCTCCGGAGCGGGCAAGCCTTCGCCGCCGACATAGAACTGGAAGGGCTTCCAGATGAAGTCATCGAAGAACTGCCGGGTCGGGTCGTCGCCGTTCCACCATTGGCGGATATCGCCGGCGGGACCGGCATAGTAGTCGTGGAGGAACTCGATGAACTCGACAAACTCCGGCCCAAGCGAACCGCGGCGGGCATTCACTTTGCTGGCGTTGAGGTAGAGGTTCCAGTTGTCGGTGAGGCGGGCGTTGATCTCCAGTTCAAAACCGGTGGACACGTTGTCCGCCGTAGCCGTGGGCCACTGCCCGCCGATGCGGCCATCGCCGGGAGGGTGGAAGGCGTAGATGGGGGTGCCGCCGCCGATGGCATGGTTGGGGTCCAGCCGACCAATGGCTTGGCGGCGCACGTTCCAATCCGGGCTTTGCAGAGCGGCCACGTCCACGGGGAAGCCGTAGGCATCAAACCATTCCTGCGGAAGGACGTTGGCGTAAACGGCTTCCCACATCTGGCGCTGGGGTGCGATGGAGGGGTGGTCGAAGCCGAGTTCGTTGAAGCGGGTCATATCCCAGCCGTCATCGGGTTCAGCGTAGTTGTAGAGCCATTCCTGACCGCCGATGTTTTCACCCCGGTGCCAGGCTTCCATGTTGAGGGCGTGGCCAATGGTCCAGAAGTAGTTGCTGTGGAGGAACCACTGGTTGGAAAACAACTCCGCATCGCCGAAACCGACGGAGGCGTTCTTTTCCTCGGTGCGGTACCAGGTGGCCTTGATGTTCAACCGGCGGTCGAGCGTGGAGACGGTGAAGCCGTAGTCGCGCGAGCGCCCGGAGGGATTGGGCAAGGTGGAGGCATCAAAGCCACGCCGCACTTCCGGCGTGAAGTTCTCCGAACGGTTGAGGAAGAGGGTGAAATCGTCCAGCCAGGCCAGGCGCTGGTTCCAATCCTCGGGGGAGCGAAACACCACTCCCCAGGAGGTCGTCTGTCCCTTCGTGATGGTGGTGTTGTCGAGACGCTCAACGAGAGAGAAGAAGGGATCGACCACGCGGGTGCGGTCGTCCACGAGGGGAGCATTTTGCCCGATCGCTTTCACGCGGTCCTCGCGCCAACCGACGGTCGGGATGACCATCCCGTCGAACATGCGCGCCTGCCAGGTGAGACCGGTCGAGGTGATCTCGCGGCGGTTTTTGCCGCCCGCGTGGTAGAGGCTGCGAATGTCCCCTTGTTCGGCGTTGAGCACCTGGAAGGTGCGGGTCGTCCAGCCGACGTAGTTCGCCGGATTGTCCGCCTGGGTCACTTCCACGCCATCAACCGGGCGCACCCAGGGATCGGCGGGATCGACGGTGCCTGTCCAGGTGGAGTCGAAGAAGCTCACGCTGCGTGAGCCCGCTGGGCTGATGCGGCCGTTGATGGGGGTGATACTGAGACCCTGGCCAAGATCGGCGGCGCGGAGATCATCCGAAAGGTAGGCGATGAAGGGCAGGCGGCGGGTGCTTGCACGCACGGCGAGGGCACTGGGATCAACCGTTTGCGCCCAGTCCAGGCCCATGGCGAAGGGCGACCAGGCGCGCGTGCTCTCTTCGAGCACATCGCTCTGCAAGAGGCCGGTGAAGGTGTGGCGGCCAAGGATGCGCACGAGGAGGGAGTCGTCGTCGAAGTGTTCGCGCAGATCGATGTCGGCAAAGCCGGTTGCGCGGTAGTTTTCGCGGCGGCGTTCGGTCTCGTTGGCCGTGGCGGTGCCGGAGACGTAAGCCCGGCCCACGTTGGGATTGGGCACACCACCCGAGACGGTGCTTAGATCGGGCATTTCGCCCGGTTCAAGGCCGGTGCGGTCCCAGGAGGAGAGCATGCCGTTGGCACCCTCGCCCATGAAGAGGTGCGTGTTGACGTCCACGCCAAGGGTGTTGCCAAAGAAGTTTTCTCCCCCACGCGTGAGTTTCTGATAATCGTATACCAACTCAAAGCCGAGGCGGTTGCTGAGGAAGGTTTGCGCGACGGAGGCATTGAAGGCGTCGAAGTCCGTCCACTCGCGCTTGTTGTCGCCATCGATGAGATTGTTGTAGAAGTCGAAGATGCGGGGATCGCTCACGACGGTATCTTTCCAGGCGACTTCGGGACCGGGGAAGCTGCCGGGGACGAGGGCGTTCTGGTTGCGGGCGTATTCGCCGAAGCCAGCCACAGAGATGAGGCGGATGGTTTCGTAGAAGCCGTCGATATCGCTGCCGTCGACAGCCATGGCACGCATGGGCACTTGTTGATTGATGCCGATCTCGCGCCCGGCGATGTTGTCGAAGAGAGCAACGGGCAGGCCCGCGCCGCCCACACCGGACATTTCCGTGCCATACCAGGGCTGAACCTGAGGGCCGGTCCCGCGGGTGCCGCGGTCGCCGATGAGGTTGTAAACCCAGGCCGCCTGCGGGTGGACGGTCTGGCGGTTGAGGCGGTTGGGATCAAAAAAGGGCGAAATGTGGTCGCGCGGGGGCGTGAAGCGGGGAGCGTTGGCGCGGATACGGCCGGTCTCGCCGCTGAGGCGAATGAACATCGGCGCATGGTCTTCCCCAAAGAGGCGCGGTGTCGCGGTGACGGTGCCGTAGTAGCGCCGCGTGTCGCGGTAGGCCTGTCCCTGGCGAAACTTCTCCTGATCGTCGAGGGCGATGAAGCGCGCGGCGAGGGTGTCTTCAATTAGGAGCTGATTGAGATCGAGCGTGAAGCGCAGGCGGCCAAATTGATCGACGAGGTTCTCCAGCTTGTAGGCGTTTTCAAACATGGCCTTGCTCAGGGAGGTGTCGATGACCCCCGCCGGGCTGGCGACGCCGAAGAGAATGGAGTTGGGCCCGCGCTGGATCGATACGGCGTCGACGTTGTAGGCATCCCACGGAATGTCCGTGCGGAAGAAGTCGCGGGTGTTGTCCGCCCTCGCCAAACCGCGGATGCGGGTGTTGGTGTGCGGTGCGATGAGTTCTTCCTCGACATTGCCGACGTTGCCGAGACCGCTGAAGTTGCCCCCAAAGCCGCCCACTTCAGTGTTGGCCGTGTAGACGAGAAGACCTTCCGAACCGGTCGCCCCGATGTCGCTGACAAAGGCGGCGGAAACGGTGCTGATGGAGGATGCCAGATCCCGCAGATCCGTGCGCAGACGGGTGCCCGCAAGGGTTTGATCGATGACGTAGGAGCGCGTGCCCGCCGAGCTCACAACAAACGGATTCAGCTCATAGACATCCTCGTCTTCGACATCGGTGATTTGAGCGGGGATAAAGGGAGCGCAGAGCAGAGAGAGGCCCGCAGGAGAGAGCCAGCGGCGCAAAGTGCCGGATAAGGTAGGGTATGGGTTTGTTTTCATTCGTGAATGAGGTGGTGGGTAGTTGCTGACTTGGGGCAGCCCATCCGGAGAGTGGATGCGGTCGCCATTTATTTGCGATTTCCAGAAAAACGACACGAAGCAATCAATGACACGTCCGCTCCTTCTGAACGTTGAGAGCCCCTCTCAACGTTCAGGATTCGATGTTTGTCATTTGATGCCGGGTTGGCGAGCCATGAAGGCCAATGGAAATTGAAAGAGAAACAGGTCAACGGGGATGCCCCCCGACCAATCAAAGTGACCGCCCGCGTTCACGAAACACCGCCTTTCGCCTCCTCTTCCTTATGAGCATGCCCCCCCTTTTGATTCCCTCCGCGCAAGCGGCGCGTCTGGTTGATTTCAGCGCGCTCGACCAGAGCTTCCTCCGCCTCCATTTCGAGGATGGCGAGGTGCAGTTCGCCGATGATGCAAGTGGCTGGACGGCCTTTTCCGGTCACTACAACGAGCCCCACCTGAACTGGGTCGTGCGCCACGGGGAGCCCCTCGCGGTGGAGGTGGCGGCGCGCCCGGAAAGCTGGCGCATCCGTTCGGCGGACGATGCCCGCTACGGCAACGAAGGCCTCGCCCCGGAAGCCGTGCACCGCAAAACCAAGCTCAACGGCATGGCCGAGTTTGAGTGGGACGACGAGGCCAACGATTATCGCTACGACTACACCCTCGAGCACTTCATCTACCTGCGTCTCCCACACCCCCTCGAACAGGGCGCGCGCTACACCCTCCACATCGACGCGGCGGTGGGCAGTGATGCGGAAACGGCAGAGCTTCTCTTTGATGTAAAGGCGGCGCGCTCCGAGGCCATCCGCCTGAACCTTGTCGGGCATCGGCCGGACGCCCCCATCATGGCGGCGGACCTCTACTATTGGATGGGCGACGGCGGGGCGCGCGATTACAGCGCCTTCGAGGGCGTGGCGGTTCAGCTCCTCCATGTTTCCACGGGGGAAATCCGCGAGGCCGGTAAAATAACCCTGGGGCAAAGCGAGGGCCGGGATGTGGGTGGTCACCCGCTCACGCCGCTGCCGGTCTGGCAGGCCGACTTCACCGGGGAGCATCCCCCCGGGACCTATCGCCTCATCATCGAGGGCATCGGTTGCAGCGCGGAATTTGCCATCGGTGACACCGTCCACCGCGATCCCTTCCGCGTCTCCACGCTTGGCTTCTTCTATATGCGCCTCGGGCAGGACAGCATGGACATGACACCCGTGCCGCGCCGCCCCCTGTGGTATCCGGTGGGGCACCCGGAGCATCCCAAGGGCTCGCCCGAGGGCTTCCGTGTGGTCAAAACATCCATGCACCCGTGGCATCCCGAGTGGCCCACTTTCTCGCGCACCGCACCGCCGTTTCAGAACGATCCGTGGGACGGCACACACCTTCATTGGAAGCCCTTTATCCTGGAGGGTTGGCCGGAAAACCCGCGCGCATGGGGCGGCCACAGCGACGCCCTCGACTGGGATCGCCACCTTGGGCATGTATCCATTATTTACGACATCCTGCTGCCCTTTATTGTCACCGGTGGCGAACCGGCGGACGACCACACGGGCATCGCGGAGAGCGGTAACGGCATTCCCGATATCCTCGATTCGGCGCGCTACGAGGTGGATTTCTGGCTGCGCCTGCGGGACGAAGACGGCTACGCCCACGGGGTTTCAAACATCGACCGCGCGGCCAACATTGCCCACCAGGCCGCCCCCACCGGAATGGCCGCATGGGCCAACGCGACCAACGCCGCCATGCTCGCGGAAGCCTTCCGTATCGCCGGAAAGCCCGGGCTTGCCGCGCACTACACCGCCGCCGCCCGCGAGGCCTACGCCTTTGCCGAAGCCTTGCCCGAAGACGCACAGATGCTCAATCTCACGCAAAACGTCGGCGAAGGCACTTTTCGCGGGCGCGATTTCAAGGCTACCGCCGCCGCCTTTCTCTTTAACCTCACCGGCGAACATGCTTTTGAGGAGGCCGCCCTCGCGGAGTTTCGTGCGCACGCCCCCGCCGCACGGCTTGTCGACCCGCTGGCCTTCAACCAGCTTTATGCCGCCGTGGGTTGGCTCTTCAGTCCACAGGAAACGAGCTATGCGGATCTCCGCGAAAAGCTGCGCTCGCTCATTCTGCGCGAGGCCCGCGAACGCGAAGCCCGCTGGATCGAGACCCGCCCTTCCCGCCGCGGCACGGACGACGATACGGCCTACTTCCACACTATCCATCAGATGCAGCGCACCATTGTGGCCCATGCTCTGACAGACGATGCGGACGAGAAAACCTTTTTTCTGAAAGCGCTCCTTCTCGAAGCCGGTTGGGGCCTCGGGCGCAATCCGCTGAACATGATTCAGATGACCACCGCAACCACGCCGCTGGCGGACAAACGGAGCGTGGAAAGCGCCTACACCTCCGGGCGCAACGACGGCACCCCCGGCCTCCACCCCGGCCACACGCCTTACATGAACATCGATGATTGGGCACCCGGCATGGTCATGGGCCGCCCCTCGTGGATGATCGAAAAAGGCCACCCTGCCGAGGCCGCCGCCTGGCCGCGCGGCGAGCTGTTTTTCAACACCCGCTACGTCTGGTCCCACAGCGAGTTCACCCCCCAGCAAACCATGCGCGGCAAGCAAGCCCTCTACGGCTACCTCCAGGCCCTTGCCGCAATCGCCAGCCGGGCAACCGCACCCGCAACCACCGATGATGACGCCACCGAAATTCCCTGACGGTCTCCCCAGCCGCTGCCTCCTCGTTACCGGACCGGGCAAGGTCGAACTGGGCGAAACCCGCATTCCCCGCCCCCGCGAGGGCGAAGTGCTCATTCGCGCCCTGCGCACCTGCATCAGCCCCGGAACGGAGGCCCGCGTGCTCGCGGGCAAAGAACCCGCCGCGCCCCCCTGCCCGCTTATCCCCGGATACGCCATGGTCGGTGAGGTCGTGGAATGCGGAAGCGAGGAACCCCGCTTCGCTCCCGGCACCCGCGTCTTTTGCACCGGCACCAAGCGCGCCGCGCACAACTTGTGGTGGGGCGGGCATTGCGAATACGCCGTCGCCGCCATCAATGAGGTGGTCCTGATCCCGGAAAACCTCGATTCGCTCCAAGCCTCCATCGCCAAGCTCATGGCCATCGCCTACCACGGTTTGCGCCTCAGCCGCCCTTCTCCGCACGAGACGGTTTTTGTGGTTGGTCTCGGCCCCATCGGGCGACTCTCCGCCGCTCTCCACGCCGCCACCGGCGCACGCGTGGTCGCCGCCGATCTTCACCCCGCGCGACGCAAGGCGGCCCGTGCGGCGGGTTTGGAGACGGTCGATCCGGGCGACGACCTCGCCGCCGCCTTTGCCAGCGTTGCTCCCGGCGGGGCCGACATCGTCGTCGAGGCCACGGGTGTGCCCAGCGTCTTCACCGCCTGCGCGCGTCTCCTGCGCCGCCTCCCCTGGGACGACCAACCCCATGCGGGAGCGCGGCTCGTCGTTCAGGCGACCTATGCGGAAAACCCCGCCTTGCCGTATTGGGATCTCTTCGACACCGAGGCCACCGTCCTTGTGCCGCGCGACTGCCAGTTGCGGGACCTCGCGGCCGTTTTGAAGCTCATGGCCCGCGGCACAATCGACACCTCGGGCATGGTGGGGGATGCGGGATCACCCTCCGGTGCGGCCAGGGTCTATGCCGCCGTCCGCGCCGGGGAGGGGCCCTTTGTCACGTCCGCTTTTGATTGGCAGGCATGAGCGCCGGTCTCACCGCATCCATCCCCGCAGCCAAGCAAGCGGAGGCTTTCGCCAACTCCGCATGGTGGTGGGCGCAGGACCTTGAACCGCGCCCGGATCAATACGTTGATTTCGGCTGCGACTTCACCCTGCCGGAAACAGCGATAGCTGACGACTTTGCGGCAGCGGTGGAGGAAGCCTGGATTGCCCTGACTTGCGGCACCTGGTTCACGCTCTGGCTCAACGGGCGCTGGCTCCACCACGGCCCCTTGCGCGAAGTCGCTCCATGGCAATACTTCGACCGCCTCGACCTGCGCGCCCACCTCCGCCCCGGTCGCAACCGCCTGCGCGTGCGCGCCTACCACGCCGGGATCTCGAACCAATCCCATGCCGCCTGCATGGCCGGGCTCCTTTTCGACGGGCGCGTGTGTGCGAAGGGACTCGATCTCTCCCTTGCCCACGCCGGCCATTGGCGCGCGGCCCCCTCGGCGGGTTTTCTCGCCGGAGCCCCCCGCCTGCATCCCTGCCAGTTTTTCGGCGAACACCTCGATCTCGCAACCGATCCCGAAACATGGCTGCGCGGTGACCTTCCCGCCCATTGGAAAACGCCCGCCGTGGTCGCCGCCCATCCCCTGCCCGAACGGCCGCAGCTCCTCCCCCGCGACCTCCCGCCCTTCGCCGGAGAGACCTTTCGCGCGCACCCTGTCGGCGAGGTCGACAGCTGGCAGGTCTGGGCCTTCGAGGGCATCGTTTTCGGTTTTCTTTCGCTCGATTTGGAGAGTCCCCGGTCCCTCACCTGCGAAGTTCTCCACGGCGAGTCCCTCACCCGCGCCGGGCTCCCCGACCACCGATTTTCCGGGGGCGATTTCCGTGAAATCCTCGAAATGCCCGCCGGTCGACGCCGCTGGGAATCCTTCGACAAACGCGCCCTGCGCTACCTCGCCCTTCCATCGGGGGTGCGCGTGCGGTCCGCCTCCCTGCGCGAATACCACTACCCCCTCCGGGAAACCTGGCGCACCGACCCGAAAGCCAAGGACCTCCCCGCGCGCGACCACGCCCTCCTCGCCGCCGCCGCCCGGAGTATCCGCCTCAACTGCGACGACCTCCTCACCGATTGTCCGCGCCGCGAGCGCGCGCAATACCACGATCCGGCCATTTACCTCGAAGCCTTCCCCCGCCTCTTTGGCACCGTCGAGCCCCTCCGCCGCTGGTTCCGGCAGTATCTGCGCGGCGCGGACGCGGACGGGGTCCCGCGCATGTGTTATCCCAGTCCGGCGGCGGCGGGCCGAATCCCCGATTTCGCCCTTGCCTTGCCCGACACGGTGGCGCGCCTCCACGCCCTCACGGGCGATCGCATCCTCCTCCGCGAAGGCTTCGCCGCCGCCCACGCCGCCACCCGCGCCTTCGAAGAACACGCCGACAGCTCCGGCCTCCTCACCGACGTGCCCGGCTGGATTTTCCTCTGCAACAGCTTCGAACTGGCGCGGCATCCCCGCTCCGCCGCCCTTAACGCCCTCTGGTCCTTCGCCTGGAAGCGCCTCGCCGAACTGGCCGCACTCCTCGGCGATTCCCGCGCCCCCGCCTTCGCCCAACGCGCCCGCGAAATCCGTGCCGCCTGGCGGGCCTGCTTCCTGCGCGACGGGCGCATCCTCGATGCCGACAGCAGCCCCGCGCACGAAGCCCGGCTCTGGTGGGGCTACCACCACGACTTTGCCTCCGGCCATTTCCCCGAAGACACCGGGCGCGCCGAGCCCTTCACCCTGCGCTTCGAATGGACGCGTCCGCCCCGTCGTCTCCTCCTCGCCGCACCCGGTCCCGTGCGCCTCACCTCGGGCGATCAAACGCTTTTTGACCACACACCCGAAGACCCCTGGCGACGAAACCCCGTCTTCCATCCGGTCGAAATCGACCTGCCCCCCGAGACCGCCGGACCGTGGGCGCTCGAAGTTGCCCCCAATTCCATCGACCGCGAATTCATGCTCGCCGCCGCCGAGGGCGAGCCCCTTGGCGGAAGCGTCCGCGTGTGCACCGCCGACCACCCTTCCGCTCCCGCTGAACTCCGCCCATGGATGGCCCCGCGCCACAACCAGATCACCACCGGTTATGCCGCCGCCACGGGGATGCTCGATCCGGAAGAAGCCACCCGCCTCCTCGATCTCTGCCTGCCCGCCGACTACCCCGTCGCCTGGATGCGCAAGTCCACACCGGTTTTCTGTCAGCCCACGACGGACCGCGCCCGCCTCGCCCGCCGGGTCGTTCCCTGCAACACCCCGCACGCCCTCGCCTGGTTCTGCCGCGCCCTCGCCGCCCACCAACGCCAGGCCGAGGCCGCCGATCTCTGCCGCCGCTTCTTCGAACCCATGATCGCCTCCGGTGACGGCACCCTCTGGGAAGAATTCGCCCCCCGCTCCAGCCGCGCCCATGCCTGGGGTGCCATGCTCGCGATCCATTTGTAAGCCACACCCCTTCCTCGCTCCCGACACCGCCGGGTTCGCTTCACTTCGATCGCATCGACTTCCCACTCGGCGTTGAGGGGCTCCCGAATTGAGCCGGAGACCGGCCTCAACGTTCAATGAAGAGACGTTTGCAACGCATCGCAAAATAAAGAGAACGCAAACCTATGTTTTCGATACCGACTTCACGTTTACGGGAACGTTTTCTCATTCTCACCGTCTCCTTCCTCGTCCCCTTCCTTCGGGCCGAGCCGATGCCCCCGCTGGTGGACGGCTGGGAGGAGGAAGCCACGACATGGCTCGCCCTCGGCGGAGCAGCCGCCGTCATTTCAACAGAAGAGGCGAACGAGGGCGTGCAGTCGCTCAAGGTCGCCATTCGTTTCCCGGAAAACGAAGAGAACCCGCAGGCTTTCCATGCCGTCCTGGCGGCGCGCAATGTGGGTGTCCTGCCGGCAGGTCCAGTCGCTCTGGAGGTGGATATATTCGCCTTTTGGGTCAACGAGCCGCCGACTTCCTCCAAGGGGCGCTTCGGAACCTATGCCAAGCCCTTCCTTGCCCTCGACAGCCAACTCTTTGGTTACCAGGAAGTGGAGCCGACCGGTTCGGAACGCCACCGCGCCCTCCCGCCCCGCGGCCAGTGGCGAACCTATCGGTTTGATTTTCCCGAAGAGGCCGTCAAGGCCCTCGCAGATGATGCCGTGGCGCATGTGCCCTTTGTCATGGGCCTTGGCCTTTCCGCAGGAACCTGGGGACGCAGCCCCGTCAAGAGCCTCGCCGCCAGGGAAAGCGGAATGGTGCTTTATTTCGACAACCTCCGTCTCCACTTCCACTAAGCCAATCCTTTCCCGGCAACCCCTTCCTCAACGTTCAACTTCCAGACTCTCGAAAGCGGACCGCGTAACGGAAAACTCCTCTCTCTCATGCGAACTCCCGGAAATTACACTCCGTTCTTTTTGGGAACGCCATGTCAAAAACAAATAAACAAAACCATATCCATGAATAAAATACTCGTCTCGTCTATCCTCACGCTTGCGGCTCCCATTGCCCTGAGCGCTAACGCATATATCTTCGGTTTTGAAGATCTCACCGCTATTGAGCCGGCCTTCACCACCTCCACCTCCACCTTCCAACTCTCTTCGACCGGCGTGACGGAGGGCAGCTTCGCACTCGAAGTCACCAGTCAGGAGTTTTGGGATTTCCAAATCAATCTTCCGGACCCGGGTGCCTTTTGGGCGGCTTTGGGCAACGAAGGTCTCGTCTATGTCGACATCACCTCCAATGAGGCCACCGGCAATACCGGCTTCTGGGGCGAACTGACAGTGGCCCTGCAAGGGGACGGTGTCGGGTGGACGCAGCTCAGCTCGGTGGGCATTTGGGACACGGATGGCGATACCCTTACCCTCGACTTCTCCACCGTGGACTTGAGCGGAGCGGGCATGGACTGGGCCCAAATCATCTTCTCCTTCAATGCCAACAACGGCACAACGCATTACGTCGACAACCTCGTCGTCATTCCCGAGCCGAGCCAAACAGCCGCTGCCCTTGGCCTGGTCGCCCTGGCCGCACTGATCTACGTGCGCCGCCGCAGGGCCTGAATTTTCAGGGGGTATCCTACCGAGTAGGATTGAGGTAAAATCCGCAGGTCTGTTGCCAGGGTTCCACAATGGGGCCCGCACAGATCTGCGGGTTGTTTTTTTGTCGTGAATCAACCAGCGGGACGCTTGATCCATCGCTTCTCCAAATTGACGAGAATGAGCAGAACACTTTGTTTGCAAGAGGGTTGGGATCGCGAAAGGGCGCGGGGGTGTGATCACGAAGGTTGTCACACTTTTCAGTGGCCTTTTGCCGCGCTCGCGACCGTCGCAAAGTCGGCACCGCCTTCCTCAATGAGCGGTTTGGGCTTTCTTCCCCTTCGAAAACCGAGCCAGCCATTGGCCCCACAGAAGCTCTCCACCCACGCAACCGACCCCACAACCCAGCTCTCACTGAAGGCGCGGATCTTTGAGAGAAGCCCCGATTCTTCCGCCAGACCCGCTCGGGGCACCGCTTTCTCCTTCGTTGCACCGGCTGTTGCGCTCCTCTGGTCTCTTCGAAGAGGCCGCATTCCCGGACCCATCCGGCTGCACAACCGTGCCCGGTAGCGCTCGTGCCATTGGGTCGTCCAGGTCATCTTGCCCTCGATCCGGGCGATTCCCCGCCGCGCTGCCCTGCCACCCGCGCAAGCCTCTCCGAAACCACTGAAACCATAGGCACCCGCATCCTCCACCAGACCCGCCCGCACCGGGTTCAAATCGATGT
>JAFIGE010000123.1 GCA_020831585.1 Opitutales bacterium | reverse complement strand
AAAATCGCCCGCGGCCGACGCTTCCGCGAACGGGGTGTGATGTTTCGAAGCATCCAACCACTTCAGCAATTCCAAAGCCATCGCACAAGAAAAAAAACGTCGTCATTTTATGCTAGCTGGTCGAGAAAGATTGCCCATTTCCTTTTGCCGATACAGCCTGTAGGCTTTAATGAAATTGCCTACCCCTTTCCCTCTCCGGAATACGTTGATATTCCTTTCTTTGATTCTAGTCACAGGGCTCAGTGCGTCTGTACGTATCCATGAGTTTATGGCGTCTAATGGAAGCACGCTCGCGGACGAAGACGGGGACTTTGAGGACTGGATCGAACTCTACAATGCGGGCACGGAGGCGGTTGATCTGGGTGGCTGGGGCCTCTCTGATAATGCAGGCAGTCCCTTCAAGTGGACGTTTCCCGATGGCTGGGTTTTGGGGACTGGAGAGTATCTCCTTGTGTGGGCCTCCGGGAAAGACCGCCCTGGCCTGGTGGATACGACTGCGCCCGCCCCTCTCGCCCCCTCTGCGGTGGAGGGTCTTGTTCTTCATTTGCAGGCGGACGCACTGAATCTGGCGGATGGCGCGACCGTGAGCACTTGGACGGATTTGAGCGGACTCGGCAACCACGCCACCCAACCCAATGCAGTACAACGCCCCGTCTATGTGGCCGATGGACTAAATGGAAGACCGGTCCTGCGGTTCAACCGGGGCGCCGCACAGCAGTTCTTTTTGCCAACTGACGCCTTTTCGGGCATGGAAGACTTCTCCGACTTCACCTTCCTCGCCCTCGCGCGCTGGACGGGTGGGACGAGTTCGGGTCTCTTTGGCGGTTTCCGTGGCTCCAACCCCGATAACGCCGGCAGCAGCATCCTGGAGATCGTGAGTGGAGGCGGCTTCCGCCTGCGACTACCCTTGGGCATCGACATCACTGCGCCAGCCGCGATTTCCCAACAACAGTGGCACATCATGGGGGCTGCACGAGAGGCCGCTACGGCGCGCGCCCGCCTCACGCGCGACGGGGAGCTCCTCCGGGAGGCGACAGGGAGTCTTGGGCAAACCCTCTTTGCGCAATACGAGCGGGTACCCGTGGCCAGTTCGCACGACGACTCCCGCACCTTTGGCGGAGAGATTGCGAAGGTGCTGCTTTTCAACCGCAGCCTTTCCGTGGAGGAACAAGCGGGGGTGGAGCAGTATTTAAATCTTCACTACGGGTTGACGGCGTCTCCGGAAAATCTGCGCCCGCACACCAACTTCCGTATCTCCGCCGCCGGGGAAGACCTTCTCCTCACCCGGCCGGACGGAAGCACGGCGGATTTTGTGCCCGCCGTGCGCGTGCCGCGGGATATCTCGTATGGGCGGCGTGGTGATAATCCATCGGTCTGGGCCTACTTTTATGAGCCGACTCCGGAAGCCCCCAACACCACAACACCCTTTGCCGCGCTCATTGAGCCGGTCACCTTGTCCCATGCGGCGGGCGCGCACAGCGGACCCTTTGATTTGCAACTGGCGCATCCGGACCCGGAAGTCACGGTCGTCTACACGCTTGATGGCTCGGAGCCGGATATCCACAACCTCAGCGGCACCACCTACAGCTACATGAACTCCTACCGGAATGGACCATTGCTCGAAAACAGCTTTACCTCCAGCGTTTACACCGGTCCGATCTCCGTGGTCGACCGCAGCCACCAGCCGAACAAGCTCTCCCTCATTTCCACCACGGCGGACTCCAGCCCCGCATACTTCCCGACCTCGCCGATAAAAAAAGGAACGGTTGTGCGGGCGCGCGCCTTCCGCGACGGCGCGGGCGGCCCCATCACCACCGCCACCTACTTTGTCTCGGCGACCAATGCCTTCGCCTATCCAATTCCGATTGTCTCGCTCAGTGTAAACGAAGACGGACTTTTCGATTTTCTCGACGGCATCTATGTGGCGGGGGTCGACCACGTCACCAATTCCGGGGGGCGTATTTGCAACTGGGGCAACTACAACCGGCGCGGAAGTGAGACCGAGCGCGCCGCACACGTGGAGTTTTTTGCCGACGGCACCCGCTTTCTTGAACAGGCGGGCGGCATTCGCATCCAGGGCAATTGCTCGCGTATGCGGCCTTTCAAAAGCATCCGCCTCTACGCCCGCACCACCGGCGAAGACGAAGGCATTTTCGATTACCCCCTCTTCGCTGAATCCTTTGCCGGGGCACCTAACTCCGATACCACCCGCCATCAGCGGCTTATTCTGCGTACGCCCAACTTCTACGACACCGCTTTCAGCCGCCTTTATCAGGGCGTCTACGAAGGCGCAGTGGGCCGTATCCAACCGGTGAAGCAGTTCATCAACGGCGAGTTCTGGGGCCTCTCGCTGCTCCGCGACCGCTTTGACAACCGCCACCTCGAAAACCTTTACGGTCTCGATCCGGATAACGTGACCATAATCGACATTTCCTACCGTCACGAAACGAACCCAAGCCTGCCCATCCGCATGAGCGACCGGATCTACACCCTCTCCAACGGCATCCCCCAGGACATGGCCGACTTTGAAGAGATGCGCGCCTTCATTATCCAAAACAACATGGCGAACGCGGCGCATTACGCCGCAGCGGGCGAACGGATCTGCCTCAGCTCCTTCATTGATCACCTCATTCTGAAAATTTTCGCGGGCGACGACCACTACGCGCCGGAGGTCGTCTTCTGGCGTGCGCGGGAGCCGGAAAACGAGGGTTTCGGAGACGGGCGCTGGCGCTTCCATGTGAAGGACTTCGACTCGACTTTGCACACGGGCAACTTCCTCCTGGGTCTGGCCACGGGCACGCATCCGCGGCCTTTCGGTTACGAGTTGTTCGCCAGCCTGCTGGACAATCCGGATTTCCGCACGCGCTTCATCAACCGCTTCGCCGATCTCCTCAACAGCCATTTCCTCACGGCGCGCTTTCAACAAATCATCCACGACACCTTCGATGAAATCTCACCTCTCATGGCGGAAACTGTCGCCCGCTGGAATGGTGCCCCGCTGAGCAACCCGGACCGGCCGTTCAATACAAGCAACCGCAATAACCTCCTCAGCTGGGCACAGAATCAACCGTCGATACAGCGTTCGCATATCCGCAGCTTCTTCTTCATCGGGCCGGAGCGCGCCCTCACCGTGCGTGTAAACGATGAGCAAAAGGGTCGGGTGCAGGTCAACACCCTCCTGATCGACGACTCCACACCGGGAGTCACCTCTGCCGCCGATCCCTGGACCGGCCTTTACTTCCCTGGCTATCCGGTGACCCTCACAGCTCATCCGGCCGACGGTCAACGCCTCATCGAATGGCGGGTGAGCGTGGGGGGCGGCACGCCCGCAGTGAGCACAGGATCGACGGTTTCCGTCAATGTGAGCCAAGCAACCAGCGTCGAAGCCGTCTTCGCGGAGATCCCTCCCCCACCCCCGGACTTCCTTGAAATGGTGGGGGGAGTCGCCCTGACAATCGATTTAAGGGAATGGTTTCCCGCTCTCGAAAACACGGAAACGGCCCTTTTCTCCTCCTCCGATGATACCATGCTTTCCGGCACCGTTGCGGAAGAAGCCCTCACTCTCGACGCTTTTCGCGCGGGAGAGGCCACCTTTACAGTGGTTGCGGGTGACAGCAGCCACACCGCCCGCGTTCTCATCTATGGAGAGCCCTTTGTTTTGGGGGAAAACGAATACACTTTCGATTTCTGGTCTCCCGATGAGCCCGCCGGTTCCTACCCGGCAAACATGCTCTTTACCCAAAGCGATGTCACGGATCCCGGACTTGAAACGCCCTCGATCTTTGCCTACCGCATCCCACCCGCCGATGCCGCCGACGCCGAGGATGCGTTGTTTCCCTACCGCGCCTCCTCGCGCACCCGCATCAATGGACTCGGATCAGAAGGTATCCGTTTTATCAATACAGGACGCGGGCGTGATTTGGGGGCGGCGGTGCTCTCGCTGGATACCCGGCAAGCAACCCAGACCCGCATTTCGTGGACAGCGGGCACGGATCTGCCCAATAGCCGCATTTATGCACTTCGCCTGCAATACCGCATCGGCCTCGGCAGTCAGTGGGAGGATCTGACCGATGAAAACGGCGAGTCCCTCCTTTACGTGCGCAACACCACCGCTGGTCACAGCGAGCATTTCGGACCGGTCTCTCTACCTTCTGCGGCCCACGGTCAACCCCTTGTGCAGTTGCGGTGGCTTTACCACCACATCTCCGGCAGCAGCGGTCCGCGGGCGGCCCTGCGGCTGGATGACATCGTCGTCGCTTCCGGCCCCGCCCGGCGCTTCGGTGATTGGCTCTTTTTGGAGTTCACCGACCCTGCGCGACGCAACAACCCTGCATTCTCCGCCCCCGATGCGGACCCAACCGGCAGCGGCATGCCGAACCTCATTCGCTACGCACTCGGCTTGGGTTGGGCGGAGGAGCCGACCGTCGCGTTGCTGACCCTCGAATTCTCAGCCGACCAACGCACGGTAAAGTTTTTCCGCCACCCGGACCGTTCGGATGTCTTCTACCAATTGGAATCCTCGGTGGATCTGCAAACATGGGGAGAGCCCCTTTTCGATTCCAGGATCGAACCCTTTCCGGCAGCGCAAGACGGATGGGTGACCCTCCCGGTGGAGGGACCATCTCCAAGCTTTTATCGCATCCGCCTCGAACTCGACTGAAACGGCACCCGCTTCTACTCCTGCGGTCCGTCACGACGTGGAAGCAGGGCCTTGAGATCGCCCCGCCACCTTACGCGCACCGTGATGGAGTGGTTGACGGAACGTCGCTGCTCATCGGTGAGTTTGTAGCCAGCCTCGACCTGCCACTTGCCGGAAAGCCGCAGGCTTTGTGATTGGTCGGGTGGCACATCCCACACCACACCCGCGTGATACACATGCGCAAAGCGATACTCTGTGGGCTCATCGGTATGCCGAAGTGTGTATTGGAAAAAGTAGCCCAGTTGATCCGGTTTGTAGAGCACGCCCGGCGAGATTTCGAAAATGTCTTTCCGGAGAACGCGCTCCGGATCCGGCTTGGCCCGCCCCCAGGCACCGACCGCATAGTCGTATTTGAGGCTTAGATACAGAATAGTGTGGGGATCATCGACAATCGTGCGCGAGAAGGTGAGGATAGGTTCGATGCGGGTGTGCCCATCAATGAGCCCCTCTGGCGGACGCCCCAGGGGCTGCCGCAAGCGAAATTCAAAAGTGGCCAGGTCCCAGATGCGCAGCCAGGGAGAGGGAAGATCGACCCGCACAAATGGAGCGATTTCCCCCAGGCTCCACCTGCGTTCATCTTCTTTTCGGCGAAACGGGTTGGGGGAAACGGGCGTGAACCGGGTGCCCACCTCAAGCCCCTCCGCATAGCCGTAACGCAAGGTAAAGGGATACCGGATGAAGCCGCGGCGGGGCAAATCGCCAAGACGGGGACGGAACTCAAGCGAAAGGTCATACGGAGCCAAGGTTCCTGGCAGCGTGGTATCGAAAAACTCAATTGCTCCCCAAATTGGCACCATTGTGGATTCGATGAGTGCCGCCCGGAAAGTGGACTCTTCATTGTCCCTACCCTCGTTTTCAGCCTTTAGAACAGCCGTATTGCCCATCCAGCAAGACAGTGAGACGAGCCAAACCGAGCGAACGAGGGGAGAGACTTTCATATAATGAGCGAGGAGAGGGAATGGGGGGAAGAGAAGAAGGTCCTACGGGGAAAGGAGTTCACGGATGTTCGGGAGCCGCAGGCGCCGCTGTCCCGAGTCAAGCCGCTGCAAATAAAGATCGCTCTCCGCATCGCCCGGCAGGGGTTCGGGTGCATCCTTCGAGGGTAGTTCATCTTCCAGCGTCGCTCCCTCTTCCATCACGGAGTCGACCGTAATCTCCTCCGGGGGATCAAAATAGAGGGATAGTCGGCGGGCTTCCGGGAAAAGGACTTCGTCCCAACCGTCCACACGTCCGCCCTTTTTCAGGAGTCGAATGAGGGCGGGAAGGGCCTTGCGGTGAAGCGTTTTCTCATAATCGTGAATCCACTTCTTGGCATCGTCACTCCGGTTCCCCAGCAGAACGACGTCGCTGAAATGGATACACGCCTCGAACCAGGGGAGGCTCTTGGGCGCGCGCTGCGCGAGCGCGCAATCGATCACCGTGATTATGCGGGCCAGGGTGTGACCCTCCCCGACGATCCAATCCTTGGCCGCCTCGATTTGATCGAGCGGATCGCCATGCCCATCGAGGGAGAGCACAAGGGTGGCCGCACCGGCGAGGATGGGAGGGGTGGTGTCTCCGGAGGGCCAGTCTTCGGGCAGGAGAGCCACCGACGTGGAAGGAAGCCGGGCCAGCGCCGCGTAAGCATCGGGCGAAGCGGCGGCGTCCGCGACAGAGTGGTAGACGCCGAAGGGGCCGTCGTCAGGGGAAAGACCGGTCCGGACCAATTGCGCGATCAGATCGGCGCGTCCGGAGTCCCCGGCTCCGAGGATGAGGTAAACCGCACTCATGTCAAAGTGTGTTGAGATGCCGCCAAATCGGCAAAGGTTTTGTTTTGTGCGTGCTGGCGCATGGCATGGTCGATGAGAACGAGGGCCGCCATAGCTTCGACGATCGGCACAGCGCGCGGAAGGACACATGGATCGTGGCGGCCTTTGCCCATCAACTCAACAGGGTTGCCCGCTCGATCCACCGTGTTCTGTTTCCGGATGATTGTGGCCGTGGGTTTGAAGGCCACGGCGAAGGTGATTTCTTCACCGTTGGAAATGCCCCCTTGCACGCCGCCGGAGCGGTTGGTCGTGGTGCGGATGCGCCCTTCGCGATTCTCAAAAGCATCGTTATGCTCCGCCCCGGTCAGGTAGGTGCCGGCAAAACCGCTTCCGACCTCAAACCCCTTTGTTGCCGGCAGGGAGAGCATTGCCTTGGCCAGATCGGCCTCCAGACGGTCGAAGACAGGCGCGCCCAAGCCCGGCGGAACATGCAGCAGGTGGCAACGAATGACACCGCCCACCGAGTTACCCTCCGCTCGCATCGCTTGGATACGCTCGACCATTCGATCGGCGAGCGCGGCGTCCGGGCAACGTACGGGATTGGCTTCAACGAGAGCTGCATCGGGAGCTGTCGCCAATGGTTCCATCGCGAGATCATGAATGCGTTCGACATAGGCAACGATGCGGATGCCACACCACATTTCCAGAATCTTGCGGGCGATCGCGCCACCCGCCACCCGACCAATCGTCTCCCTCGCGGAGGAACGCCCGCCCCCTTCGGCCATGCGAATGCCATACTTCGCCTCGTAAGTGAAGTCGGCGTGCGAAGGCCGAAAGGACTCGCGCATCTCTGAGTAGGCCGAGGGGCGCGCGTCTTTGTTGGTGACATTCATGGCGATTGGCGTGCCCAGCGTCAGGCCCTCGTTGACACCGGATAGAATAGTGACCTCGTCCGCCTCCTTACGAGGTGTCGTGATCGCGCTCTGGCCGGGCCGACGACGGTCCAACTCTTTCTGAATCTCGCTGGCGCTGAGCGGGATGCGCGGGGGGCATCCGTCTACCACCACACCCACACCGCCCCCATGGCTCTCGCCCCAGGTGGATATCCGGAAAAGCGTTCCGAAGGTATTTCCCATCAAATCACTCAACACCCTCCGCCCATTCCTTTCAAGCCCAAGGAAGCAGAGACTTGGCAACCGGAACATCCTCGTGAAATTCGGGCCTTCCCTTCCCCGGGGCATGCCAGTTGGAATGTTAAAGTGGGACCCACCATCGTTTTCGTTTGCAACTACCGAAGGTGGACTCCCTATATTAAACCCCTCCCTTGAAATGGCCCATCCCCTCTCTCCTCGAAGTTCCTTTGTGAAGGTAATCGGACGGTTCTGCCTGACGCTGATCGGGTTGCTCGTTTGCGCGATTTTCTGGGCGTGGCTCTTCCGTCCGTCCATCCCGGCGGAGCCCTTGGAGTTTGCCGCGGAGGATATTGCCCGCGCGCAGGCAGCCCGCGATGTGAGCTTCGATATCGACAACCCGCCCAACGTCTTCCGCACCGTCGATTACAGCGAAGGCGAAGCGGCCCCCTGGTTTCCCCGGGGAGAATCCCCCATTCTGCGGGAGCTGGTCGAACAGGGCCATCTCCCCCCGGTGCATGAGCGCGTGGGCCCGGAGCCCGTGGTGCTCGAGGGCGTCGATGGCATCGGCACATACGGGGGCTCGTGGACCTTTCTCATCTCCAATCCGGGGATGATCGACCAGAACCTCCCCCACCGCCTCTCCTATCCCAACCTTGTCCGCTGGACCCACTTTGGCTACCCCATCGTGCCCCACCTGGCGCGGGAATTTGAGGCATCGGAGGATCGACGGACCTTCACTTTCCATCTCCGCCGGGGGGCGCGCTGGTCGGACGGGCATCCGTTTACGGCCGACGACATCATGTTCTGGTATGAATATGAGGCGAAAAACCCCACCGTTTTTCCTGAGTCGGCCGAGATTTTGCGCTTTCGCGGGCAGGTGGGCACGGTGGAGAAAATCGACGACTTCACGGTGGTTTTCCGCTTCCCCGAGCCCAACGGCCTCTTTTTGGAGCGCATGGCGTCCTATCCGGGGCTGTGGGTGGTCTCCTTCCCGGCCCACTACCTGCGGCGCTTTCATCCGGAGACGGGCGATCCGGCGGATCTCGAGGCCCTTCGCATTCAGCGCAACATGCCGTCCCTCCGGGCGCTCTACTCCAACTACTTTTTCGGCTCCGGGGACTACCGCCGCCCCCGCCTGGGGCCCTGGATCGAGCGAAGCCCGCGCGCCAATCCGCCCTACACCCTCGTCCGCAATCCCTACTACTTCGCCGTCGATACGGAGGGGAACCAGTTGCCCTACTTTGACCGGCTGCTTTTCGATCTGCGCTCGGGAGACATGATCAGCGTGGCGGCGTCCAACGGGGAGGTGGTTCTCCAGACCACCGGCATCCCCATCAACCAATACACTCTCCTCACGGACAACCAGGAGCGGAACAACTACCGCCTGCACCACTGGATGGCGGGTGACCGCTCCCCCATGGTCATCCAGCCCAATCTCAACCGCCGCGACGACCCGCGCGACCCGGCCTCGGCGAACAAACGCTGGCTCTTCAACCAAAAGGAATTCCGCCAGGCCCTCTCCCTCGCGATCAACCGCGAAAACATCATCCAGACGGAATACATGGGGCTCGCCGAGCCTGCCCAGGCCGCCCCGCCGCCCGAAAGCCCCTTTTTCCATGAGCGCCTCTACCGCGCCTTCACCGAATACGACCCCGCGCGCGCGGCCGCCCTCCTCGACTCCCTCGGGCTCACCGGTCGCGACCGGCACGGCTACCGCACCTTTCCCGATGGCTCCCGCCTGCAGGTCTTTCTCAACGTCTCCGGCACGATCGGCGGGGGACCGGCCCAGGCCCTCGTGGAGGATTGGGCGCGCGTCGACCTGCGCGTGACGGCCCGGGAGCGCTCCCTCGGTCTCTTCCGCCGGGAAGTCGAGGCCCTCCAGCACGATCTCAGCGTGTGGGGCAGCAACGGCGAATACCTCCCTCTCCTCGAACCCCGCATGCTCGTGCCGAGCAACCCCTTCTCCGACTGGGCGCGCGCCTACGCTTTCTGGTTTCGCCGGGGCGGTTTGCAGGGCCACCCCGACGCCCAACTCCCCGGAGCCGATGAACCGGCCCCCGGCAGCCCCGTGCGTCGCGCCATGGAAGCTTACGACGAAGCCCTTGGCGCCACCACCACGGAAGAGCAGGTCGCGATCTTCAATGAGGTCATGGACATCGCGGCAGAGAACCTCTGGACGATCAGCGTGGCCAGCTCACCTCCCCGCCTCGTCGTGACGGACGCGGACATCATGAACGTCCCCGAAAACGCCGTCCACAGCTGGGACTTTTTCACCCCGGGCAACACGTTTCAGGAAACCTTCTCCTGGCGCAATCCACGGGAGACCCCCGGTGCCCGCGAGCAAGTGCGGCAGCTCCTCATCAACCCCGTCCCCCCGCGCTACATCGTGGACGCGGAGGGCGTGCGGCTGGGACAGGTGATCCAGCGGATGCTCCTCCTCATCGTGGTCTGCGCCGTCCTCCTCGCCGGTTTCCGCCACCCCTACATCGGGCGTCGCCTGCTCATCATGGTGCCCACGCTCTTTGTAATTTCGATTGTCTCCTTTGTCATCATCCAGCTCCCGCCGGGCGATTTCCTCACCATCTACATTGCCCAACTCGAAGAAGAGGGCGGAGGGGGCGCGGAACAGAAAATCGAGGAAATGAAGGAGCTCTTCCACTTCGATGCCGGGCCCATGGAAAAATACGTCCGCTGGCTGGGGATTCCGTGGTTTTTCTCCTTCGACCGCGAAGACCTCGGCTTGCTGCAAGGATTTCTGGGGAGATCCATGCAGACCGGGGGTCCGGTCAACGCCCTCGTGGGCGACCGCGTTCTCCTCACTGTGCTCATTTCCTTTGGCACGATCATCTTCACCTGGGTGGTGGCCTTTCCCATCGGGATTTATTCGGCCGTGCGCCAGTATTCCTTCGGTGATTACACCGCCACGCTCATCGGGTTCATCGGGATGTGCATCCCCAACTTTCTCCTCGCTCTCCTCCTCATGTATGTGAGTTCGCAGTTTTTCGGTGTGAATGTCTCCGGGCTCTTCTCCCCCGAATACGCCGCCCAGCCGAACTGGACCTGGGGCAAGGTCCTCGACCTCCTTAAACACATCTGGATACCCATCGTCGTGGTGGGCACTTCGGGCACCGCGAGCATGATCCGCGTGATGCGCGCCAACCTCCTTGATGAGTTGCGCAAGCCCTACGTCACGACGGCCCGCGCCAAAGGGGTGCGGCCCTTCAAGCTGCTCATGAAGTATCCCGTGCGCCTCGCCCTGAACCCCTTTGTCTCAGGAATCGGGGGCATCTTCCCGATGCTGCTCTCCGGTTCGGCCATCGTCGCCATCATCCTCAGCCTGCCCACCGTGGGGCCCCTCCTTCTCGACTCTCTTATGGCCCAGGATATGTATATGGCCGCCTCGCTCCTGATGATTTTCAGCCTCCTCGGGGTGCTCGGCACGCTTGTCAGCGACCTCCTCCTCATGGCCCTCGACCCGCGCGTGCGCATGGAAGGGGGGAACGCCCAATGAGCGCCTCCACCGCCCAACCCGCCGACCGCACCGACGCTGCCGAGCTCGCGACCTATTCGCAGTGGCGCCTCATCCGGCTGCGCTTTTCGAAGCACCACCTCGCCGTCTGGTCGCTTTATCTGCTTGTCGCGCTTTACGCCATCGCCTTCTTTGCCCCCATGCTCGCCCCCTACGAGCGCAACACGAAGAATTTTGATTACACCTACGCGCCCCCCACCCTGCCCCGCCTGAGCCTCTCCCACGGCTTGCACGTCTACGGGCTGGAGCGGCAGGTGAACCCGCTCAACCTCAAGACCTACTACGTCGAAAACCGCGAACACATCGTGCCGCTCGGCTTCTTTGTGCGGGGGGATCGCTACAGCTTCTTCGGGCTCTTTGAATCCGATGTTCACCTCTTCGGGGTGAACCTCTCGCGCTACGAAAACCTGCGCCTGGAAGCGGGGATCGATCCGGGCCAACCCGGCGGCGTCTTCTTCCTCCTCGGAGCCGACCGCTTCGGGCAGGATATCTTCAGCCGCATCATTTACGCCTCCCAGGTCAGCCTCTCCATCGGCCTTATCTCCATCGTCATCTCCTTCGTCCTCGGGATCCTCATCGGCGGGATTTCCGGTTATTATGGAGGCGTCTTCGACAACATTATCCAGCGGACCATCGAGATCCTCAATTCCTTCCCCAGCCTCCCCCTCTGGATGGCTCTGGCCGCCATCATGCCCCCCACCTGGTCGCCGCTCACGGTGTATTTTGCCATCACCGTGGTCCTCAGCCTCTTCGGGTGGACCGGCCTTGCCCGCGTCGTGCGCGGAAAAATCCTCTCCCTGCGAGAGGAAGATTACGCCACCGCCGCCCGCCTCCTCGGGGCCAGCCACGGGCGCATCATCTTCAAGCACCTCGTCCCCGGCTTCACCAGCCACATCATCGTTTCCCTCACCCTCAGTGTGCCCGGCATGATTCTGGGAGAAACCGCTCTCAGCTTTCTCGGTATCGGCCTGCGGCCCCCCGTCGTGAGCTGGGGCGTGATGCTCCAGGACTGCATGAATATCGACGTTGTCGCGAACTACCCCTGGCTCCTCATGCCCGTAATCTTCATTGTTCTCACGGTCCTCGCCTTTAATTTCCTCGGTGATGGCATGCGCGACGCCGCCGACCCCTACGCCTCCCGCTAAACACAGCCCTTGCGCAAGATCTGCGCGAACCGGTTGACACGCACCCGCCTCCGGCGCAAACGCTTTCCTCACAAATGGATTCGAAAGATACCTCCACGGCCTGGTTTGAAAACCTCACCCGCGCTCAAGCTCTCGACCTCCGCGAGCGCTTTGGCTCCCCCGTCTACCTCTACGACGAAGCCACGATGCTGCGCGCAGCTAAAGCGGTCCTCGCCTTTCCCGCCCCCTTCGGCCTGAGCGTGCGCTACGCCATGAAGGCCGCCCCCAACATCAATATCCTCCGCCTCTTCGCCCGCAAGGGCCTGCATTTCGACGCCAGCAGCCTCTACGAAGTCGCCCGTCTCGACCACGCCGAAATCCCCCTCGAACGCATCAGCCTCTCCTCCCAGGAACTTGGGGAAGACTTTCCCGATTGGGTCTCCCGAGGGCTGAAAATCAACGCCTGCTCCCTCCGCCAGCTCCAGGAGTTTGGGCGCTCCTTCCCCGGCCAGTCCGTCGGCCTCCGTTTCAACCCGGGTCTCGGTTCCGGTGGCACCAACCGCACCAACGTTGGCGGCCCCGCCTCCAGCTTTGGCATCTGGCATGCCTACGCCGAAGAAGCCCGCGCCCGCGCCGAACGCTTTCACCTAAAAATCGAGCGCATCCACTCCCACATCGGCTCCGGTAGCGACCCCGAAGTCTGGAAACGCGCCGCCGACCTCACCCTCCGCCTGGCCCGCCTCTTTCCCACCGTCACCACCGTCAACCTCGGCGGCGGTTACAAAGTCGCCCGTGTGCCCGGTGAAAAAGCCACCAACCTCGACCTGGCCGGCAACGCCGTGGCCGATCTCCTGCGCCAATTCGCCGAAGAAACCGGTCGCCAACTCCGCCTCGAAATCGAACCCGGCACCTACCTCGTGGCCAAGGCCGCCGCCATCCTCGCCACCGTGCACGATGTCGTCGACACCGGGACCGACGGCTACCGCTTCATCAAGCTCGACGCCGGCATGACCGAAATCCTCCGACCCTCCCTCTACGGAGCGCAGCACCCCATCCGCATTCTGCCAGAGGCAACCGATGCCCCGCAGATTGATTACGTCGTGGTCGGCCACTGTTGCGAATCCGGCGACATCCTCACCCCGGCACCGGGCGATCCCGAACTCCTCCAACCCCGCACCCTCCCCCGCGCCCAACCCGGCGACATCTGCCTCATCGGCGGAGCCGGTGCCTACTGCTCAGCGATGTCGGCCAAAAACTACAACTCCTACCCCGAAGCCGCCGAAGTCCTCCTCCGCGAAGAAAACATCGCCCAGCTCATCCGTCGCCGCCAGACCCTCCCTCAAATCATTCAAAATGAAATTTCCGTCGTGTGAACGCGCGACCTCAAGGGGCGCAATCGCCCTCACCGCCATAACCTAAAAGTTGATGACTCCAAAACTCTTCGCAATCAGGTAAGCGGTGAAGAGGGAAATCAGGATGAGCAAAATCCCCGTGACTTTCAAAAGGCCCCGATAGAAAGTGCGCTCACTCTTTCTCACACGGAATCCAGTGATTTCATAGAGCCGCTCAAGGTCCAAGCGCATCAAATAAACACCCGCCGCAAAAGGAACGACCGCGAAAAAAGCTTGGATGAGATATGGTAAGGCTGCGCGCATAGAAAGAGAAAGGAAAGTCAGAGAGGACTTCCATAAAGAAGATGTCCATAAAAATCACCCTCCCTTATAGGGACCTGATTGATCCAAAAACTAGTGATTTCACCCACTACGGAGACTTGTTTTTCCGTTAAAAATAATATTTAGGGATGAATCCTAGTCAAAATTTCAATTTTTCGGCAATAACCGAAATCGCTGTCGACGAACATTATCCCCAGGACGGGCGTCTTCAATATGAGCGGGCGGCACAATCACCGCTTCCACCACGACTCCTTCCGGATGCCCCAACCGATCCCCGCGAATGGCCACTTCCGTATCCCAGAGGGCGTTGGGGTGCAGACTCACCAGCGTCTCCCGCACCACCAAACCATCCACGCGGATTTGCAGACGCGCGCCATTCACGGGTTCCGTGCCTCGATTCTGAAAGGTCACCGTGAGCGGCACGGTGGGTCCATCCAAACGTTCAAGCGGCACATGAAAATCCGCCACCGCCAAGTCGTGAATCATCGGCTCGTGACGGCGCTCCAATCGTTCGAGATCGAGGAGGCCCATGCCAAACACCGGATCGGGCCCGGGGGCGCCGAGATCATTTGTCGTCGCCGCAAGGACCGCCCGCACATCTTGAGGCGACAGGTGCGGATCCTCGCTCAACATGCGCACGATCGCACCGGAAACGATCGCCGCCGCCCCCGAAGTCCCGTCCATCCACACATACCCCTCATCCAGCCAGGCAGCCGGTAAAGCAATACCCGGAGCGGCGATATCCACCTTGCCGATATTTGTGAACGGAGCGCGGCTTCCCTGGGCGTCGATTGCCGTCACACTGAGCACGTTTTCATAGGCCGCCGGGAATGCCACGCGCGGGATGTTTTCATTACCCGCCGCCGCCACAACGATAACATTGTGAGCCTCCGCATAGTCCAGCGCCGCCCGCAAAACGGCGGAATCACCAGGGGAACCCAGGGAGAGATTGATCACCCGGGCACCCTGTTCGACCGCCGCCACGATCCCCTCCGCGAGCGTGAAACTGTTTCCCCGGCCCTCCGTATCCAGCACACGGATACTTAAAATTTCCGCAGCGGGAACCATGCCCGTATCCAGTTCATCACGACCGGCTAACTGGTAAATCATCGCCGTTCCATGACCGTGTCGATCGAGACCCTCTCCATCGCGATCCACCAAATCCAAAACATGGATACGCGCGCCATCAAGGGCCGGGTGAGGAGCGACTCCGGTATCCAAAACCGCCACCCGCACCCCCTCGCCCCACTCATCGTTCCCCGGAGGCACCCCCAGGAAGGATAGCGCCCCTTCGCGGAAACCGGCCCCTCCGCCCTCTTCGCCAAGAAACGGGGGTGGAACCGGCGGCACCGTCACGCGTAAATTGAAATCCACCTCGTGCCCATCCGCCCGCAGGCGATCAAAAACCTCGCCTCCACCGCGCACCCGGATCGCCCCCAGTTTATCGAGCACCCCGATGATCCGTCCGCCCGCAGTCTCCACAGCCGACCGCAATGCCAAAAGATCACCCTGCCCGGCAAAAAGAACCCCCTCACCTGCCAAGGCTTCCGGGGGAGGCTGGAGGCTCGGCGGGCTGACCCCCGGTCTCTCCAACGAACGGACGCGCAAGAGCGCCGACGGCGGTCCGCGCTCATCCCGAAAGGCCTCCGCTCGCTCCTCCGCCACCGACCTCACCTCGTCGGGCGCTCCCTCAAAAAAGGAAAAAACCGTCCGGAGCAAAAACGCCCCGGCCAAGATGCAGAGAACAAAGAGAATTCGCGTGCGCATACGTCGAAGAAGAAGTGAATCCAACCTTTCACCGGAAAACCGGTGAGGTCAAACGCAAGTCCACATGCCCCCCTACCCTCGCTTGCTCGCCGTGAACAAACCCTCCGCTTCCAGACCACCCGCCGCCGTCACCACGGGCGCCGAATCACCGCCCGCCGCGCTTCCGCGCCGCCGACGCGACCACTCCTCCACAAACGCCTGCGTCCCAATGATCGCCCCTTGAGTCATGTAGCGCAATCGACACCGGAGCAACTGCGCGATGCCAACGGTCCCCCCCTGCTCCCGGACCGCGCGCACTTGCTCCGCTGTAAGGGGGCGGCCCTTGCGAGGGTCCAAGGCACTCACAAACAAATACTCCCTATACCTCGCCGCCACCATCTCCGGTCTATCCCCCTTGTTTTCTCCGATCCTCCGCCAGAGCCCGTATTGCCTCAACCTCCCCGACCCCACCGCCTCACCGTAGCCGCTGAACCGGTAGTCCTTCGGGTCGTCCACCACACCCGCCCGCACAGGATTCAGATCGATATACGCCGCCACCGCCCGCACCGCCACACGCGTGTTCTCCACCAACACGCTCCGGAAACGACCCTCCCACAGCGTCCCCAC
>JAFIGE010000122.1 GCA_020831585.1 Opitutales bacterium | reverse complement strand
GCTGGTATCTGCTGGGCGAGGGGAAGGTGGCAGGTGGGGAGCTGACGCGGATCGAGGAGCTTCGCTGCCGGGTGCGCTATTTCACAGAGGGGGTGGTGATCGGGAGCAAAGCGTATGTGGACCGGTGGTTTGCCGAGCACAAGGGGTGGTTCGGGCGGCGAAAGACCGGGGCGCGCCGGGTGAGCGGAGAGGCGGGTGCCGGGTTGCACGCCATCTCGGCGAGGTAATGAGTCCGGGACTCAGCGGCTTTGCGTGGATTCGACGGCGAGGGCTTCGATGTTTTCGGTGGATGCGCGTCCCGCCCGGCGGGCTTCGAAAGCGACAATGTCGGCGAGGGTGAGCACCTCGAGCCGCTGGCGGATTTGCTTGCGCTGGTTGACCCAGAAACTGTGCGCGGGGCAGTCGCGGGCGTCGCTGCAATCAGTCATTCCGAGGAGGCAGCGGTCGGGCACGCGTTGCAGGTCCACGGCTTTGTCGATTTGGGCAATGGTGATCGTTTCGGGAGGGGCGGCCATGCGGATGCCGCCCCGGTAGCCGCGTTTGGAGTCGACAATGCCGGCGGCTGCCAAGCGCTGAACAACTTTGGCTAGGTAGGGGGGCGGGATGTCGGTGGCGGCGGCGATTTCGCGGACGAGGAGAGAGGCGGCGGGGCTCGCGGCCAAGTGCGCCAGAGCGGTGATGGCGTAGCCAGTGGTTTGAGAGAGGACGTTCATGGGATTCAATCCGCGGGTGCGGGGGCATCCACCCAACCGGCGGTGTGCCGGGAATCGACTTTCCAGAGTTGGAGGGTGCGCAGGTAGTTGGCGCGCTCAAAGGCGGAGGGGTCCGGACACTTTTCCAAGCTCATGCTGCCGCGCATTTGCGAGAGGGAGGTGTATTCCTTCTCTTCGAGCCAGGCGGAGAGGTCGAAAAGGATGTCCCGCACGATTTCCGGGCCGCGCCGCAGGAGCGCGGAGACCATCTGGACGGTTGCCGCACCGGTCATGATGCTCTTGATGACATCGTTGACGGAGTGCACCCCGCCGCTGATGGAAATGTCGGCGGTGACGTGACCGCAGAGGATGGCCGCCCAGCGCAGACGCAGGCGCAGTTCGGCGGGCGTGGAGAGTTCGAGGCGGGGTTGTGCATTGAGTTCTTCGATATCAATGTCGGGCTGGTAGAAGCGGTTGAAGAGGACCAGTCCGCTGGCCCCGTTTTTGTCGAGCCGGTGGGCGAAGTTCGCCGGGGCGGAGAAGAAGGGGGAGAGCTTCACAGCCACGGGGATTTTCACGCAATCGACGACCATCTTGAGGATATCGAGGGTGCGCTGCTCGACGTGCGCACCGGATTCGTGGATGCTGGTGGGCAGGTAGTAGACGTTGAGTTCGAGGGCGTTGGCCCCGGCGGCTTCGATATGCCGGGCGTTCTCGACCCATCCGCCGGGGGTGGTGCCATTGAGGGAAGCGATGAGGGGAAGGCTCACGGCACTCTTGATTTTTTCGATCTGCTGGAAGTAGCGGTCTGGTCCGAGGTGATAATCTTCCAGGCGAGGGAAGAAGGAGGTGGCTTCGGCAAACATGTCCGCCGGGTTCTCCGTGTGGGCGAACTCGGCGACCTGTTGCTGCGTGATCTGCTCCTCGAAGAGGGAGTGCATGATGAGCCCGCCGACGCCAGCATCTTCGAGGCGGCGGACCACATCGAGGTCGTCGCACAGGGGCGAGGCCCCGGCGAGGAGGGGGTTGCGGAGCTGGAGGCCGAGATAGGTTGTTTGAAGGTCCATGTTGGCGGTGGGGTTCAGGCTTTGTCTTCGGTTTTGCCGCTGGTGGGTCGTGTGGGGGTGAGGGCCGCCATCTGTTGATAGAGGGCAAACCGTTCCGCAACCGAGGCGGCGGCAAGAGCCTGGAGCTCGGCGGAGCGCTCCGGTTGGGTGCGCGCCAGCATCTGGAAGCGCGTTTCATTGCGCATAAATTCTTCCAGAGTGGCCTTGGGCGGAGCGGAATCGAGTTTCATGGGATTCTCTCCGTTGGCGGCGCGGCGCGGATCGTAGCGGAAGAGCGGCCAGTAACCGCAGTTGACGGCGCGTTTCTGCTGTTCGAGTCCCTGCGAGAGGCTGTAGCCGTGGGCCACGCAATGGCTGTAGGCTATGACCAGCGAGGGTCCGGGGAAGCTTTCCGCCTCGACGAGCGTCTTGACGGTGTGGGCATCCTTGGCTCCGAAGGCGATGCGGGCAACATAGACCGACCCGTAGGTGCTGGCGATGAGTCCCAGGTCTTTCTTGGCCACGGCCTTTCCGCCCATGGCAAACTTTGCCACTGCGGCCATGGGGGTCGATTTGGACTGTTGCCCGCCGGTGTTGGAGTAGACTTCGGTGTCGAGGACGAGGATGTTGACGTTGCGCCCCGAGGCGAGGACGTGGTCGAGGCCGCCAAATCCGATATCATAGGCCCAGCCGTCGCCGCCGACGATCCAGACGCTTTTTGTGACCAGATGATCGGCGATCTGCTTGAGCGTGCGCACCTCCATTGAGTCTTTGCCCGCGAGGGCCTTGCGCAAGCGGACGACCCGTTCGCGTTGAGCGGCGATACCGGCTTCGGTTGATTGATCGGCTTGGAGGATTTCCGAGACGAGGGCATCCCCTACCTGGGGCGCGCTCAGCCGGAGTAGGTGTTCGGCGTAGACCCGTGTTTGGTCTAGACTGGCGCGGAAGCCGAGGCCGAATTCGGCGTTGTCTTCAAAGAGCGAGTTGGCCCAGGCCGGACCGCGCCCGCAGGCATCGGTCGTGTAGGGCGTGGTGGGAAGATTGCCCCCGTAAATGGAGGAGCAACCCGTGGCGTTGGCGATGAGCAGGCGGTCGCCGAAGAGCTGCGTAAGGAGTTTGATGTAGGGCGTTTCTCCGCAACCGGCGCAGGCTCCCGAATACTCAAAGAGCGGGCGCATAAACTGGGAGGACTTCACATCTTCTTTGAGCAACTCGCGCGAGGGATCGGGGATTTTCAGGAAGAAGTCGTAGTTGCGCACTTCGGCATCGCGGAGGGGGCGCTGCGGGCGCATGTTGATGGCCTTGCGGCTCGGGTTGGCCTTGTCTTTGGCCGGGCAGACGTTTACGCAGACTTCGCAACCCGTGCAATCTTCCGCCGCGACTTGGATGGTGAATTTCAGTCCGGGCAGATCGCGTGCCTTGAAGTCGACCGACTTGAAGGTTTCGGGTGCGTCTTTGAGGGCTCCGGGCTCGTAGATCTTGGGCCGGATGGCGGCGTGCGGGCAAACGAGGGCGCACTTGTTGCACTGGATGCAAATGTCTGACTCCCACACGGGGATGTGCTCGGCGATGTTGCGTTTCTCCCAGCGGGTTGTGCCGGTCGGCCAGGTGCCATCGATGGGGAAGGCGCTCACGGGCAGAAGGTCGCCCCGTCCGGCGAGCATCATGGCGGTGACGCGTTGCACAAAATCCGGGGCCTCGGGCGGCACGATCGGGCGCGCGTGCACATGGCTGGTGACGGTTTCCGGCAGCGGCACTTCTTCGAGGTGTGCAAGGGTCTGATCGACGGCGGCAAAATTGCGCTGCACGATGACATCACCCCGTTTGCCGTAGGTCTTTTTGATTGCCTGCTTGATCTGGCGAATGGCCTCTCCGCGCTCCAGCACTCCGGAGATGGCGAAGTAGCAGGTCTGCATGATTGTGTTGATGCGCCCGGCCATGCCGACGGAGCGCGCCACGGTGGAGGCGTCGATGGTGTAGACCTTGAGGCGCTTGCGCAGAATGGCCTCCTGCGTTTCCGCGTTGAGCGTGTCCCAAAGTTCAGCCGCCGAACCGGGGGCGTTGAGAAGGAGGGTGGCTCCGTCGGCGGCGTAATCGAGGACATTGATTTGCGACAACAGCTCGAACCGGTGGCAGGCGACAAAGCCCGCCTTGCGAATGAGGTAAGTCGAGCGGATCGGGCGCGGGCCGAAGCGCAGGTGGGAGACGGTCATCGCGCCGGCTTTTTTGGAGTCGTAAACGAAGTAGCCTTGCGCGTAGAAGTCGGTGCCTTCGCCGATGATCTTGATCGAGTTTTTATTCGCGCCGACCGTGCCATCCGAACCGAGACCAAAGAAGACGGCCTCTTTGACATCGCTGTGCGGAATGTCCCACTCGGGATCGTAATCGAGGGACTGGCCGCTGACATCGTCGTTGATGCCCACGCTGAAATGGGTCTTTGGGGCGTCTTTTTCGAGTTCATCAAAGACGACTTTGGCCATGGCCGGGTTAAATTCCTTCGATCCGAGCCCGTAGCGTCCGCCGATCACGCGGATTTGCCCGGCGGCTTCGATCAACCCCCGGTCACCGGCCTCGCGCAGGCCCGCAACCACATCCAGATAAAGCGGTTCGCCGATGGCACCCGGCTCCTTCGTGCGGTCGAGCACGGCGATGGAGCGCACGGTGCGGGGCAGGGCGGCGGCGAAAGCTTCCACGTCAAAGGGGCGGTAGAGGCGCACGCGCAAAACGCCGGTGCGCGCACCATCTTCGTTGAGGGCGGCGGATGTTTCCGCCACCGCCTCCGCGCCCGAGCCCATGATCACGATCACCCGATCGGCCTCCGGATGACCCTCGTAGTCGAATAGGTGATACGACCGGCCCGTCAGTTCCGCAAAGGTATCCATAACCGCCTGCACCAGCCGGGGCGCATTGGCGTAGACCGGATTGGCGGCCTCGCGGGCTTGGAAGAAGGCATCGGGGTTTTGCGCCGTGCCCCGTATTTGCGGGCGGTCGGGCGTGAGGGCGCGGTCGCGGTGGGCGCTCAGGGCATCCTCCGAAATGAGGCCGCGCAGAACTTCGTCGGCCAGTAACTCGATCTTGCCGACCTCATGGGAGGTGCGGAAACCGTCGAAAAAGTGAAGGAAAGGCAGGCGCGTGATAAGCGTGGCGGCCTGTGCGATGGCGGCGAGATCCTGGGCTTCCTGCACGGAATTGGAGGCCAGCATGGCAAATCCGGTTTGGCGGCAGGCCATCACATCGGAATGATCCCCGAAAATACTAAGCGCGTGCGTGGCCAGGGCCCGGGCGGTCACATGAAGACAGAAGGGCGTCAGCTCGCCCGCGATCTTATACATGTTCGGGATCATCAGGAGGAGCCCCTGTGAGGCCGTGAATGAGGCGCAAGTCGAGCCCGCCTGGAGGGCTCCGTGGAGGGCTCCGGCAGCTCCCCCCTCCGACTGCATCTCGACCACCGAGGGAACCGTGCCCCAGAGGTTGGGGCGACCCGCCGCCGACCATTCATCGCAGAATTCAGCCATCGGCGAAGAGGGCGTGATCGGGTAAATCGCAAAAAATTCGTTCAGGCGGTAGGCGACGTCGGCCACGGCTTCATTGCCGTCGACCGTGCCAGTTAAAGGGGCTGTTTTTGGGTCCACGCTGGCTGATCCTGATAAAGAAGATGTTCAGGTCAATTTAATTAAGGACTGAAAAGTCGTTTTAGTTCCGGGGGGGGGGCGGGGCGACCATAAAGCGCGTGTGGGGCTTGCATGAAGGGCAAGAGTTGGCGCACTGTTGTTGATCGTCTGCTGATTGAATCCTCAAACGGTCTTACTCTTTTGAACACATCGATTGCCTGGATGCCCTTTAGCCTGCTCTTGCTGGCGGCCACCGGAGCCATACTCACGGCCCTGGTGCACGCCTTGAGGCGGCGCGTGCGCCCTCCGGAAAGCGGTTTTTTGGCGGCGCGACCGGAGAGCGAGGTCGTGCGGGGCGGTGGGCTGGCCATTGTTTTCGGGCTCTCGGGACTGGCCTTGCTATGGCTGCTGAGAAACCCCGGTGAGGAGGCCGCGCGCGGGACGCTGTGGGTGTGGTTGATCGGGGGCGGTTTCCTGGCGTTTTTCAGTTTTCTGGACGATGTGCGCCCGGTGTCGCGATCCGTGCGGCTGGCTTTGCAGACTTTCACGGCGCTCATTTTTTTGTCGGCGGTTTTCGGTTGGCCGACGCTCGAACTCCCGGGATTACCGGAAGTCCGGTGGGGCTGGCTGGGGTGGGGGTTGCTGCTCCTTTGGATACTCGGGGTGACGAATATTTACAGCTCGATGGACAACGTGGGCAACCTTGCCGGCGTGCAGGCGGTGGTGGCCGGGCTCGGCTGGGCCTTTGTGGGATCGTGGGCGGGGGATTCGGTGATTTTCCTTCTCGGCACCTCGCTGGCAGGGCTGGCGCTTGGTTTTCTCGCCTACAACCGGTGGGCCGGGCCCATCGCCATGGGCGACACAGGGAGCGCCTACATTGGATTCTTTCTGGCCGCGCTGCCGCTCATTGCCTTTCCGCGCCAACCGCAACTGGCCAACCCGACGATCTGGATTGCCTGCGGCGCGCTCCTTGTTTGGCCCTTTCTTTTCGACGGCGTCTACACGCGGATTTTGCGCCTGCGCAATAAGTCCCTGCCCGGCGGGTGCGAGACGCCGCACCTCTACGAGCGGCTGGTGACCGGCGGGCTGCCGCCGTCTTCCCTGAGCGTGCTCTATGGCACCTTCGCCCTCGCGGGCTGGCCTCTGGTCGCGCTGTGGCTGCTCGGAGTGAAACAGGCGCTGTGGTTATCGCTGCCCATTCTGGCCTTGCTCTCGGCGATGTTGTTGCTTTTTGCCAGATACCGTGAACGGCCCGATCGGAGCAAAACAGAGTCGGATGAAGCGGTCTTTTGACATCGTTGTGAGCGCGCTCGCCTTGGTTTTTCTCGCCCCCCTGTTGCTCCTGCTCGCGCTCTTGGTGAGGTGGAAGCTGGGTTCGCCGGTCATCTTTTCGCAGGAACGCATTGGCCTGAACGGAAAGACCTTTGTCCTGAGAAAATTCCGAACCATGACGGATGCCCGCGACGCCGCTGGTCGGCTGCTCCCCGACGAGGCCCGTTTGCCCGCTTTCGGGCGCTGGCTCCGTGCAACGAGCCTGGATGAGCTGCCGGAGCTGTGGAACATCCTCGTGGGCGAAATGAGTTTGGTGGGTCCCCGACCGCTCCCCGAAATGTACCGGCACCGGTATACGGCGGAGCAGTTTCGCCGCCACAGCGTGCGCCCCGGCCTCACCGGCTGGGCGCAGGTCAACGGCCGCAACGCGCAGACCTGGGAGGCCCGCTTTGCCCTGGATCTGCATTATGTGGCGCATGCCTCGCTTGCGCTTGACCTGCGCATCCTTTGGCAAACGCTCATCACGGTGATCCGGCGCGAGGGCGTGGCTGCCGAGGGGCAGGCCACCATGACCGAGTTCCTCGGCACACCGGCTCCGGATGCGCCCGCCGGTGAAGCCAGCGATCCCCCGCCTTGTTGCAAAAAATGAATACCGACCTCATCGACACTCTCCAATCCCTGCGCATCGCCAAGGGCCTTCCCGCCGCCGGGGGCATCTCGGCGGACACGCGCCTGCGGCAGGACCTCGCGCTGGATTCGCTGGATCTGGCGGAGCTGACCGTGCGCCTGGAAGCGCGCTTTGGCGTGGATGTCTTCGCCGATGGCCTGGTGCACACGGTCGGCGAGGTGCAGAGCCGCCTTGACGGGAAATGACCAGCGCGGATCAGGCATCCGAAAGAGTGCTCTACCAACCGGCAGCGGGTGGGGAGTCGCTGAGCTACGGGCAAATCCTCTGCGATTTCGATGGCGGGGAGCATCCCTATTTCCCGGTTGTGCGGCCGCCGGATACCCCCGCGTTGTTGCGCGCGCTCATCCCTGCCCTTGTCCTGGGCAAGCCGCTCACGCTTTTCGACGGGGATTTCTCCGAAGAGGCCTGTCGCCAATTGGGTGGGACGCCGGATTTGTTTGCGGCGAGCGAGCCCTGCCTTTTTCCGGTTTTAGCCGATCTCAACACGTTTTTGGCTGCGCTCCGGGCCGCAAACGGGTTTACCCTCACGCTCTTCACTTCCGGTTCCACGGGCTTGCCGAAGCGCGTCACGCATACCCGCCAGACGCTTCTGCGCACGGTCCGCACGGGCTCCTCCCACTCGGCGGACGTGTGGGCACTGGCCTTCAATCCCACGCACATGGCGGGGGTGCAGGTGATCTTGCAGGCCCTTTTGAATGGCAACCCGCTGGTCGATGTTTTCCGGGCACCGCAGGCGGTGATTGCGCGGGCTCTGGAGCGCTGCGGCATCACCCACATCTCGGCCACCCCCAGCTTTTTCCGGCTCCTCCTGCCCTTGGAAACGCCGGTGCGGGGCGTCCGGAGCGTGACCTTGGGCGGCGAGGCTTCCGATGGGGGTTTGCACGCCCGGTTGCGCGCGGCCTTTCCCGGTGCCCGCTTGCGCAATCTCTATGCCTCGACGGAGGCCGGCACGGTTTTGCGCGCGGAGGGGGAGGGCTTTGTCATTCCCGCCGCGCTGCGTGACCGGGTGCGTATCGAGGGCCACCATCTGCTTCTGCACCGTTCCCTTCTGGCTACGTTTTCCGGAGGATCGGTGGAAGCGGGGGAGTGGTATGACACGGGCGATCGCGTGGAGTTTATCGATGGCGCGGGTTCGGTCTTCCGCATTGTCGCCCGCGAGCGTCCATGGATCAATGTGGGCGGAGACAAGGTGGACCCGGCTGAGGTCGAAGCGGCCCTTTGCGCCCACCCGGCGGTGGCCGCCGCCCGCGTCTATGGGAAAGCCAATTCAGTTTTGGGAAACTTGCTTGCCGCCGAGATCGTTCGCGCGGATGGGGGCGCGGCCTTCGACGAACTGGCGCTTCGCCGCGACCTGGCCGCCCGTCTCCAACCTTACAAGATACCACGGTTCTTTGCCGTCGTGCCGCAGCTCTCCCTTGGTCGCACAGGTAAGCGCGCCTGAGTTTTACAGGTGGATTGCACAAAAACGCCCCGCTGGATATTAGCCAACGGGGCGCTTGCACTTAAGGGTTGAAAGGCGAGGGGAGGGATTATCCCCGCCGACGGCGGCGCACAACCAGAGCCAGGCTCACCAGACCCAGGAGAGCGGCCCAAACGGAGGGCTCGGGAATCGCCACGACGAGATAGTCATCAAAGCGCACCCAGGAATCGTTTTGACCGACGGCGTCGCCGGTGAAGGTAAGCATACCGTAGCCCAGAATGGGGGTATCGCCAGTGAGCGAGACCTCGGTCAGACCGGCTGCACTGGTGGCCAGGGTGCCGGCAACGGGATCATAAAACCCGGTCAACCAGGTCGCGTTTTGGGGGTCGGTGAGGAGGTAGAAATTGCTCCAGTTTGTTGCTGAAGGCGTAAACACTTCGCTCGCCACAACCCAACCGCCGGGCGTCTCGATAGCGAAATGATGGGAGATGCCGTCCGTGGCCTGCGGGTTGGAGAAGACGGAAAGCGACTCCAAGTCTGAGAATGTCCGGCCCTCCAGCGAATAGGTCGCGTTTGTCAGCCATTCATTCTGCATTGTTCCGTCAAAACTGTTGATGCCTTGGCTGCTTGCCCCAAGGGAGTTGGTGAAGGAAAAGAAGACCTGCGGAGCGGGCGCACTGTTCCGGCCGGAAAAGAAGAGAAAGCCCCAGTTCCAGTCGCTCAGTTGGGGCCGGTAGGCATTGGAGCCTGGGCCCTCGCTAATCGCGGAGAAAGCATCCGGCGTCGTGTTATCCAGCAACACCGCGTTGGCACCGCCCAAGACCGTCCAGCCGGCTGAGGCGGGTGTCGCCGCAAAGTCACCGGTGGCCGGCGGTCCGGCGCTGCCACCGCCGCCCCCGATACCCCGCTCGAAGGCGAAGAGGAATTGGTTAGCCGAGAGCGTCGCGCAGGGAAGCAACAAGGCTGTGAGAATCAGTTTTTTTGATGGTTTCATGGAGTTCGGATATTGAGTTTTTAGTGAAGAGGGGGAGGTTTTTTCTTACAGTTTGGTGACAGAGGGCAAGCCAAAAGGGGCGCACCCTAAGTTTCAGCTCTGCGGGGGGGATAGGTCTTGCTCGCTGAGGCATAAACCGCCTTCCTTGCGGGTGCCTATGCCCTCCTTTTTCATGAAACGAAACCTTCCTTATTGGAAGGTGCCTCCCTTTGCCGTCTTTGCCCTCCTCACCGTCATTGCGGGCAGCGGCTGCCCTTTATTGGCGCAATCAAGTAACGATGAAACAGGCCAAAATGCCGGATCGTTCAAAAAGGTGATCACAACCACCCTGAGCGCGAACTATTTGCTGTATCTGCCGGATGGATACGCGAACTCAGAGGAACCGTGGCCCCTGATTCTTTTTCTTCATGGTGCCGGGGAACGCGGCGAGGATCTGGCCTTGGTGGAAATGCACGGCCCCCCCCAAGCTCGTTGCGAGAGAAGGAAGGGCGTTCCCATTTGTCATCCTCTCTCCTCAGTGTCCCGCCGATGATTGGTGGTCCAGCGAGACGCAGATGGCCACGCTCGATGCGCTCTTGGACGACGTAATTTCCCGATACCGGATTGACGAAAAGAGAATCTACGTCACCGGGTTGAGCATGGGCGGCTCCGGCGCGTGGCATCTGGCGACCGCTTATCCCGAGCGATTTGCCGCGATCGCGCCAATCGGTGGCGGAGGAATACCGGAAAAAGCGGCCAGCATCGCCCACTTGCCGATATGGGTTTTTTATGGAGAGCTGGATACGCCGACCCGGATCGAGAGGATTGATGCCATTGTCGATGCCCTCCGGGAAGTGGGCAGCCGGATCAAGGTCACCTCATATCCCGACCGCCGCCATGATGCCTGGAGCGTGACCTACGATGGCTCCCGGCTATACGAGTGGTTTCTGGAGCACACCCGTTCAGATCCGCCCCCAGCCGAAGGTCGCTAGGTCGCGGATCACTCGCTCGGGCAGACGGGTGACTTTGTCGTCTCCGAAATCGGAGGGCAGATCCAGGGCATTTAAGCCTGGGGACGTTGGGCAGGAGGCTGGTTTCGGCGGTCGGTTTGGCATCCATGCCTTATCGCAGGTTCGAGGTAAGCGTTCGTTCGTCTGCCCTCGGCTCGATATTGATGGTAACGTGCGGGGTCTGGAGATTGTCACCATTTCGATTTCGAGATGGTGAGGTATAATCGATCAACTTTTGGCAGGAGCCTTCCAGCGGTCGGGCAGGAGGGAGCCCAAGTCATCTTTGGTGGTCATGGCGGGTAGCGGGGATGCGCGTGAGGATGTCGCGCAGGTAGACCTGCGGTCCCACTCCTTTTCCTAGGCGTAAAGATGTCCGATGGGACGCAGGATCAGGTTGATGCGGGTCTTCTTTTCTCGCCTCGAAGAAGGCGCGGCGCCCATGCGCCCAGCAACCGCCCCGCCGCACTCCGGGATGGTTGCGGGCAAAGGCCCCGTAACTGGCGTAACCATCGCATTGAAGCAGCCCCTTGAAGCCTTTGAGCAAGGCAAAGGCCGCCTCATTCGTGCGCCGCAGGTCCCGGCGGAAGCAAACATAGCCATTCGGAAGCCCCATGACCCACAGTGTCATCGTCACACAGGGTAACTTCACGCAAGCGCACCGAGCCGGGGCTTGGGTCGGAGGCAAACCCTTCCTCGCGCCGCGCGCGACCCAACCACGCCACAAAGGTGTGGTAATTGATTCCCTCGCGACGCGCGAAGGCCTTCTGGGTCAAACCGCCATCGGCAAACGCTGCCAACAACCGGCCCGTTCACTCTTCTCGACGATGCGCCGCCCGCGCTGATCACGCTTCGCCGCATCCGGACAAACTTCCACTTCTGATCAATAAAAATGCTCAGAACATGTAATGACGACGGCACTCCGGATTTCGTCGTCGACAACACGAAACGCGAAGTCAGGTTGATAGGGCGCGGATCTTCGGATGCGCGTATTTTCGCTTATGGCTATGGCTGAGACATCCAAAAATTTTATATACGAGATTATCGACGAGGAACTGGCGGCAGGCAAACACCCGTCTATTGTGACGCGCTTTCCCCCCGAGCCGAATGGCTACCTTCACATCGGGCACGCCAAATCCATCTGCCTGAATCACGGCATTGCGCGCGACTACCAGGGGCGCTTTCACTTGCGCTTCGACGACACCAATCCGACCAAAGAAGACACGGAATACGTCGATTCAATCAAGGAAGACGTGGCTTGGCTGGGTGCGGATTGGGGCAAAAATCTCTTTTTTGCGAGCGACTACTTTGAGCAACTCTACCAATGGGCACTCCACCTGATCGACGCCGGCAAGGCCTTCGTCTGCGAGCTGTCCGCGGAGGAGGTGCGCGAGTACCGCGGCACCCTCAAGACGCCCGGACGGGAAAGTCCTTACCGCCATCGCCCGGTGGAGGAAAACCGGCGACTCTTCGAAGCCATGCGTGCGGGGGAGTTCGCGGATGGCGCGAAAGTGCTCCGGGCCAAGATCGACATGGCGCACCCGAACATGAATATGCGCGATCCCGTACTTTACCGCATTCAGCACGCGCATCATCACCGCACGGGGAACGCTTGGTGTATCTATCCGATGTATGACTTCGCCCATGGGCAGAGCGATGCCATCGAGGGCATCACCCATAGCATTTGCACGCTGGAGTTTGAGGAACACCGTCCGCTCTACAACTGGTTCATTGAAAACCTTCCCGTTCCGCACCATCCCCGGCAGATCGAGTTTGCGCGGCTCAACCTGACGCACACGGTGATGTCGAAGCGCAAGCTTCTGCAATTGGTGAAGGAGGGACATGTGACCGGCTGGGACGACCCCCGCATGCCCACGATCAGCGGCTTGCGCCGACGCGGCTACACCCCGGCGGCTATCCGCGAGTTTTGCTCTCGGGTTGGCGTGGCCAAGCGCAACAACACCATCGACCTCGCCCTTCTGGAGTTTTGCCTACGCCAGGACCTCGAAGCGCTCGCTCCCCGGCGCATGGCTGTGCTCGATCCCCTGAAGGTCACGATCACAAACTTTCCCGAGGGTACGGTAGAGAGGTTTCCCGGTCCGAATAACCCCGGCGACCCTGCCATGGGCGAACGCGAGGTTCCCCTCACGCGCGAGATCTACATCGAGCGGGAAGACTTTCTGGAAGATCCGCCGAAGAAATTCTTCCGCCTCGCGCCCGGTGTGGAGGTGCGCTTGCGTTACGCCTGCTACATCACCTGCACAGAGGTGATGAAGGATGCGGCCGGAAACATCACGGAGTTGAGAGCCGCCTTTGATCCGGAATCCCGCGGCGGCGGCACCCCCGACAATCGCCGCGTGAAGGGAACGATTCACTGGGTCAGCGCAACCGAGAACGTGCCCCTCGAAGTGCGCCTGTATGAGAACCTGTTCACAGTGCCCGATCCGGATGATGTGGAGGAAGGGCGGACGTTTCTCGATTACATCAACCCGGCTTCGCTTACTGTCGTGCAGGCCGTCGGGGAACCGGCCCTCAGAGACGCCGCGCCGGGCGAACGCCTCCAGTTCGAGCGCAAGGGCTACTTCGCCCTTGATCCGGACAGCCGCCCCGAACGCCTGGTTTTCAACCGCAGCGTGGATCTACGTTCTTCCTACAAGCCGGAGTAAGCCCGCGCCATGCCTGTTGCCTCCCGCCACGACCCGTCCGCCTTTGCATTTCGCGAGGAGTTTTCCGTGCGCGATTACGAGTGTGACATGGAGGGCATCGTAAACAACGCCGTCTATCAGAATTATCTGGAGCACGCCCGTCACCAGTTCCTGCGTGCTGCCGGGGTGGATTTTGCCGCACTCGTGCAAGAGGGTATCCATCTTGTCGTGGTGCGGGTGGAAATTGACTACGTATCCCCCCTGCGCAGCGGGGACCGCTTCTGGGTCGGGGTCTGGGGCGAACGCCTCTCGCCTCTGCGCGGGGTCTTTCACCAAGGCATTTTCGCGCATCCCGGCGACCGGCCCGCCCTTCGCGCGCGTGTGATCGGTGCTTCGCTCAATGCCGCGCACCGCCCGGCCCGTTGTGCGGCGCTCGATTTGATCTTTCCCCAGACCGCCTGAGTGGCGGAACGGGCAATGCTTTCCATGCAGGAAGGGCTTCTCATTATCAAATCCCGCGACTTCTACGGAGTCGAGACCGACGATGGCCGCCTCGTTGTGTGCACGCCCTCGAGTCGTCTGCGTAAGCAGTTTGACGTGACCACGGCCGATCCCTCCTCGCGTGCCCGCCGCGTTCAGTCGGTGAAGGAAGTGAAGGGTGTTGATCCCCTCGCGGTGGGGGACCGGGTGCGGTTTTTAGAAACAGGGGAGGGGAGCGGCGTTATCCGAGAGGTTCTTCCGCGCACGACCAAGCTCAGCCGCCGCACGGCCGGAAAGCGCCCCCTTGAACAGGTTTTTGCGGCCAATATCGAAGCCGTCATCACGGTGCACGCGCTTGCCCAGCCGGAGCCCAACTGGAACCGGATCGACCGCTACCTGGCCTCTGCTGAAGCGGCGGATTTACCCGTTGCCCTGGTGATGACAAAGGCCGATCTCGGACCCTTCCCGGAGGAGGTTGAGCAGGAGTTGATGCTGTATGCATCGCTTGGATACCCGGTTTTCCGGACCAGTGTTGTTGATGGAAGTGGGATGGAGGCGCTCCGGGACTTTATCGGGCAACGCCGCGTGGCCATGGCGGGCTCGTCGGGCGTGGGCAAGACATCCCTTGTGAAATCCCTCGTGCCCGCCCGCACCGACCGCGTGCGCGCCGTCAGTGAGCGCACGGGCAAGGGCGTGCACACGACCCGGCACGTGGAAATGGTCACTTTGCCCGGCGGTGGTCGTTTGGTGGATACGCCGGGGATGCGGGAGTTCGCTCTCTGGAAGATTCAGCCGGACGCCACGGCGGAACTCTTCCCCGAGTTGCGGCCCCTTCAAGGGCATTGCCGTTTCGGTGTGCAATGCGGGCATCTCAGTGAGCCTGGTTGCGCCTTTAAAACCGCTGTCGCGGATGGCCGCGTGTCGCGCAGGCGTTTTGAGAATTTTCTGAAGATCCGCGAAGAGTTCCGGATGTTTTGATTGGAGCGCAGGCGGTCTTGGACGGCGTTTGCGCTGGCGCGGTTCATGGGAAATCACATTCGACTTTGAAGGAAAGGGCGGTGTGGTAGGTGGGGTTGAGTATTTTTCGTCAGTTCCGTTCGTTGGATCTCGCCGCAGCCATCGGCTTTATGGCGTATGCGGCAACGGCCACAATCACGCCGATTTGTTTGGTGATTTTGGCGCGTGAGTTGTCCTTTTCGCTTGTGGCGGCGGGTGCATTGGAGGTCGCGCGGAGTGTATTGGCGATTGCGGTGATGTTGGTGAGCGGGTTCCTGGCCGCACATTTCGGGAAGGTCCGCTCGCTCGGCTGGGCGGGGCTGCTTCTGGGCGTTGGCATGTTTGTTTATGCCGTTGCGCCGACCTACGGTGTCATTGTGATTGCGCTGGCTTTGCTGGGAATCGGCGGGGGTGTGATGGACGCCTTGATCAATCCGTTGGTGTGCGAGTTGCATCCGCAGGATGCGGGGCGATTCCTTAATTTTATCAACGCCTTCTGGTCGGTGGGGGTGCTGATCACCATGCTTCTGAGCGGTGAGTTGCTCACCCGAGGGGTTTCGTGGAGATTCATTGCGGCGGGAATCGGAGTGGTGGGCATTTTCTCCGGTGTGGCTTTTCTTTTTTTTGGTCGAAACAAAGCCCGGGTGGCCAACCAAAGGCTCACGGAGGTTTGGGATCACAAACGCGGGCTGCTGGGTAAACCTGCATTCTGGCTGTTCTTCGCGGCCCTGTTTGTGGCCGGGGCGATTGAGGGGGCGTTCACGTTTTGGAGTGCGAGTCTCATTCAATTGGAGTTTGGGGGGAGTCCGCGCGCGGCGGGTCTGGCGGCGGCGTCTTTCGCGGCGGGGATGATTGCCGCCCGTTTGACGTGGGGGCTTTTCCTGCGGCAGCGACACCTATGGCACCTTCTCGTTGGTTCGTGCTTGTTGGGCATACCGGTGAGCCTGTTGCTTCCTCTCGCTCCGCAGGTCGTGACGGCGATTCTTTTGTTATTTGGGGGAGGTGTGGCTTGTGCTGCTCTTTGGCCCTCGATTCAATCCTACGCGGTGGATCGCCTTCGTGTCGATGCGACCGCTCTTTTCATTCTCTTGAGCTGTGGGGGAATTCCCGGATTTGCCTTCTCGGCCTGGCTGATGGGCTTTATTGGCGATTCGGTCGGTTTGCGGGTGAGCTTTTGGTGTTTGCCGGGGCTCTTTGTTGTGCTTCTCGTCCTCTTGCTGCGGGAGCGGAGGCCATGGGAAAGCAAAGCATGAACGGTCGGGCTGGGTAATCACGAAGTGTGTCAGACGCTGCGGCCCCTTGAAAACAGATTCCACAACCGATTTGGCACTGGGAACTTTTTTTAATGTTCTGATCATTTCTGCATTGACAGAACCTAGGTAGGTGTTTGAGTGGCGACATGAGTAGGAAATTTTGCAGGCGGCTACGGTATCCTAGGTTGGCTTGCCACCACCTTATTTCGAGAGTGGTGCAGAAAAGGCGGCTGATGGATGAGGAGGCGATGGAGGCGATGCGCCATA
>JAFIGE010000121.1 GCA_020831585.1 Opitutales bacterium | reverse complement strand
GACACCCTCGCCACCGTGCGGATTTGGGAGTATTTCTGGGCCTCGTGAGTGGGTATTTAGCCCGTCCCATCTTGAGCGCTTCCATTCGAACTGCCACCTTCGTTTATCAGGGTGACGGCGACCTGTGCTCCGGGGAAGTCTGAGTTTAAACCACCGGACCGGCAACCGGCGCGATGACCTTGCCAAAGTAGAGGTCGATTCCGGGAACCGGTGCCGCGCTAACGGATAGAGGGCCAACCAGCTTTCCGGGTTCGATGGAGCTCGTTTGTCCATGCGTCAAGCGATGGAGGAACCGGTCGAGATCGCGGGCGTTGGCCATCTGCTTTTTTGTAGACGGTCCGCTGGTCACGAACTCCTGGATGAGGACGACGACGCGGACCGTATCCACGCCCCAGCTTTCTCGTTTGCGCTTTGCTTCGGCAAGGGCACCGGCTGTCGCCGTAAGAAGCTGATACCGGATGTGTTTCAAAGGGGGTGCCCCTTCCGTCCGCGGGCCCAGCACGCTTTCCACGAGCTGTTGGGCGCGCGCGAATGCCATGGACCGCGGGTTCTTCATGCGGTCTTCAAGCGCGGAGGCCAGTTGCTCCGCAAGGGTCTGTCCAAAGGGCTCGTCGACTTTTGCCTCCACCGCGATGAGGAAGCGGCCCCTGGAGTCTTCGGCCTCGACGAGGAGATCTGTATTGCGCGGGGGTTCCCCTTGAAGGCGTCGAAGGAGAGTTTCGCCTCGGGCTCGGCGTCCCAGGCGGTGATCTGTCCGAAGTGCTCATGTGCTTCAAGCATCGCACCGATCCCCGAAGGCAGGTCCGGCGGAGTGACCGCCAACCAAGCTTTTGTCGTCTCCAACGCGCTGCGTCCCGCTTTCCAGTGATCCCGAGATGCCGGTTTTCCCAGCTCTTTCCAATCACTCACGGAGTGGATAGGGCGTTTGGTTCCGTTTATGGTCTTGAACAGGGTCATGGCTTTTCAATGTGAAGTTTTTGGGGGTTGCAGGCGCAAGAGCCTGTATCGTCGAGGCTTCCTCCAATTCAATCAAGCCAAGTGTTCCCGACCACGGCAAATTCCGGTGAACGTCAAATTTCAGCAGGGTTCTCAAATGTGATGAGTTTTCCGAAGAAGAAACAGCAATCCTGCCGCGTATCCAAAATCCTACCAATAGGCGCGAATAGTGCATCTATGCTTGGCAAAACTCACTAAACCTAACTCCCATTCATCGCTGTAGTTTTGTCAAAGTGACGCCAAGCTCGTTCGGTGCCTTCTGTCCGACGGGCCAGGTGCCTCGACCGGAATCAAGGTTACACGCCGCACATTTGCATCCCGCTTGCCTCGCCCACCGCCTGGAGACAGTTGTCCCGCCCATTTCAGGCAATGAAATCAATTCGTTTCTTCGTCGGGCTCCTGCCCGCTTGCGCCTTCGGTGTTGGCAGGGGATCCTTTTTCCGGCAACCTTTTGGACTATCGGCAAGGTAGATGAGCATTAATGGCAATACCCTGAAGGAGTGGGGCTGGCCCCCGGGTCCACACTTCAAAGATGCGCTGGCGCGGGCGCGTTCGCTCGCGGCTGAGGGCCTCACGCCGGATGCCGTCCGCGCGCAACTGGCACCCGATCTGGCCGCGCTCACCACGCTGCTGGAGCGCCGCGCGCCCGATCCCGCGCGACTCGGCGTGGCCATGGAGACGGCGACCGAGGACGAACGCGAAAACCTCGAAAAGGTGCGCGCGCAGATGCTCGGCATGACGACCATCCCTGTGGTCGAGCGGGCCGCCGTATTGCCCGATGCCTGCCCCACGGGCGGGGGCGAGGCGGCGATCACGGTGGGCGGCGCGGTGGCCGTGCGCGGTGCCGTCATCCCGGCGGCGCACTCGGCCGACATCTGCTGCTCCATGTTCTGTTCTTTCTTTCCGCAGACGGGGCATTCGACGGCGGAGCTGCTCGATCTCCTGCAAGGCTGCACGCGCTTTGGCACCGGCGGCCGCCAGCCGCATGAGCACATCCACCATCCCGTGCTGGAGGAAAAGGTCTGGCGGAATCCCTTTCTGGCCGGTCTGGAAGCGCTCGCCAAGGCACACCTCGGCGACCAGGGCGACGGCAACCACTTCGCCTTTCTCGGTACCCTGCGGCTCGACGCGGAGGCGCGCGCGGCCTGGATCGCGGCAGGCTACGGCGAGTGGATGGAGGCTCTGCGCGAAGACACCCCCTACCACGCCCTTGTTACTCACCACGGGTCGCGGGTGTTGGGCGCGCAGGTCTATAAACAGGGCTTGCGCGCGGCCGTGGCCCAGACCAAGCGGGTCGCCTCCGACATTCCGCCCTCAGCGGCCTGGCTCGACATGGAGAGCGACCAGGGCCGGGACTATTGGGAGGCCCTGCAATACGTCGCCCGCTGGACCCGGGCCAACCACGAGGTCATCCACGCGGGCTTTTTGCGCAAACTCGGGTTGCCCGGCGCTTCCCTTGCTTTTGGCAACGAGCACAACTTCGTCTGGCGTCGCCGCGACGGGCTCTATTACCACGGGAAGGGGGCCACCCCCGCCTGGAATGGGGCCGACGGGCGTCCCTTGCCCGGGCTCATCCCGCTGAACATGGCCAGCCCGATCCTCCTTTGCCTGGGCGCGGAGAATGAAGGGTTCCTGGGCTTCGCGCCCCACGGAGCCGGTCGCAACCTTTCCCGGACCGCCCTGCGCAAGCGTTTTCTCAACGAAGACGGCCGACCCGACCGCGACCGTATCGCCGCCGCCATTACCAACGCCACCAAGGACATTGATGTGCGCTGGTGGTATGGACGCCCCGACCTCTCCGAGACCCCGCTCGGCTACAAAGACGCCGGGGCCATTACGGCCCGGATTGCCCGCTTCGGCCTCGGCCGCGTCTGCGGGCGCATTGAGCCTCTCGGCTGCATCATGGCCGGCGACCCCGGTCCCGCGCCCTGGAAAGCGCGCAAAAAGGAACCCTCCCCCAAGCAACTCCGCCAGCAAGCCCACCGCGCCGACCGCCGCCGCCTAAAGCAAAAAAAATGGGAAGATGGGGTGTGATTTGTGGAAAACAATAGAAGCCGTCCAAGATACTGCGCGCCAGAGATTTAGGCGGTGGGTTGCATGGTTTTGTTTTCACCACGGGGGGCGCGCTAACGGATGGGATACCGACAGGCGCGGCGGGCGCTTTCCTTTTTATTCATGGGCAAACCGTGAGGTGCCTTCGCATGATGCCGGAACAATTGTTCCCCCCACCCTTCCATCGTTGAATCTACTCAACTGAACCGGAGATAAATCAGACGACGAGGTCTATATCAGCATCCGGATCAATCCCTCAAACCCCGCAATAGGGAGAGGCCAGTTACTACGACCAGGACGAAGGCTATCTTACCAACAATTTAAAGCCTATCAGCACCGACCTACGCTGACCTATTCAGGAAAACCGGAATAGTCCGCCATTCAAGGAGCTGCCGCAAATCCCCGTCCCCAAGTAAAGTCCGACCGGGTGAAGATGCCAAAAAGTCTTTCCAAAATCGCCCCGACCTGTAAGAAACGTCTTCCAAGCCTCGTTAACATGAGCACAACCCTCAATCGCGAAAGGAAAAACATATGGGCTTGTTTACATCGAAAGCGGAGCGCGACGCCAAAGCCAAGGTGGCCATGCGCATGGGAAAAAACTCGATTCAAACCTACATTAACTCCTGCCGAAGCACGAGTCGAAAATACATCGCAATGGCCAAAAAATCGCTGCACCTAGGCCAACGCCGCCAGGGTGAGCGCTTCGCCGGGACAAGTATTCAATACGAAAAGCAGGCCGACAAATGGGAAGGCTTTATGCTCAAGCTCGACGATATCGTTCTTCGCGGGCAAGCGATGCAGGCAATGACCGGTCTTATGGGCGGCATCAGCCAAATGTGCAAAAGCATCGGGCAAGGACTGTCAGATAAGCAGATTGCAAAGACCATGTTTGAACTGGAAACCTCCATGGTGCAGGTCGACGAAGCCGAAGAGAGGATCACCGGGATGATGGCATCATTCTCCCCCTCCATTGGCACGGGTGGGATCGACGAGAGCGCGGAAGAGCTGCCCGCAGAACTGCGTGAAGAGGCCGCCAATCTTTGCGACAGTCTAATGGACGAAGTGAGAGCCGAAGAATCCTCGGAAAATCTGCGAACCGGTCGCAGCCGCGCCAAGCTCAAAAGCTCCGATAAAAAAGAAAACCGGGGCGAAGTCGACGAACTCATGCAAGGACTGGAAAAGGTCCGTAAACGCCGCAAGGGAGCCTGATTCCTCTCCCCCTGAAAGAAAGCCTATCATGCCACAATCCGCCCCGCAACTGATCTCGGACTTCCGGAAATTTCTCGACTCGGCCGTTCAGGCGCGGGACAGTGGCGACATCCGCGCGGCCATTGAGTATGCCTACCTTGCCTCCAAGCGGTTGCGGGATCTTCTGGATCTGACCGAGGATGAGGATCTTCGCGACACCCGCCTTGGGCACTTGCGGGAGATTGCTGCGTGGGTTGAGGAAATGGACGCGGAACTCGACCGCGAACCCATGCCCGCGGGGTCGCCCGGCCCCGAAGCAAAGGGCCAGACAAAAGGGGAAAAACGTTTCGCGGTGGAGGAGCGTCCCGCTCTAAAGCTGGAAGACGTAGCAGGGATGGAGGAACTTAAGGAACTAATCCGCTCAAAGCTCATTTATCCGCTGAAAGACCCAGAATTGACGGCGTCTTACAAGATCAAGACCAAAACCGGAATCCTCCTTTACGGCCCGCCCGGCACAGGCAAGAGCATGGTGGCGCGAGCCATCGCAGGTGAGTTCGACGCGGCCTTCATTTCGGTTAAGGCGAGCGACATCATCGACAGTCTTTACGGCGGGACGGAAAAGAATATCGCCGCTCTCTTCGCGCAAGCCCGCGAATACCCCGCCTGTGTTCTCTTTATCGACGAGATCGATAGCATCGGTGCGAACCGTGATGGCGGCGACAGCCATATGCGCCGCTTTCTCAACCAACTTCTCGCGGAGATCCAGGGCTTTTCCGAGGGGAACGAAAATACCATCCTTCTCACGGCAACGAACAAACCGTGGTTGATGGATCCCGCTCTTATTCGTTCGGGCCGGATCGACGAATTCTTCCATGTTCCTCTTCCCGATGCCACCACTCGTCGGCGTATTTGGGAACTGAACCTCAGAGGAAAAAAGACGGAAGGTGGGATCGACCTTGAGAGGCTTGCCCGCGAATCCGAGGGCCTCTCAGGAGCCGATGTCGCGGCAATTTGCGACAAGGCCAACCGCGAAGCCTTTGCCAAGGCCTTTCGCGAAAAGCGTTCGGTACCCGTGACAGAAAGCGATCTCCTTCGACTCTTTCCGACAGAGCCTTCCGTCCTTCATCGCGCGGATTTGGAAAGACTTGACGCGTTCGCCCGCATGCATGATCGCAACCGCAGTTTTGCTGAAGCCACCGCGCAGGATGTGCGGACGGCCACCAACGGTGAAGCGGCTCCTTCCGAAGAGACCGCAGAGAGAGAACCCATCGTTTCCCACGGACCGTCCATTCCCGCGAGCGATCCTGACTCGGAGAGCGAAGTGGTCCGTTTCCTTGCCCATCTATTCGCCGCAGTGGCTAGCGACCCGGACGTGCCGGAGCTTCTTCAGAGGCAACCCCGCCCACGCGGTTTTGGGGATCTGGCGGCGCTTTTCGCGCGCATCCTCCGATTTTGCACCGATCCGGCATCGGGGCGGCTACGCCGGATCACCAGCGCGGATGTGGAAGCTGTTCTGCAAGCGGCCCGGGCTGTGGGAGAGACCGAGCCTGTTGTAGAAGTCCCCCGGTCAGCGCCCGAAGCGGAATCGAGTGGGGTGCAGTGGCCGGAAACGGCGGTTGCCATCCCTCCCGGTTCGGTTCATTCACTTGATGTACCCGTAATTCTCAAATTGGGCGACGAGATCCTCGCCCGTCTGGGGGGCGATCTGCGCCAAAGATTCCGCGGCCTCGCCCGAGAGCACCTTTACCGGCTGGCGAAATCCGCCGAGGGTGTGGAGACCTTTGACAAAGTCGGATTTGCGCGTGTGATTCTTGAACTAAAGGATGCCCAAGCCGACGAAGAAGCGTATGAGACCGTCGGTGAAGCAGGCGACGAAGAACCCCTGCAACCGCCTCCGGAGACACCCACCCTCAATCACGAGACTTTTCTCGAGGCGATGGCTTTTCTCGATCTGCATCGGCGTGATCTCGGCACCGATTGGAAGGGCTTTGTCGATGAAATCGAAAATTCGCGGGTCTTCGATCTCGCGAAGTTCCGTGAACAGGTATTGGAGCACCTCGACGCAAAACGCGAACACGAACGCTTTGAGCGCTTCCACCGGCTTTTCGAAGAACGCAAAGGTTTTCTTCCGCCGGAAACAATAGGCACCCTTGAGAAGGAAATAGCCGACGGACAACCAGACATCGAACACTGGATCGCCCTCATTGAAGAGCAGTCCTATGAGAAGTACCTCGACTCGATTCTGGCTGATGCCGCCAACGGCGCTGATTATGATCCACAGTTGCTTGGAAAGCTTGTGCGAAAAGCAAAACGAGAGTTATCCAAAAAGCAAATGTCGCCGACCGTTCAGTCCGCCCGCAACTTGCTAGCCCGACATCACCGTGTGCTCGAAAAGGCGCGGTCCAAGCTCGATGAAACAGCCGAACGGGTGCGTGCCTGCAAACCCCGCCTTGTCGATCCTAACGATATCGTTTTGCGACCGGAAAAGTTGATCGACTTCGGCGATGTGGCGGGCATGAGCACCCTCAAGGATCGCCTCGAAACCGGAGTCGACAATTTTCTCTCCCCTCATCGGCGCGAAATCACCAGACTGCTCATGGGGAAGAACATCGACTCCAAAGTCGGTGTGCTTCTTTACGGTGCGCCGGGCACAGGAAAGACTTTTTTCTCGCTCGCCGCCGCCGGGGAGCTTTTGCAGCAGCATGAGTTCCATACTCTTTTCATTCCCCTCGATTACAAGGATATCCACTACACGAAGAAGATCCCCACGATCAAAGAAGTCTTCCGCATCGCGCGCGAAATTGCGCCAACGCTCATGATTTGGGAGGAGTTCGACGTCTTCGCCTCCCCGCAGCGCTTATCGGGCCGGAAATATGACGATGTCGTGGTGACCGCCCTGAAGGCCGAGTTGGATGGCATTGAGAAATCCGACAAAGTCGTGGTCCATTTGGGGTCAACGAACAACCCATGGTTGATCGATCCGGCTCTGATTCGCGATGGGCGGTTCAGCAACACCCTTCACGTGATGCCCCCGGACACCCGGTCGCGGCGCGCCCTCCTAAACTTGCATCTGGGAAATGCCCGCCTTGAACCCTGTTTCGATATGAACGCGCTTGTTCAGGCAAGCGAACTCATGACTGTGGCGGAACTGCAACGGGTGATCAAGGAAGCCAAAGACGTGGTTGTCGATGAACTCATGACGGCACCGGATCGAGCCTTCCGCACGGAAGACTTTCTGAGCCAGATCGAACTCTACCCGGCGAAGGATTTTCGCACCTGGCTGTCAACTGCGGCGGAAGAACTGGGAAAGGCCAAATTCCGCATGCAACGTGAAGCCTATCCGGAATTGCTTAAGGCCATTGATCGGTATCTAGGCGATTGAAGCCTGTGGATCGGTCCAAATCCTGGCGTGATGCGATGAAACGAGCCGAATGGGAAGCCGAGGTGACCGCAAACCTCCGGAAAGGACAAAACCTGCTTGACCAGGGCAGGGAAGGCGAAGCCTTTAGCCTACTTGAATGCGCCCTCGAGGGAATGCTTGCATTGGCCAGGATGTCCACAGAACCCGCGCTCAGTGTATGGACGGAGCGTGCCCGCAAACTCCTCCAAACGCTCGAGGATCTATCGCCCGATTCGCCCTCCGAAGAATCTCCTCTTAAATTGATCGCCGATACCGGCGTCCGTTTCTCCGACGTCGCGGGGCTTGGCGAAGCCAAGGAAGTCGTTTACCGTCGGCTTGTCCGGCCAGCCATCAACCCGGAAGGCGCCCGGCGCTGGAACCAGCGGTTGGGCGGCAGCCTCCTCATCTACGGCCCGCCCGGCAGCGGCAAGACCCTGTTCGCCAAAGCCATTGCCGGGGAGCTGGACCTCCCCTTTTTCACTGTCACCGCCTCCTCTCTCTTCAACCGTTACCTCGGCCAGAGCGAGCGCAACGTCAGCCGCATTTTCCGCGACCTCGAGGGATACGAAGCCGCCGTCCTCTTCATCGACGAAGCCGAAAGCCTCTTCGAACGCCGCAACGAGGACCGCCATGAGGTGACCAACCGTGTTGTCACCGAGTTTCTCGGCGCGCTCGACGGCGTGCGGCAGCGCAAGGAAGGTTTGTTTCTACTTGCTGCGACCAACTACCCCGAGAAGATTGATCCCGCCCTTCTTCGCGGCGGACGCTTTGGCACGCCGGTTTACATCCCCCTCCCGGAATCCGCCGCGCGTGCCGCCATACTCGCCGCCCAACTCGATCCCGTCCCCTGCGAAGCGAACCTCGATCTCTTTTCGCTGGCCGAGACCCTCGAGGGTTACAGCGGCGCCGACCTCGTCCTTCTCTGCCAGAAAGCCATCGATCTCGCCCAAGACCGCGAGGAACAAACACTGTGCCCCACCCGTTTGCACCGCCGCGATCTCGAGGAAGCGGCCCGGACGAGCCTCCCCTCCGTCAGGGCGGAGGAGATCCGGCGCTACGAGAGCTTCCGCGAGCGCTCACCGGGTGATTGATCCAATCGAAGAGCCCTGAAAAATCGAATGATTGTTGATTTCAGACGGGAAGACGAGAAGCGCAACGTCATCACGGAGGCCGTGCTGGTACGGTGGAAAGCCTGTGGCGCAACGGCAGCCATCTTCACGCTGCACCATCCGCAACATTTCACCCCGGCCCACCTCGGCAGCATGGCCCCCAAAGTGGAGCGGATTCGCCGAGCGGGCCTGCTCCCCGGAATCTACACCGGGCTGCTGGGAGTGGAAACCCTCGAGACGATTGCTTCGCAGGGTCTGCAACCCCACACCCAGCGGACCAGACACGATCACACCGTAAGGTATGGCGACTGGCTACCGGTTTTCTGTCCGAATTCGGACTATGTTCGGGCCTACCGCCTACCCCTCCTGCGCAAGGCTATCCGCGCCCTCGGGCTCGATGTGATCTATTTCGATCTGCCGTGGTTCCTCACCGGGGCATGCTTCTGCCCTTGTTGCCGCCGTGGATTCACGGCGCATCTGCGGGATCAAGGGATCGCAGTTTCCCCGGAAACGGTTTTTGCCGAAGTGGCGGACAAGCACTCCGCTCACCATGCGGAGTTTCTGCGCTTCAAGGCGCGGTCCATCCACCGTTGCATGCGGCAGGTGGCGGGCGACCTGACTTCCCTCCGACCGGACTTGCGCATCTATTTCAACATGGGGTCGGCCCTCTCCATGATCGATAACGTCGCCACCGGCGCATGGTTGACGGATTTATCCGGGCTGGACGCCCGCCTGCTGGTTGAGTTCACGCCTTTTGCGCAGGACACGCAGACCCCTGTCGAGGTGTGCGGCGCGGCTGTGCGCCTGGCCCATGCCTGCACGGGCAAGCGCCCGGCGGCTTTCCAGTGCTGCCTCTCCTACGCCACCGGCGGCGGCAAGCGCCGGTTTTGGAGGCCCGAGCAAGTGGAACGCCTCTATTCCACCGTGCGCCGGGCCGGGGGCATCCCCTACCTTTCTTATCAATACTCCAATCCCGAATCGAAATTCCGGGTGGCCCCTGCGGAGGCATATTTTGGTGCCATGGCACGGGCCAACCGTGAAATGCCGGACAAGCGGGCACCCCTCGTGGCGCTGCTTTACAGCCCGTTGTCCCATCATTTCTCCGTGCGGAAGTGCCTCACCCGTTTGCACGGCGCACACGCGCGCGAACCGCAGACCCAATACCTGTGGCCGCTTTGGGACGCTCTTCTCGCGCTTGAACGAATGAATATCCCCTACACCCCGATTCCAATCGACAGTACGGTCGACTGGAGCGGCTACAAAGCCGTTCTCGTGCCGCGGACCGTTGTTCTTGCCGATGCAGAAATCGAAAGACTCCGCCGCTACGCGCGTGCCGGGGGCCTCGTCATCGCCTCCCAGGAGGCGGGGACCTTGAATGGCCGGGGAGAGGGACGCACGGAAGGTGTTCGCATGGAAAATCCCCTCGCGAACACGCAGGAGATTCAGTATTGTGATGGTGCCCCCGATTGGGAGGGCCTTCTCCGACACTTGGAAACCAGACCATGCCCCTGAAATACAAAGGCGTCGTCGATGCGCGGGATTACACCCTGGAAGAAAAATGCCACCTCATCGAATGCGTCGGCAAATGGGGCGGCAACCTCTACGTCTGGTACCGTTTCTCATGGGAAAGCGCCTACGAATCGCTTACAGCAGATGACAGGCACGCATTCTTCCGGCTCGCCGAAGCCTGCCGCGAGGCTGGTGTGGCCTTCTGGGTGGGGATGAAGCCGGGTGACTTCCGTTACTGCATGCACGGTGTCGACCGCCAACGATTCCGCGACAACGCCCTCTGGTTCGTGAAAAACGGCGCCGACGGCTTCTATGTGCCCATGGACGACACCCATCCGGGCGGGAAGATCGCACCCAAAGACGGGATATATCAGGCCCAGCTCATTGCGGAACTGGCACTGGATCTCGGGAATCGGCTGAAAGGCATTTGCGGCGAGGAATATTTCGGACGGAAAATGAGGCATACCGACTACTGGCAGCCGATTCTGGAGGTCCTGCCCAAAAACGTAATGATCACGTGGACCGGTCCACGGATCTGGAACAGTGCGCTTTCCGCGGAGGACATGCCGCGCTTCGAGTGGCCGGTCCTGCTGTGGGAAAACTATTTTGCCTCCGACAGCCCGGAGCCGGAGCACGCCCCGGCCTATCCCTACGAGGGGCGGAGTCCGGACCTCCCCGACGTGATCGATGGTTTCCTGCTCCACCCGAACATCCACTACCCATGGCAATACTGCGCCCTGCGCACCACCTTTGCCTTTCTCGCCCAGCCGAACACATACGACAGCCAACGGTCCTTTCGGCAAGCCATCCTCGAACTCGGCGACCTTTGGTGGAAGGAACAGAAGGCCTCAAAAGGTGCTTGCACTGAAAATCCTCCTGGTTCAATCCGCTGAAATTATGAGCGAAGATCACCCAATATACGAGAGATTCTGCGAATGCCCCCAAATCGAGCATCGAAAAAATTCTACCAAAAGAGATTCTCAACGAAAAGAATATGGTTCTCTACCTCTTGATCTCTAAACACCTGTAAGTCCACCCGAGTTCCGGGGATCATGCGTTGAACAGTCTCCGCAAAGACTTTCTCGTCGGAGATCTCTTTTCCATTCATTTGCAACAAGACATCCCCGACTTGAATGCCCGCGCGATCTGCCGACCCTGAATTCACAGTTGCAGCGACCTTGAGTCCACGACCAATCCCCTGGGAAATCCGACCCATCTCAGTGTCAACATGCTCTCGCACGGAAAGACCAAGAGTCCCGCATTCCCAGTGGAGGACAGAAATCTCGCCACGATTGTTTCCGACTAACAATCGACCACCATCAGGCGTGAAGGCGAGCGCTGAGACCCAACCACGCCCCCCGGCCTCCCGGGATTGTCGGGCCAAGCCCTTCTCAATACACCACACAGCAATTGCGGTATTTCCATAAGCCGGAGGAGCCGCAGACTTGCCGGCCACTATCCAGCGGTCATCTCGCGAAAAGACTATTGCTCCAGCGTTTAAAGCAAACTTTGCAATGGGTTCATCTGTCCGATCAAACCGAGAACGAGGTCTTTCACCAAATGACTTCAGGATGCTTCCACTCTCAACGGAGTGTAAGATGATTCCATCCGTTCTACTACCGCTTGCCAATAGTTTGCCATTCGTCGAAAAGGCGATAGAAAAAGGATGACTCTGGTGCCCAGAAATCTCCCTGAAAATCGCTTCATTTTCAGCACTTCGAATCTGAACCCGCCCACCCCAAACACCCAATGAAAAAAATCGATCATCCGGCGAAAAATCGGCGGAATAGTGGGATGCTAGGAATGAGCCTTGGGTGACCTCATTTCCATACCGTAAATCCCAAAGAGTATTGGCTTTTTGCTCTCCATCGCTGAACGTAACCGCATATCTACAGTTTGATGAGACAGCCATTCCGAAGGATCGACGATTAACCTCAAGGCTCTGAATGATGCGCCCGGAATCCATGTCCCACAGACGGATGAACCGTCTCGTATTCGCACTTCCGGCACTTCCCTCCCTGACCAGACCAACGAGTGTCTGGCCATCAGCGGATATGCTAGCGGAAAGAAAGTCCCCAGATATTCTTCTCAACATGGTTCCGTCTTGTAGATTCCACACTCGCAGATCACCTCCACTGGAAACCGCCGTTTTCCCTTGTGAACACACTTGAATGGAATCAACAGATCCAGGATGAGATTCAAGGGATCCGGTCCAACGAGAGATGCGCCAGTCCTGAAAGAGCGTGACCAAATCGGGTTCGTCTGGATACCTCTCCATCAACATTAGCAGACCTCGATAGTCACCCGAAATCAGGTTCAGACGTGCTGCCTGTATTCTAAGCTGTTCGTTACTCTCGCGAAGACGCTCTCGGAGTTCGGCAAGCCGCTCCTGCTCCGCCAAACGACGCTCCTCCTCCCGACGCTGCTCGACAAGCCGCTCCTGCTCCGCCAAGCGACGCTCCTCCTCCCGACGCTGCTCGACAAGCCGCTCCTGCTCCGCCAAGCGACGCTCCTCCTCCCGACGCTGCTCGACAAGACGCTCCTGCTCCGCCAAGCGACGCTCCAGAAAAAACGCAGAGACGTTCGAGAAAATGGGTTGAATGAGCACGATCAGAGCAACGAAAAGCACAACGGGAAAGGCCAACCTCAAGAAACGCTTTCTGCGGCGAGCGCGTTCGCTCCTCTGAAGCTGTAATTGATCTACCAACCAACGCTCCAGATCTTCCCGCTGAGCACCCAGCAGATTGGCCTTTCGCGCATGGTTTACTGCAGCGGCAAAAGACCCCTCCTTTCCGAGGGCATACGCCTTGCCAATCAGGCGAGCGGCTTCCTCACGGAGACGTTCCGCCTTTTCTGCTTCACGCCGCAAGGTCTGTCTTTTCTTTTGGGTTACGGGAAAAGTAAGTTCCAGGGTAACCTCAACCTGATCGACAGCGATAAAACCAATCAAGGTCTCGCCTTCAATCTCCGCTTTATAAGAATGCCTTCCCCATTCGAGATGAGAAAACACCGCAGGGGTTTGCCCACGAAATTCGCCATCGTCCAGCTCGATACGGGCACCTTCCGGTCGGCTGTTGACTTCGAGTCGAGCGATCCGGCGAGGTGGCGGATCCTTCGCACCTTGAAACCCCGATGCATTTGCTCCGGTTGCCGGGTCGGCAAGAACAATTCGGCCACAGACTTCGAGGATGGGGTCCTGTTGCGCCCGCAAGCCATTCCCGGCGAGGATTGCGCGTGTCGCTTCCGAAAGCGTCCCCATGTCTTCGGGAAAACGGAAGCATCCGTGGGCGTCGAGGCAACGCCGCATCTCCCCGAGAAGCGCCCGGGTGAACACGCCCGCACGCGCTTTGGCCAGTTCATGCGAACGCTGTCCGCTGCGGCAGGAGCACAGCAGGACAGAAGGCCCCCGCTCCCCGGCAAAACGATTCAGCTTCCGCAGGTTGCGTTCGCGGCTCTCCGAAAGCGTCACCGGAGCGGCCCGCGTCCACATGATCGCGGCAGGCGTCGATAATGAGTATCCGCGAGGCCCCGCAGGAATCGCTGAATCGGTAAAGGCTCTCCACCGGAATCACATCCGTGGCCGCCTTCGCCTCAAGATGCGGATACACCGCCCCGTGGCAAAGAAGGATCTGCCCGAGATGGTTCTCCGACCCGTGCCCCGCGAAGTAGAACAGAAAGAGGTCGCCCTCGCCCAGGCCCGCGCAGGACTCGCGCACGGCCTCGTTGACCTCCCGGCTGGTCGCCTCCGATCCGAGAAGCGTCAGGTTTTCAAAGCCCAGCCGGTGCTCGAGAAACTTGTCCAGACCACGGGCGTCCTGCTCCGCGCAGCGCAAAGCCCGGATGTGGTCGCTGTCCTCATAACGATTGATCCCCACAATGACGGCACGCTTTTTCATCAACTTTCTGTCTCGGAAGACCAACAGCTAGAAAAAGAGCCCTTTTCAGGCAATCCATTTGTGCCCGATCCGACCAAACACAAAACAGCACGAACGCCATCGGGAAGGCGCGGATCAAACACCATCGGAGAAAAAGCGGTCTCTGAGGGCCGGATGGGCGATCACCGCGTGCGCCTTTCCCCGCAACCTCCAGTAGTCGTCGGGATCGTCTCCATCGAGGATAAACTCCGAGCGGGGAATTTCCGCCAAACGGGTCCCGTCAAGGCGCCAAGGACCCAGACCAAGGGCTGACGCGACCGCAAACGGAGCGGCGAAATCCCAAAGGTGTCCGCCCACGGCGGCGGCGGAAAGTTTGCCTGCGGCGGCGAGCATTCCGTTCATCACCTGCGACTCGATAAACTGGTTCCTCCTTGCCTCATGGAATCGCCACCGGACGGCTTTCTCCACGACATCGGGCTTGACAGCAATGATGCCCCCTTTCAAGAGAGCGCTGATCTTCATGCGATCAAGGACGAGCTTTTTTTGATAAGATCCCACCAGTTCGTAAACAGGCGCTCCATCCGCATCCTGATAAACAAAGCCATTTCGGGTCGGATCGAACATCATGCCCCAGATCGGCCGGATTTCTTGCTCGCAACACTGGCAAAGCGCCACAGCGGAACAAAAGTTGGGATTTCCCATCGAGTAGTTCGTTGTCCCATCGATGGGATCGACCGCCCACACATGGCGAGCGGAAAAAACCGCCTCGATGAATGCGGGATCCGTGATCGGCGAAGTCTCTTCATTCAACACAGGAACACCTGGGGTCAGAGCGGCGAGCGTCCGGTTGATGAGCGCCCCGGCCTCCCGGTCCGCCACCGTCACAACTGTGCCAAACTTGTCCTCCGCCTCCACGGAATCAAAATGCCGAAGAAAGACAGATTCCCGAGCCTGCAACAGGGTCGCCCGAAGGCGATCAACAAGATGTGTGGTGATCATGGATTGAAAAGGTTGAGGGCGCGACATTCCTGGTGGGGATTGAGCATTAATCCGCCCGCTTGCGATGGCGCGGAGTCGCCTGTGGCGTTTGCCCGAAAACGCCATCGCGCACGCGGCGACCCTGCCTTGGACGGCCAAATTGGGCCCCTTGCCGCCACGGTTTCGACTTTGCAGACGCCGAATCTCCCGGTGTGGTCGGAGCTTCTGTCCCCCACTCTGCATTTACGGACTGAGAGGCATCCTCAAAGTAACGAAGCGCCAAACGAAAACCGAGGAAAGCATTGCGGTAATCGGGCTTGAGCCTTCGGCGGACGGACGCGCGGCAATCCTCAAGCGGGCTGTTCCACGCCCCCCCCCGATACACGCGGAAGGAACCGGGTTTACCGATCCAATCCGCGCACCACTCCCACACGTTTCCATGCACATCATGCAAACCCCAGGCATTCGCGCGTTTCTTCCCCACCGGATGAGTCTTGCCCCCGCTATTGTTCGCATACCACGCAAAATCCTCCAGACCCAGCGCACCTTCGCCAAAACAGAAAGCAGCCGATGAACCCGCCCGGCAAGCATGCTCCCACTCCATTTCGGTTGGCAGAGAAAAGCGGTATCCCTTCGGCAATTGCTCCCGATTTCTCTTATTCAGTAAATCACAGAAACCCATGGCGCACTTCCAGCCCACATTGGTCACCGGAAGCCTTCCAACGGAACTCATACCTGCAGGACTTTTGCCGGTGATTGATTGAAACTCCTCCCGCGTCACAGGATGCTTTCCCAACCAAAATCCCTTCGCCACCGTCAACTCAGGCTGCTGAGCTGCGCACAAAGGATCAGCCGACTCTCCGGACGAGGCGTTGGGAGAGTAAGGCGGATCCATCCATACCAGTTCGAGCCCGATATCCGGAAGAATCCAGCTTCGACCCATTTGCGGGCCTGCGGCCTGCGGGGGAGCGGAGGGCGGAGTCGGTAAGAAAGCAGCCAGTTCGGCAATCGATTTCGCTGGCAACCACTCTGTCGAACCGACGCGCCACACAAGCTCCTCAGCCTTCAACGAACCGGTCCAAAGACGTTCCTTTAACGCAGCGTCTTCGAAAACCATCGGTGCGCCATCCCGCAAGACATGCCAGACCTGTGCCGCCGCCACTTGCACGGGCCGGGCGGGAACCGCGCTCTTTGGAATGAGCGGTTCCAGCACCACCCCGGCTCCGCGGATCTCGCACCACGGATCCTGCTCG
>JAFIGE010000003.1 GCA_020831585.1 Opitutales bacterium | reverse complement strand
GTTCAATGTAATAGCTATGGTGATCCCACCCGCAGTCTGGCTAATTCAGCGCCCGACCGCGAGGGAGAGGCGGCTACGGAGCTTCGAGAGATCCAGTTAAAGAGGAAGGCGCGCGACGGGCTGGAAGCAGGTCTCCAGCGTCCGGCGAACAGCGTGACCAAATGGGGCAAGGAAACGAACTTCAGTTCGCCTGCCGCCTGCAAATAGAGGTATTTGTAGGGCCGGTTGTCGGTAAGTTTTGGATACCAGTTGCGCACCTCCGGGCGAATCAGATAAACCCGCCAATAGTAGTAGATGGGGGCGATGGGCAGATCTTCCATGAGAAGTGCCTCGGCGGCCCGCAAGGTGGCATTGTGTTCCTCCTGGGTGCGGGAACGGAAAGCCTGCGGGGCGAGGCGGAGGGCGCGGGGCGATCCGCGGGCCACTTTTGAGTGCGGGGCTCTACACCGCTTTGGAATGCGCCGGGGAGCTCCGTGGGACCCACATACGTGCCTCCCCGCCGAACGCCCTCATCCATCCCGCGTTCATCGCCGCCGCGAAGGCGGCGCGCAGCGGCGCACTCCAAAGAGCCGCCGGATGCAAAATCCGTCAATCGGAGGGTGCAGAGGTGGGGGTATCGCCTTCGCGATCCAGGACTTCCCGAACGAGCCGGAGCATGGTGTCACTGGAATAAGGCTTGGGGAGAAAATCCTGCACACCGGAATCAACCGCTTTCCCGATGCCCCCTTTTGCGCGCAGGCCGCTGGCAGCAATGATCCGGACGGCCGGATCAATTCGCTTGAGGGCGCGAATCAGCGCAACCCCGTCCATCTCCGGCATCATCATATCCGTGAGCACCAAATCAATAAATTCCCGCTCGGTCGCAAAAACGGCCATAGCCGCCGTCCCGTTTTCCGCTGTGAACACGGTGTATCCAAAAGCTTCGAGCGTTTGCTTCGCCATCGCGACGATGGCGGCTTCGTCGTCGACGACGAGGATGCATTCGCCCCGCCCGCGGGGAGGGCTCAGATCAAAGACAACCTCATCCGGCGACGCGAGCGGCTCGATTACGGCGGGCAAATATACCTTAAACCGGGTCCCCTGTCCAACTTCGCTGTAGACATTGGCAAATCCCTTATGACTCCGCACGATTCCCGCGACGGTGGACAGCCCGAGTCCCGTGCCCTTCCCGAATGGCTTTGTCGTGAAGAAAGGCTCAAAGACCCGTTCGATCGTTTGCGGGTCCATTCCGCAGCCGGTATCGGCCACCTCCACGACCACGTACGGACCCGGATGGGCATGGGCAAACATCGCGGCAAACTGGGCATCGACCTCAAAATTGCCCGCCGAAACGGTGAGCTGCCCGCCCTCCGGCATGGCATCCCTGGCATTCACACAGAGATTGAGCAGAACCTGATGAATCTGCGTCGGGTCAGCCACGACCGTCCATAAGTCTTCCGGAGCCTCGCCGGTGAAGAGGATACTCTTCGGAAAGGAGTTTCTCACGATGTTCCCAATCTCCCGGATGACCAAACTCAGCGAAAGGGGCTCCCGGTGCCCCTCAACCCCACGGGCGAAGGACAGGACTTGCTGGACAAGATCCCGGCCCCGCTCCGCACTGCGTTGAATTTCATCAATAATCGGGTGTAGCTTACCGGATTCATCGATCTGCCGAATAAGGCTCACCCCCATCACTATGGGCGAAAGCACATTATTCAGATCATGGGCGATGCCGCCGGCCAAGGTGCCAATGCTCTCCATCCGCTGGGCGCGCAGAAAATGCTGCTCCCGTAGTTTCTCCTCCGTGATATCGCGCTCAATCGCGATGAAGTGCCCGACCTCACCGGATGCTCCCAAAACCGGTGTGATGCTGACCAACTCATGCACCAGAGATCCGTCTTTGCGCTGATTGATCATTTCCTCGGACCAAGTCTTTCCGGAGAGAATCGTCTTCCACATTTCCTCGTAGAAGGATTTATCCTGCTTACCCGACTTGACCAATTGCCCCATCGTCTTCCCCAAAGCTTCGCCCTCGGAGAAACCTTTCATGCTGGTGAAGGCACGGTTGACCCACAGCAAGCGACCCTCGCGGTCAGCGATAAAAACCGGATCCGCCGCCGCGTTCAAAGCCGAGCCAAGGAGGTGCAAACGCTCCATCACCTCGTGCGTCTCGGAGATATCGGACATCCCGCCGACGGCACGGACAACCCGCCCTTCGGCGTCGCGCAAAAGCAATGCGTGATCCCGCACATAAGCATACGAGCCGTCCTCCCGACGAAAGCGATATTCCTGAGAATATCGGGCACTCTTTGATTGCTTTACGCGCTCGACCAGGGAGATGGCTTGCTCCCGATCGTCCGGATGGATGCAATCCCGCCAGAAGCCGAAGGTGGGCACCACCTGTTTGGGGTCATACCCGAAAAGGGCGGCAAACCCATCGCTCCACTCAAGCTTACCGGAAGCAGGATCCCAATCCCAAATTGCGTCACTCGTGGCACGGGCAAGCAAACGAAACCGCTCCTGGCTTGCCTGCAGAGCCGCCGCCGCCGCGCGGTCGTCTGTCACATCGCGCTCGATGGCGACAAAGTGGGTAAGCTGTCCTTCCTCGTCGCGGATCGGATGAATTGAAATTTCGAGAATATACTCCCGACCATCCTTGGCATAGTTGATGATCTCTTCCTGGATAGGTTCACCGGCTGCCAATGCCTCCCGAATGCGGCGTCGCGCGGCGGGGTCGGTTTTCTCCCCTTGGAGAAAGCGGGGCGAACGACCGATGACCTCGGCGGCGGCATATCCTGTGAGCCGCTCGAAGGCTTCATTGATAAACACGATCACAGGTCCTGGTTCATCGACTGCCTGGGCGGAAGTGATGACGACAATGTCGTTGAGACCAGCCATGGCGTTGGCCAGCAGCCGGAGCTGTTCTTCGTCTTTGCGGATTTTCGTCACGTCCCGGAAGAAGATGCTCAATCCGTCCGGGGTGGGAAACAGCCGCAACTCAAGCAGCTTGTTTGCTGCGGGATAGAACTCCACAAAAGTACTGAGCCGGCCTTCCTCCATGGCTCGCCGGTATTCTCTCTCAAACCGGGTTCCCACCGCATCCGGAAAAATGTCCCAGGAATTGCGCCCGAGCAGGTCCTCTCGCCGCACACCCAAAATGCGCTCAAACTCACGGTTGATATAGGTGAACCGCCAATCGTGATCGATCGAACAAAAGGCATCTGTAATGCTCTCAAGCATACGGGAGAATCGTTCCGAGACCCGCACGGCCTCTTCACGCAAACGCTGATTCTCATGGATGTCGATGGCCGCACCATACCAGGCAACCAATTTTTCATCATCGTCATAAACAGGTTCGGCCTGAACCTGAAACCACCGATAGAAGCCCGTTGCCGCTTCCCGAATCCGAAACTGCGTGGCATAGGGCTCGCCGCCCTCAAGGGACTTCTCCCAAACGGAAAAAGTGGGGCTGCGATCGTCAGGATGAAGAAATTGCAGCCAGTCCAGCGGGGGGGAACCTTCGGGCACACCACAGTATTCGCCAAAGCGCCGGTTTGCATAATCGACCCGGCCCTCCGGGGTCGCCGACCAGACAAAAAACGGGAGCGCCTCCGCCAACTGGCGAAACCGGCGTTCGCTCTCCTGGAAAGATTTCTCCGCGCGCTTGCGGGCGGAGACATCCTGGAACGTGCCCTGCACGCGAATGATCTGGTTCTTGTCTCCCCGCACCGCCTCCCCGGTTACCCGCGCCCACATTTCGCGGGAGCGGGCCGAAATCACCTCCGCTTCCAAGTCAAAGGGTTCGCCTTCCTTCAAGGCGTCCGCAACGGCCTTTTCCAGGGTCTCCCGACAGGGCGAAAGAAAAAAAGAAAACAGCTCCTCCATGCTCGGTTGGAAGCCCGCCGGGATTTCCAGGAGAGCACGAATCTCATCGGAGACCTGCAAGCGACTATCCGGCAAATCGATCAACCAACCGCCAAAACGGGCAGCCCTCGAAGCCATTTTCAGAAGCGCCTCACTCTGAGCCAAGCGTTCGTTCACCCGCCGGAGTTCTTCGCTGCGCAGTAAAAACTTTGCCTCAAGAGAAGCCTTGCCGGGGGCGGTCAAGCTCTCCTCTAGGCTATCTGCGGAGAAATGCCCGCTCTGAGTGCGGATATAGGCCGATAGGTCCTCCACCCGCTGAATAATCAGGCGCACGGCTCCATCCGCGCCCAAGACAGGCGTGTTCACAATGCTCCAGTATTCCTCACCCGCGGAATCGTCCTTCGGTCGGCAGGATTTGAGCGGATACGATTGAACAGGCAGAAAATCCGTCGTGCCGAAGTCTTTCACACGGGCAAAAGAGTCCCTCAACGCCCTCTCTCCATTGCCCCCGGAGCCCGCCGGGAACACGTCAAAAACACTTCTGTCAATGAGGCTATCCCGTCGCCTTCCCGTCATTTCCAGAAATGCATCGCTCGCCGTGACAATCCTGGAAGTATCCGCTGAGATAACGAGATAGGCTCCTGGCGCGTGCTCAAACAGCAATTGGTAGTGTTGTCGCGCGGCATCCGCCTCGGCGCGGGCGAGGCGCTCCCGCTCCAGGGCGGCCGTCCGCTCCGCCGCCGCCCGTTCCCGCTCCGTCACATCATTGATCAATACGAGAGACGCATCGTGCCCCTGCCACTCCAGGCGATGACTCGTGATATCGACAAGGATGAGGGATCCGTCCCTGCGGAGGTGCCGCCAGACTCCCAAATGCTTCACCGCATCACTTTGTATTTTGACAACCTCCCTGAATGCCGGGGCATCCTCCGCCGGGCGCAAATCGGTGATCGTGAGATCGAGAAACTCTGCGCGCGAATAACCGTAATGGGCCATTGCGGCTTCATTCACCTCAATGACGCGCAGGGTTTCCCGCGCAATGATCAACATGGGCAACGGGTTGCTCTCAAAGAGCAGACGATAGCGCTGTTCACTCTCATGCAGGTCTTCGGCCAACTCTCCCTGGCGCAAATGAAGCCGCACGCGGGCGAGCAACTCGGCATTTGCGAGGGGGCGGACGATATAACCGTCTGAACCGGCATCGAGCCCGGCCGCCTGATCCTCCGGGCGAATCCGCTCCGAACTCAGGAAAACAATGGGCACTCTGGCCATTTGCGGACACGCCCGCATCCGGCGGAGAACCTCAAACCCGGAGATATCGGGCAAAACCACGTCCAACAAAACGAGGGCCGGGATCTCCTTCCCGATGACCTCCAGCGCCTCTCTCCCCGTTATTGCCGTGACCACCCGAAGACCCGTCTTGGCAAGCACGCGGGCCGAAAGGTCACGGGATATATCGTTGTCGTCGACAACGAGGATGTGAGCTGGGCGTTTCATGTTGATCGATGGGGCGGTTGCAGGGGATGGGATGGCCCGAATCGGTAGACGCAATCAAAACCAAGGTCAGCGCGCGCACCTTCCGCGCAGATCCATGCGAGCATGCAAATCGGACAAAGCCCAAAAAACAGGAAGGCCCTGAACAGGCAGCATGGGTTCGATTACCATCGCAGACAGTCTTCCGATGCGGAGGGAATTTTGCAAGAATATCCTCAGGACCTCTTTTAAAAAGGGTGTGATCGAGCCTGATGGGTCTGCATCGGCGCTTTGTAAGCGTAGGTGTCCCGACCCGCGCGGTCCGGAATGGTCCCGGCGGGTGGGCGCGAACAATGGGTAGCGGGACCGGCTAAAGCGGTCGAAACGAGGCGCAGGAAAACGCTCTCCTGCCAAACGCCACCGGTGCCAAACAAAGGACGATGCGCTAATAGACGTCGCGCAGATAGCGTTTGGCGGAGCGGAGCGATTGGACGTAAGCGGTGGCGAAGGCGGCATCTTTTCCGCTGTGCCGGGCAATGATTTCGTGGAGAGCGGCATCGACATCGCGGGCCATGCGGGAGGCATCTCCGCAAACACAGAAAGCGGCCCCGGCTTCAAGCCAATCGAAGAGTTCGCGCCCGTGTTCGCGCATGCGATCCTGTACGTAGATTTTCTCCGCTTGGTCGCGGGAAAAGGCGGTATCGAGGCGGGTGAGGACGCCCCGTTGCTGCCAGTGCTTGAGTTCGTCGGCGTAGAGGAAGTCGGAGGCGGACTTTTGGTCGCCGAAAAAGAGCCAGTTTTTGCCTGTCTGACCGAGGGCCGCCCGCTCTTCAATGAAGGCGCGGAAGGGCGCAATACCCGTGCCGGGGCCCACCATGATAAGTGGCGTGGCGGAATCGGCAGGCAGGCGGAAATTGTTATTGGGCTGGAAGAAGATGCGGCAGCGGCTGCCCTCTTGCAGGGCGGCGAGAAAGGTGGAGCAGACCCCGAGCCGCTCCTCCCCGTGGGCCGCCCAGCGCACCGCGCCCACGGTGATATGGACTTCTCCGGGGTGCGCACGCGGACTGGAAGAGATGGAGTAGAGGCGAGGCCGCAGTTGCTTCAGGGGGGCAACGAGGTGCTCCGTGGTGGGAAAACGGACCGGGTAGGCGCGGAGAGGATCGAGGAGCGAACGCCCGTCCACGTATGCCTTCATGGCTGCTTTGTCGGTCACCAGTGCCTTCAGGTCCCCGTGACCGGAGAGGCGGGCGCAGGCTTCGACGAAGGGGCTCGCCAGGCGGCTGATGTCGTAATGATAACGGAGGGCTTCCGCGAGCGGACCCACGCGGCCATCGGGCAACGGAGTGGGCGCATCTTCGGGCAGGCCGCAGGCATCGAGGATGCGGTCGACGAGGCGGGGTGCATTTTCCGGAAAGACGCCCAGGGCATCACCCGCCGTGTAGGCGAGGCCGGAATGGCCCAGCGCGATTTCGATGTGGCGGGTTTCTTTGGCGGAGCCGGCGGCGTTGAGGCTCAGATTGCGCAGGACTTTGGCGGCGTAGGGGTTCTTTTTATCGTAGGCGAGGGCTGGAGGGATTTCAGATTTGAGATTGGAAATTGGAGAGGGAGCCTGCCCGTTCGGCTCTCCTTGGAGAGCGGTGAGGGCGACGGGAGCCCAGGCTTCGGCGGCCTCTTCGAAATCGACGTCGCAGAGGAGGGTTTTGTGGGCGCGCCGGGCACCGAGGGCTTCGAGGCGGGTATCGATGTGCTTGGCGCACTCGTTGAAGTCGGGGTAGCTCGAATCGCCGAGGCCGAGAACAGCGAAGGTAAGGCTTTCGAGGTGCGGGGCGGTGTCGGCGAGGAGGTATTCGTAAAAGGCCTTGGCGTTGTCAGGTGGCTCGCCGTCGCCATAGGTGCTGGTCACGATAAGGAGGTCTGTCTCGCCCTGGATATTCTCCGGAGGATAGTCGCCGAGATCGGTGACGGTGGGGGTAAATCCGCTTTTGGCGGCCAGTTTGCCAACCCTTTTTGCGAGAGCCTCGCTGTTGCCGGACTGGGATCCAAAGAGGATCGTGAGGGGCGCGGCGGCAACGGAGGTGACAGTCGCTTCCCCCGGGTGCCCGCTGAAGAGGCCGGCCATGAGGCCGTTTAGCCAGGCGCGTTGCTCGGTGCTGAAGGGGGCGGTTTCGGGAATCTGCGGTGTAGGCATGGTCGGCATTGAATTTCAGATTTGAGATTTGAGATTTCAGACTCAGGAGACGGGCGTGACGTTGGTGAGAGCGCGAAGGGCTTCGATGGAGTGGCGGCGGGTGAACTCGACGAAGCGTTCGCCAGGCTGGCGTTGGTCGAGGTATGCGTGAAGAAGGCGTTCGAGGAGAGGCGGGATGTCATCGAAGGGCACGGAGGGGAAAACCTCGCGGGCGATGCCCTGATCGTTGTCGACCCCGCCCCCGAGAACAAGGGTGTAGCCGTCCACTTTCTCCCCGCCGACCTTCACTTTGCAGCCGAGGAAGCCAATGTCGCCGATGTAGTGCTGGGCGCAGGAATGCGGGCAGCCGGTGAAGTGCAGGTTGATGGGTTCATCGAGGGGCACGCGCTCGCGCAGGTAGGCTCCGAGCCAGAGGGCGTGGCCCTTGGTATCGGTCGCGGCGTATTTGCAGCCCCGGCTGCCCGTGCAGGCAACCAGGCCGTTGGTGATATGCGAAGGGGTCGCGTCGAGCCCGGCCCCGGCAAGGGCCGCAGTGGCGGCGGGCACATCCTCGGCGCGAATGTGCGGGAGGATGGCATTTTGCCAGACGGTGAGGCGCACCTCACCCCGCCCGAACTTGCGGGCAACGGCGGCGAGCGTTCGCATCTGCGACACTTCCAGGCGCCCGACGGGAACAGTCACGCCCAGGTAGCGGAAGGCGGGGTCCTTTTGCGGGTGTGCCCCGATGTATCCGTGCTTGGATACAGCTTGGCGCGCTTCGCAGGCGTCGAGGGGCAGATAAATAAGGTCGAAGGCGAGGTGCTTTTGAGTTTCCGAGAGAAACTTTTCCACGCCCCACGCATCGACGAGGTATTTGAGGCGGGCCTTTTTGCGGTTGGTGCGGTCGCCGTGTTCGCGAAAGACGCGGATCATGGCGGCAGCCACGGCGACGGCTTGCTCCGGCGGCACGAGGAGCCCGCAGTCCTTGGCAAATTGCTTGTGCCCCGTAATCCCGCACAGCTGCACGCGAAAGCCGGTGCGGGACTGGGATTCTAAATTTGAGATTTGGGATTTGAGATTTGAGATTTGAGATTTGAAATCTTCTTTGAGGCGGACGGCGTAGAAGGCGATATCGTTGGTATCGGCGCAGACACTCACGGCCCCGCCGTTGTCGAAGGCGATGTTGAACTTGCGCGGGAGATCATACATGTCCCGATTGTTGAGGATGTAGTGGTGCATGGCCCGCGCGTGGGGAAGCACGTCGAAGACTTCGTCTGGATCGAAGCCACTGGTTGGCGAAGCCGTGATATTGCGGAGATTGTCGGCCCCGGCTCCCTGCGAGGTAAGGCCGGCTTCGCGCAGCTTGAGGAGAACCTCGACGGTGTCGCGCGGCATGATCTCGCGCACCTGCAGATTGCCCCGCGTGGTCACATGGCTGTAGCCCCCACCCCACTCGGCGGCGATGTCGGCAATGGCCTCCAATTGGTCGGCGCGGAGGACACAGCCGGGGATGCGGCAACGCAACATCAGGCTCTCCTGCGCGGGCGCAACATAGAAGAGCCCATGGAATTTGTAGCGGAAGACATCCCCGCCCTCGGGGAATTTGTCGCGGGCGGCATGATCGAGGATTTTATCCCAAATATCGAGGCCGTGTTGCTCGTATTTGACCACTTCCTCTTTGCACAGTTCGTCAATGGGTAGACCGTGGACGGTAGGTGCGGCGAGGTTGCCCCCGGTCGCAGCGGCCGCATCGGCGGTGAACTGTCCGCCCGTCGTCTGCCCCACAAAGGGATTGCCCGGGCGCTGCGCCACGCCGACGAAAAAGCCCTTCAAATACTCTTGTTGCTCAGTACTAAAGGTGGACATGGAGGGACGCGGGGAAACCGTTCAGGCGATGCGGCTGAGCGGGATTATCTTTTTGTTGTTCTCGGTATCTTCGGGAGACGCATCAGGATCCCTTTGGTCGCGCGCGGCGGAGTCGCCATCCGCCGCGCCCTTTCCGCCGAGGGTCGAGCGGTCGTAGAGGAAGCGGAGAACGGCGGCACGGTACTCGTTGAACTTTGGGTGATCGGCCATGGCCACGCGGTCGCGCGGGTGAGGGATGTCGATTGTGAGGATTTCTCCGATGGTGGCCGCCGGTCCATTCGTCATCATGACAATGCGGTCGGAAAGGAGCACGGCCTCATCGACATCATGGGTGATCATGATGACGGTGTTGCCCAGCTCGTTGTGGATGCGCATGACCTCGTCCTGGAGGTGGGCGCGGGTGAGGGCATCGAGGGCACCAAAGGGCTCATCAAGGAGGAGGACCTTGGGTTCCATGGCGAGGGCACGGGCGATTCCCACCCGCTGCTTCATGCCCCCCGATATTTCTGATGGAATTTTCCTCAGGGCATGGCCCATGTTGACCAGTTCGAGGTTGTGCTCCGTCCAGGCGCGCATCTCCGCCCTGGACTTGATCCCCTGGAAAGTCTTTTTCACAGCCAGATGGACATTTTCATACACGGTGAGCCAGGGCAGAAGGGAATGGTTTTGAAAAACCACCGCGCGGTCGGGCCCGGGATGGGTGACCTCTTTCCGATCGAGGATAACGCAACCGGTGCTCGGCTCGATGAGACCGGCAATGATGTTCAGAACGGTGGATTTACCGCAACCGGAGTGGCCGATGATGGAGACGTATTCGCCCTGGTCCACGTGGAGGTTCACATTGCGGAGGACATCGGTGACGTCCTTGCCCTTGCGGAAGACTTTGTTCAGCCCTTCGATAGAAAGATAGTGGGAACTCATAATTGGCTAGTCGTTGATGGTGGAAATGTGGGGGAACCGGAGGCGGTTTAAACGGTGACCCCGCGGGTGAGCTGTTGGCCGATACGGGCGACGATGCGGTCGAGAATGAAGCCGACGATGCCGACGTAAACGAGAGCGAGGACAATGTCGCTGATGAGAGAGGCGTTCCATGCATCCCAGATAAAGAAGCCAATGCCGACTCCGCCGATGAGCATTTCCGCGGCGACGATGGCGAGCCAGGAGAGGCCGATACCGATGCGCAGCCCGGAGAAGATGTAGGGGGCGGCGGCCGGGAGCATGATGCGGTGAAAATACTCCCAGCCGTTCAAGCGGATGACGCGGGCGACGTTGCGGTAATCCATCGGGATCTGGCGCACGCCCACGGAGGTGTTGATGATGATGGGCCAAATCGCGGTGATGAAGATGACGAAGATGGCCGAGGGGTTGTTATTTTGGAAGCCGGCCAGGGCAATGGGCAGCCAGGCCAGGGGCGGGACTGTGCGGAGCACCTGAAAGACCGGGTCGAGCCCGCGCATCGCCCAGGTGGATATACCGACAAGCACACCGAGGCTCACACCGGCGATGACGGCGAGGCTGTAGCCGTAGGCGACGCGCTTGAGGCTGGCGAGAATTTGCCACCCCATGCCGACATCGTTTCCGCCGTGGTCATAGAAGGGGTGGATGATCAGCTCCCATGTCTCTTGCACAACCGCTACCGGCGTGGGCAAGTGCGCCCCCTCGCGCGAACAGAGAATCTGCCAGACAATGAGGAGACCCAGAATCACGGTTACCGGGGGAAGCGCCCGGTGAACGAGGCAGTCGCGAACAGTTTGCAGGCGTTGGAAGAAGTCGTCGGAAAATGTGGTGGTGGTCATGGCTGGAACGGGTGATTGGCGATTGGGCGAAGGGACAGAGGGCGACCGGTCAGATGCGTTTGATGGCCAGGCTATCGAGATAGGCACGGGGGGATTCAGGATCAAAAACCTTGCCGTCGAAGAAGGTTTCGACCCCGCGCGAGGTGGATGCGGGGATGGCGGCCTTGTCGACACCGAGGGCTTCCGCGGCGCTGCGCCAGAGGTCCTCGCGGTTCACGCGATTGATGAGGGAGGTGGTGTCCAGGTCGGCTGGCAGAATGCCCCAGCGCTGGTTTTCCGTGAGAAACCAGAGGTCGTGGCTTTGAAAGGGATAGGAGGCGTGGTCATTCCAATAGCGCATCATGTGGGGGCTCTGTTCCACGATGCGCCCGTTGCCATAATCAAAGCGTCCGCGCACCCGGTCGATAATGTCGTTGAAGGGAGCATTGACCCACCGGCGGCGGGAGCAGATGCGGGCAACCTCCTCGGCATTGGCCGGATCGTCGCAAAACATTTGCGCTTCCATGACGGCCATGAGGATGGCTTGGGTGGCGCGGGGATTGGCCTCGATGTAGTCGTTGCGCAGAGCAAGGGCTTTTTCCGGGTGATTGTGCCAGATCTCGCCCGTGATCGTTGCCGTGTGACCGATGCCTTGATTGATCAACTGCAAGTTCCACGGCTCGCACACACAGAAGGCCTCCATGGAACCGACCCGCATGTTGGCCACCATTTGAGCAGGCGGCACCGTGATCGTATTGATGTCGCGGTCGGGATGGATGCCGCCCGCCGCCATCCAATAGCGGATCCACATATCGTGGGTACCGCCGGGGAAGGTATTGGCGGCATTGACCGCCTGCCCGGAAGCCCGCTTGGCCGCGACCGCACGACCGAAGCCGGAAGCATCCAGGCCCACCTTCAGGTCCGCGTATTCGTTGGAGACCGAGATGCACTGCCCGCTGAGATTCAGGCGGGCGACGAGGCTGATCGGAAGCGGTACGCTGTTGGATGTAATCGCGCCCGTGGCCATCAGGTAGGGCATGGGCGAGAGGATATGCGCGCCGTCTATTCCATTCCGGCGGGAACCGAGAACAAGGTTGTCGCGCGTAGTGCCCCAGGAAGACTGCTTGAGCACTTCCACCTGCGTCATGCCATGCTTGGAAAAGAAGCCCTTTTCAAGGGCCACAAAAAGCGGGGCGGCGTCGGTCAGGGCAATGAAGCCCAACTTGGCGGCAGTCGTCTCCGGACGCCCGGCCGGGGACCGGGCCTTGAGCACGGAGGGGCCGACGCCCATGAAAGCCGTGGCGGCAGCGGCCATGGCCGAGCGCTGGATAAAGCGGCGCCGGCTCAGGCCGACGGCCGGGGATTCTGTATTTTCGGAAAGGTGAGGATTCATGACAGATGACGGTTCGTTGAGAGAATGGGTGAGAAATTTGCACAAAAAAAGACGCCTGCCCCGTAACCCATCGAGAAAGCCGATGAGGCGGGAAAGGCGTCGTTGCCGAAGAGTGAATGCCCGTCGTTGGACATTCTGAACAACCGTTATGCACAGAACGTGCCAATCGTTTAGGAGCACCCCAGATGAACACATTTTCGCAGAAGGCACCGCTCTTTACAGGAGAATTGGGAAAAATTATCCAGTGGGCCGATCCCTGTTTGCTTCAAATTCGACCAGCCCCGCGCACCGGGTTTGGGGGAGGAAATCCGCCGGGCAGAGAAATTGGTATGACACCTGCGCCAAGGGGGCCGGAGCCAACCTGTTCTCCCTTTTTTTGTGAAAACCACGCCAGCAACCGAATCCGATCCTTGGGAACTCGTGCGGACCGCTTCCCGCTTCCTCATCGCGTCGAAGCGCTGTGAAATCGATGCCCTGGAAACGTTTTTAGGAATGGCTCCATGGGTGACCTCGGTGAGCGACCTGATCCATGCTCTGCAACGCGAACGCGGGGCCTCCAATTTGTATGTGGGCTCGCGGGGAAGCGCTTTCGACGAGGAACGGCGCGAACACATCGCCGCCTCCGGGAAGGCGCTGGGGGTCTTCCTGGAATCCCTCCGGGGCCTGGAGGCCGAGCGCCCGGCAAGCCAGGATCGCACACGGCTCTTCAGCCGCATCGCGCACGCGGTGCACGGCCTGGGCAAGCTGGAGGATCTGCGGGCGAGCGTTGTCGGGTTGCGGATTTCGCCGAAGGGAGCGGTGGAGGCTTACAGCGACCTCATTCGCCTGCTTCTGGAAATCATCTTCGAGGCGGCTGATGCGGCAGTGGACCCGCGCATCTCGCGGACACTCGTGGCTCTCTTCAACCTCATGGAGGGCAAGGAATTTGCGGGACAGGAACGGGCCACGGGAGCGGGGGCTTTCGCCGTGGGCAGCGCCGACAAAGCCACGTGCACGCGCCTGATTGCGCTGCTGGAGGAGCAAAACCGGTGTTTCCTCTACTTCGGCAACTTCGCCGAGGAGCCCGTCCGCCAGCTCTGGCGTAGCTTGGAAAACAGCTTTGACACCCGCGAGGTGGAAAATCTGCGGCGCGTCTTCTGCGCCAGGGAAGGTGGCCAGGCACTCGACCGCACGCAGAGCAAGGCTTGGTTCACGCACACAACCCGGCGGATTGATGCCATCAAGGAGATCGAAGAGAGCCTCATTGCGCATCTCGAAGAGCTTTGCCGGGAAAAGTTGACCGAAGCGCGATCGGGGTTGCGGGAGGAGGCCTGTGCCCTCGACGGCTTCGTGCAGCGGGGCGGGGAAGCCGGTCCTCCGGTGGTGGTTTTTCGGACCTCTGCGGAGATGGATCCTCCCGGAGGGCAGACCGCGATTTCAGCGGTGACTTCCGGTCCGCGCCTCGGGCGCTCGCTGGTGGATATGCTCCACAGCCAATCCCGCCGACTGCAAAAGACAAACGAGGAACTGCTCGCTGCGAAAGAGGCCCTCGAAGACCGCAAAGTCATTGAAAAGGCAAAAGGCCTTTTGATGAAGCACCGCCATCTCACCGAACCCCAGGCCCACAAATTTCTCCGCGATCTCTCAATGAAGCAAAACCGCCGCCTGGCCGAGGTGGCGGCGGCCCTCGTAGCCATGGAAAGTGTGCTGGGCTGAGGAACCGCGGTAAAGGAATCCATCAAAGTCGAGGTGGCTCTCTGCTGACCCATCCGACCCTGTTCCGCAATCCGAAAGGACTGATTTCGGGAGATTCAATTTGCTTTCCGGAAAGGTTGCGGCCTACCCTCGGGAGAATGAGTGATCCTGCCGGATACGTTCAACACTTCTGCAGCTACGTCCCGATGCGGGTAACCTTCGACGGATTTTCCCGGCGCTGGGCGGAAATCTCCGACCTGCCGATTTTTGATGCCGGCCGGGGCGAAAGTGCGCGGCGGGGCGCCTGCAGCGCGGACTGTCGCGCGTGGGTCTCAACGCTGAGTGGGGAAAACGAAAGGCACCTTGCCGGGGAGCTCGCCATTCCGGTTCTGAACTACAGCAATCGCCTCGGCAAGAGCCCGGCCGCCATGAATATTTTTGCGGACGACGGGGAAGTGGGCCGGCTTGCCGCCGAGATCTTTATTCGCAAGGGCCACAGTAACTTTGTGGCCGTCGGGTATAAAGGATTCGCCTTCAGTGATGAGCGGATCGCGGCTTTTTCCGAAGATCTCCAAAAAGTGGGCAAGGCAACCCGGATTTGGCAGTTGAACCCCTTCAACCGCGAGAACCCGATGCGCCTCGTCTCCACCAAACGGGAAACCTTCCGGTCCTGGTTTAACGACCTTGAACTACCGGCGGCGATCTTTTGCGCCAACGATGAGCTGGCCGCCAGCCTTCTCACCATGGCTGAAGACCTCCTGGGGAACCGCGCGTGGCTGCTCTCAGTGGCTGGAGTGGACAACTCGCCCGCTCTGAGTGGGGATCACAACCTCAGCAGTATTCGTCCGAACTTCGATGCCGTCGGCAAGGCACTGGCTGATACACTCGCAGAGGCCCTCAACAGCGGCCAACTTGACAAGGGCGCTGTCCAGCGGATTCCCGGAGCCCAATGGATTGAACGGGAAACCACCTGGGGCGGCCCCGGATCTCGCAACCCGCTGGTCGCACGCTGTGTCCACCGGGTCAATCATGCCCTCGCCAAAGGGGACTCCCCAACAGTTTCCACGCTTGCCCACGAGCTCGGGGTATCCCGGCGCACACTCCTCAGCCGCTTCCGCGATTCGACCGATTGCACCCTGCGCGATTACCTCATTGAGGAGCGTGTGCGCCACGCCGCCAAACTCCTGCGGGAGACCGACCGAAGCATTGCCGACATTGCCCTTTCCACCGGTTTCAGCAAGCAAAGCAACCTCTCCCACCGCTTCCGCGAATTCCACGGCATGACTCCCCGCGAGTTCCGCCAAAAATCGCAAAAGCGCGGGGACGACGCCTTCCTTTAGGAATCAAACCGTCCCAGCGGAGCCGTCCACAGAGCATACAGTGGTCGGTGTTACCGTCCACAAGAGCCCCTCAAAATCAGTCATTCAAAAGCCCGCTTGGGGTAGGCGAAGGCCGGTAATTTTGATAGGGTCTTTTCACGCGGAGGATCGTCTCCCTCGACCGGCAAATGATCTTTACACAAACCCCATTCCTCAACCCGGCATCCAGGGAGGCCTTCCCCCATGGGTGAAAAACGAGTCATTCTCAAAGATGTGGCGGCGGCGGCGGGTGTTTCGCTCATGACGGTGTCGTATGCCCTGCGGGACTTGAATCGAGTCTCGCCGGAGACCCGGCAGCGTGTGCGCAAGATTGCCGAAGATCTGGGCTATCAACCCGATCCCATGATGAAGCGTCTGGCCTCCTACCGGACGATGCAGCGCCGCGAGGCCACCGGCGTGACGCTGGCCTGGCTCAATCTGCACCAAAGCGCGCAGACGTGGAAATTCCGTGGAAGCCACTACATGGAGGCCTACGAGGGGGCCGGGCGACGGGCGCGCGAACTGGGCTATGAACTGGACGCTTTTGAGGTTCACGCCCTCGGGGGCTGGAAGCGGGTTTCGGAAATTCTCCGGTCGCGGGGCATTCAAGGCGTGATTCTCGGTCAACCTCCCCCGGGGACGGATTCAGCGAGCTTGGAGTGGCCCCATTTTGCCACGGTGGCCATCGGCCGGGCGATCCGCCATCCCGATCTCCCCCGCGTGGTCATCAACCACGTGCAAGCCGTGGGCGAAGCGTACGAGCGGATGCGCGCGCGCGGCTACCGCCGGATCGGTCTGGCCATGGAGATGGGGGATTGTGTGAAAAATGCCTATCGGAACGTTTCCGGCTATTTCGGGGTTTGTGAGCGTTTGGGCATACCGGCGGCAGAACGGGTGCCGCCGCTCCTCCCCGAAGCCCTTTCGCCGGAAAACCTGCGTGAGTGGATCGGCCACTGGCAGGTCGACGGCATTCTCGTGCACCGGCAGGATCAAATGGAACAGATGCTCCCGGCAATCGGCCTTGCGGTGCCGCACGACATCGGCTTCGCCCATATCAGCATGCACGCGCCCCTGCCCGGCGTGAGTGGCTTCGTCTTTGATCCCGCCGGTTACGGAAGCTGGGCCGTCGATCTCGTTCACTGGCTCCTCGACCGGGATGAAAAGGGGCTCCTTGAATCCGCTCCCAGCCTCATGCTCACGTCGTTTAAGTGGGAGGAGGGTGCCACCCTGCGCCCGCTCGAAACCGATTCGCGGAAACCATCGCGAAAACCTCCCCGGAACCGTCCCGGCTTACCTTTGCAAGCCCGGTGAAAGCGTTCTTCCCGCTCCGCGCCTTTTATCGCATCCGTGTGACCGCTCCATAGACCCGCTTGCCGGAATAATTTGACAGAAGGGCTCTGGACGGCTCTGATCGGCGTCCAATCCCATTTATCCAAACGCGCCCACTGGGGTTGGTTCCCTCGCGGCGGGTGCGATCGCTAACCCCTAACGAGAAATCCTCTAATCATGAATACCTGCTTCAAGGCCATTGGCGGCCTCGGCCTGCTCACCTCCCTCCTTTCCCCGCATACCCTCCTCGCGACCGACTGGCAAATCACGCCCGCCGATGGTGCCGACTTCCGCACAGGCGCGGCATGGGACACGGAATTCGTTAACCGCCTCGCGGGTGTCGCGGAAAGCCGCACCTGGTCGGTGCGCAACGGCAACCAGAGCGCCGACGCCGGAAAGGGATCGTGGTCCCCCCTTCTGGCGGAGGTTTGGAAAAAGATGGATAACCCGGCGGCCGTCTTGAGCGAGCATGCCGGGCGGGCCGATGCGCTCTTCCGGAGCAGCGGCGCAGGTTCTTTCGGGAGAGCCTTTTCCGTTCCCGGCTACACCCGCTACTACTTCCAGTTCCGCGATCACCCCACCGTTCCCCTGCCCGCCGACACCGCCGTCTTCGCCCACAACCGGGCCACCTCCGCCACCAGCTTCACGCGATTTCTCTCCCGCCCCGATCGCTTTTACGACACGCTTTACCAGCCTTCCCTGTTCAACTCGGAAAACTTCAACTGGATGATGCATTTCGGCGGGCTCATCTGGGCATTTGAAGTGGACGATTTTCCGATGGGCACCCATCCGGACAACCCCGGCGTCGACCGGGGAGGCAGCCGCGAGTTTTACACGAGCTATATCAACAACCTCACCCGCGCCCTTTTTCACACCGGGCGGGTGGAGTGGAACTCGAACAATTACTGGGTCCACTCCTTCACTTCGGTGCTGAACCTCTACGACTTCGCCCCCACCGAGCAAATGCGCCGCCAGGCTCAGGCAATCGCCGACTGGATGCTCACGGAAGCCGCCCTCCACCACATGGATGGAGCCTACGGCGGGGCCGATGTGCGCGCCAAGAGCAATGCCTACCGCCCTTTTGCCGGGGGAATCTGGAGCGCGATTTATGCCTATTTTGTCGATGCCGACAACCTCCCCACCTACGATCCGGCCACCCTTGAGCCTGACTTCTACAATGACCTCATCGGCTACCTCATGTGGTCAAACTACCGCCCGCCGCAAGTGCTCCTCGACATCGCCCGGCGGAACTTCGCCCTCCCCGTTGAAATACAGTCGGCCAAGCCCTTTTACTACCTCGACGTCAATCGCTATGCCGACTGGCGGGGTGATACGGAGATGAGCCGCCGCTTTGAGTTCGAGACCCTGTATCTGGACGACAACTACTTGCTCTCCTCACTGGCCACCTACCGCCCTGACCGCGCCGCCTGGATTCCCTCGCAGAGCGGCTTTTTCACTGAGCAAAGCCTCTGGCGGATTGTCGCCAAGGGGAGTGACAACGGAGGGATTCAGGTCACCGGAAACTCGGGCTTTTCGTTTTTCCGCGACACCGCCGGGCGCAACCCGCGCGAGCAGATCGGGCAATACGCCAACGTCATGATGCGCGTGATTGGCCCCCATCCCAGCAGCGTGCAAAGCGTTTTCAAAAACGTGCCCGCGCAAGCGGAACGCCAGGTGGTCGGCAACGACCTCTACGTCGACGTCGGGCAAGGGGTCTACTTCGCCGTGCTCTCGGAAAACACGGGGGCTCCCGTCGAGGAAACCTACAACCCCGGCACCCATGTCCGCTATGTTTGGCCCGTGGCTGCCGGCCAGCACGCCGCCCTTGTTCTCGAAGTCGGTACGGAAGCGGCTCACGGTAGTTTCGCCGCGTTCAAGGCCGCCATCCAGGCCGGTAAGGGCGCGGGTCATTTCAGCCGACCCGCCACCGACCGCTTCCGCTATGTATCGACGGCAGACCGAGTATTGGAAATGGAATACGTTCCGCCGGGCACCCTCCTCCTCAATCCGGGGAACTGGGCCGATAGTCCCCGCGTCTGGAATACCGCCGGGGTGCCCGCGAGGGTCTGGCGGGATGGCGCGGAAGTCGATTTCCACACCTGGGACAGCTACCGCGTGGTCGAGGGCGAACCGATTATTCATCAGACGTGGGGCAGCGGCATCCTGCGCCTCACCGCCGGCGGCGAAGGCATGGAAATCCGCGTGGACCCGGAGACAGCCGATGTGGCCTACTTCCACCTCAGCGCTTCGGCGGCTTCCCCCGGTTTCGCCGATTGGGCGGGCGATCTCCCCGAAGGACAGCGCGGACCGGAAGACGCCCCCTTTGGCGACGGGATAAGCAACCTCCTGCGCTTTGCCCTCGGCGGCAGCACCGCCGGCGAAAACATCGCCTCCCATCTCCCCCGGCTGGAGCAAGCGGGCGATGTATGGAGAATTCACTACACCCGCCGGGCCGGGTTCGAAAACATCACCCTTCAGCACTCCCCCGACATGGTAAGCTGGGAGAGCTTCACCGAAGCCGACGCCCTCGCCATCGAAACCATCCCCCTCGGCCCCCGCGAAGCGGTCACCGCAACCCTTCCCGACCCCCTCCCCACCCCCCGCTTCCTCCGCCTTAAAACCACCCTCCCCTAACCCCCTCTCCCTCTTCGTCTCCCTCTTCGTCTCCCTCTTCGTCTCCCTCTCCCCAACATGAAATCCCTCCATGCCCTTCTTCCCGGCCTTTTTCTGGCCGCCTCGCTGCTCTCCGGTGTTCCGACCGACAACCCGGTCGCCACCCACTATGCCGGCGACGATGGCTACCCCGCCTGGTCTGACCGCATCGCCTGGGACAACGTCATCGACATGTCCGTCTACACCAACGGGGCGACGGCCTTCGAGCGCTTCGAAAACGCCCGCGACGAACTCCACGCGCAGGGCGGCGGCGTGCTCTACTACCCGCCGGGGGATTACGACTTTACCGACATGCCCGCCGACGGTCCCGACGGCCGCGGGCTCATGCTCCGCTCGGGCGTGGTCATTCGCGGAGCCACCCCGACGGGCGACCGCTGGGCACGCGGGGACGGCGGGGGCGAGGACGGCGTGCTCGACCTGCCCACGCGCTTTCATTTCGGCTTCACCGAGCGGGTCGGCACGGGCGTCACCCCCACGGGCGAGACCCCGCGCGACTGGAACTTCGTCGGCCTCATTCCGAGCGGTGACGAAGGGATCGCCGATGTGCACACCATCGGTGTGGCGTGGATACACTTTGTCGGGGCCTCGATTTTCTGGGGTTTCGAACTCGATTGGGATGGAATGACTCCCTACGCCCATGCGGGCGGTTGGAAGTCCGGTGTGGTCAACCCGGCTTGGGCGAATCGCGTGGCCGACGGCACCTACCACTGGGACTTTTTTGCCGGTTCCGGTTTTGCCCGGCGTCCGGTGGGCGACGGGGCCGGGCCGGGGCGCCTGGTTTTCGGCTGTGTCTTTGAGGATTCCGCACCCGTGAACAATGCCGTCATGGAAAACCGTCCGAACCGAAACTTCGGGCCGGACGGCTACTTCACACAGAAATTCGGTGCACGCATCCAGGTGCACGGCTCCGATGTTTTCATTGCCAACAATGTCCTCCCCAAAAGCCGCCGCAGCTTCCTCTACCGCCAGTTTGTCGGGCGCAATCCGCAACAGTCCGAAAACGCCAATACCTGGATTCATGAGGAGCACACCATCGCTTTCGATTACAACTACGTCTCCGGTGTCGACGTGAACAATGAGCTGCTCAATCCCTTTGTCCCCGAAAACCGGCGCACCCCCGCCTTTTCCGGCAACGTCTACTTTCTTCCCGGCGTGATTGTGCAAGACAACTACGTCTACAACCACGGCCGCAAGGGCTTCAACATCGGCGGAGCCTATGCCGTGGTGCGCAACAACACCAACCCGCGCGCCGTCTTCGGACCTATCCTGCCGCAGGATTACGGGCCCGCCTCCGGGCAGGAGTATTTTATGACCATAGACGGCTACGTGGAGGTGAAACGCGGAGGCTCCGGGAGTATTTCCGACACCCTCTCGCGCGCCTTCGATCTCGTCGCGGGGCCGCTCTGGGTGGACAGCAACACCTTCACCGCCGCCCGTTCGTTTCATGCCAATGATGGTGAGGGTATCCTCTGCCAGGACCATGGCGGCACGCAGCTCTTCTCGTGGGCCGTCACGCGCAACAGCGGTCCCGAATACATGGCGGGCTACAACGTGCTCCACTACGGTTCCTTCTGGGCTTGGAACCAGACCCACCGCTGGGTTGGCGTGGTCGGGAACAACACCACCCGCGATGTCTCGGTCGTCGGCAACACCGGTGCCACTCCTTCGGTGGGGAACAGCACAGATCCCGATGGTGGGCTCCTCACCTGCCCCACCCTCGCCCTGACCCCGCCCGAAAATGTCACCGTGTTGATCGATGGCGACGCCGTTTGGATCACTTACGAAGATACCACCGACCACGAAATCGGCTACCGCATCGACCGCCGCATCGGTGCTGATGGTTCGTGGACCGCCATTGCCTATCGCCCGCGCCAGAGCACGGCGCACCCCTGGAACCCGCCCGCCTGGCTCGACTCCCTCGCCCCCCGCAATGTGGACCTCTACTACCGCGCGGTCGCCATCAATTGCGCCGACGACGACTCGGGCGCTTCGGCCGCCGTCGGTCCGGTCCGCCTGCCTTCCCTGGGAACCCCGCCCGCGTTACCCCCCGGGTACGAAGTGTGGGCAAACGCGCTGCCGCCCGATGCCCGTGCCCTCACCGCCATGCCGTTTGCCGACGGCATCCCCAATCTCCTGCGCTTCGCCCTCGGAGGCGAAGCCGCCGCCGATTCCATGGCCCCCCACTTCCTTCGCGTTGAAGAGCGGGTTGGGGGCATAGCCCTGCATTATGTGCGGCGCACCGGTTTCACGGAAATCCATGTGGAGACATCGGGGGATCTGCAAAGCTGGGAAAGCCTTCCTGCGAGCGACGACATCACCTTCGACTCCGCGCCCCGCGATGCCACCTCCGAAGCTGTCACGGTCGAACTGAATGGCTGGGAGGCCGCCGATGGGCGCTTCTTCCGCTTGGCCGTATCCCTTCCCTGATCCAATCTCCGCAACCGAACTCGCACCCATCACATACCCATGAAGAGGCCCTCCCGCACAGCGATTTTCCTGTTCCTCGGCAGCTTCGCCACGGCCATCGGCAGCCAATCGCTCATCGAGGAGAATTTCTCTTCCCTCGATGCCTGGGACGATCTCAGCACGGCCCTCAGCTGGGCCGGGCAGCCTGCCTCCGGATCGGCCTTCGAGATTGTCGGCGACACCCTCCAACTCTCCGCCGCCGGGATCGCCTCGGTGGGGCTTCGTCCGTGGGAGAGCGAGACCCGGTCGCGCTCCTTCACTGCCCTCGACCGCCGCTTCGCCGAGCCCTTGGCACACCGGACGGGCACCCTTGTGATCGAGTTCCGCGTGCGCTGGCACTCCCTCATCAACGAAGTCCGCGGCGAATGGAACCGCATCGGCATCACCCTCGTGCATGATTATCCGGAGGGGGGCCTCGACCTCACGCGCGACGACAAAGTTTATGATTTCTCCGCCGAATGGTGGGGGCGGCCAGCCTACCAGGTGCGCCTGCGCGGCAGCGACACCACCGGCTACAACGCCGCCACCGCCCTCCTCATGTATGGCGGCGGTTACCACCCGGACGGTGAGTTCGAGATCTACTATGACAACCGCGGCAACCCCCTTTGGTGGCTTGCCGGTTTTTCCTCCACGGCGGGCGGCAGCGCCTCCAATGGCGGTCCCAGTCCGGGCGTGGGCGATCCCTGGCCCGACAACGGGTGGGTGCGCAGCTCGCGCGGTCTCGCCTCCACCGCGTGGCAACGCTTCCGCTACGTCGTCGCACCCGGTTATCAGGAGCTGTGGATCAATGCCGCCGACGATGGCCTGCATTGGGTGCGCGATGGCTTCATGCCTTTGCCGGAAGAAGCCGATGCCCCGGCGACAGCGCCCCTCTACCGCTACTTCGAGTCCTTTGAAGGCATCCGCCTCTACCTCCGCGGCTACGAGAATGTGAGCATGGACTACCTGCACGCTTCGTGGGTTCCCGAAAAACCCTTTGCGGCCGAATGGACCGCGCAGGCGGACGGCAGCGCCCGCTTGGCCTTCCCCACCCTCCCCGGTCACCGCTACTGGATCGAAGTCTCCGCAGACCTCAACGAATGGCAGGCGCACACTGGCCCGTGGGAAGGTTCCGGTTGGCCACTCTCCGCCGACCTCGGGCCACCGGCCGCAAACGAGGCCCGTTTCTACCGCGTGCGCCGCGAAAGCGCGCTCACCGGCACTCCGTAATCCGAAGCTCACCCTCAGCCCCCCGCTCTCACAAGAATCGATCAACCATGAAACCCATATCACCCTTTACCCTCACTTTCGCCCTCGCTGCCCGCTCGATTACCGGTGGTCGCTTTAAGCTCCATCAGCGGAAAGCTCAGCCTCCAGCACTCCGCCAACGGAAATGGGGAAAAACAGGCAGGAATGCCTGTTTCACTTTGATTGTGACACAGACATTTCTGTCTGAGCCTCAGGATTGGAGGGCGTGGAGTTTGTGAAAGTGGGTCGTGGGGTCGGCGAGGAGGGCTTTGGGCGGGCCGTCTTCAACGATGCGGCCGCGGCTGAAGACGAGGACGCGCTCGACCGCGCGGAGAGTGGAGAGGCGGTGGGCGACGATGAAGGTGGTGCGGCCCTGGCAAAGCGAGTCGAGGTCTTGCTGAAGACGGGCCTCGGTTTCCACATCGAGCGCGCTTGTGGGCTCATCGAGGACAATAATGGCGGGATCGCGGAGGAAGATGCGGGCGAGGGCAATGCGCTGACGCTGGCCTCCCGAGAGGCGGCTGCCGCGCTCGCCACAGACGGTGTCGAAGCCGCTTTCCTGTTGGGAAATAAAGGTGAGAGCCTGGGCGCGGCGGGCGGCCTCTTCAATCTCGGGCTCGGAGGCGTTGGCGCGCCCGAAGCGGATATTTTCGCGGATGGTGTCGTTCCAAATGAAGGCGTCCTGGCTCATGATGGCGGCGGAGCGGCGCAGGTGCAGGCAGCCGATTTGGTCGAGTTCCTCGCCGTCCCAGGTGATGCGCCCCTTCGTGGTGCGATAGAAGCCGAGAATGAGATCGAGAAAGGTGGATTTGCCCGCACCGGTTTCCCCAACCAGGCCGATGCGCTGCCCGGCGGGGATGGCGAGAGAGATTCCGTGAAGTGCGGGGCTGTCGGTGCCGGGATAGGTGAAGGTCACGTCGTGAAAGCGAATCTCGCCGCGCAGGGGCACGGGGCGGCGGGGTTGCGTGATTTCGTCGAGCTCGGAAGAATCGAGAATTTCGAGGACGGCTTCCATACCGGGTTTGGCGGGGAGCCACTGCTCGTAGGCGTTGAGGACGGCGTTGATGCCGGATTGCACAAAGGCAAGGAGCCCGACAAAGGCGACCAGCTGGCCGATCGTCACGGTGCCCTGCCAGAACATGAGCGCCCCGACCGACCAAATGATAATGGGCATGTATTGATTCGCCATTTGCAGGAGCATCATCATCCAACGGGTGGCGATGCTGGCCTCGTAGCCCGCCGAGCGGAGCGTCTCAATCGTGCGCGCGAGCTTTCCCGCAACCATATCCTCGTTACCGTAGCTCTTTGTCAGGCGCATGCCGGCGACGAACTCCACCATCTTCTCGGAAAAATTCTCCCCCACGACTTGCACGCGCTTGTTGAGGGCCTGCAAGCGGCGCTGCATGAGGCGGATGATGAGAATTTGCAGAGGCACGAGGGCCAGCGATAAGAGCGCCAGGCGGTAATTGAGAAAGAAGAGGTAAGCGAGGGTCCCCACCCCCACGCTGATGCCCACGAGGAGGTTGTTTGTGACGTTGCTGAGAAAATTCTCCACGCGGGTGATATCGACGGTCACCTTGTTGGAGAGCGCTCCCGCTCCTTGTCGCGTGAAGAAGCCGACGGAAAGGCTCTGGAGCTTGTCCACGGTCATCCGCCGGAGGCGCGCAACGGTGGTGCGCACCATCATTTGCGTGCAGGCGAAGGCGCGCACGGTGAAATACATGTGGATGGGCCACCAGAGGAGGTTGGCGAGGGCGTAGGCAAGCACCCAGACCCAACCGCGCTCCTTCATGATGACTTCGTCAATAAACCACCCCACGGCGGCCGTGAAGGGAAGGAACGTGAGCGCCTGCATGATTTGGTGCCCGGCCCCGCGCAAGGCGAGTTTCCGGTCGCTCAGGAGAATATCCAAAATCCGGCCCAGCGGGCGCTTGTCGATAGCGGCGTCCGCTCCCCCGCTGGTCGCGGATGAAGCTGCACTTTGCATGAGAATGGGGATTGGAGCGACGGACCACCGCCCGAAAGCGGGATTGAACGGCGGTCCGTGCCAGAAGAGAGAAGAGATCGGATCAGGAAAGCCCGACGAGCTTGGTCAAACCGGCCTGGAAGATACCCCCGACGACTGTGATCAGCGCCAACGCGACGAGTATCACCTTGGTGGGGATCGTCACGCGGAGGGGCTCACGACCGGATTCGCCGTCGTCGACCAGCTCGCGCAGGACAGCCGCGCGCATCCAACCGAAATAGTAATAAATCGAAATCACCACACCGAGGATGGCGACGGCGAGGAGGGTGTAGAGTCCCGCCTGAAACGCCGCCACAAAGATGAGGACCTTGGCGATAAAGCCGGCCAGGGGCGGGATGCCGGCGAGCGAACCGAGGCCAATGACCAGGGCGCTGCCGAGCAAGGGATGGCGCTTGAGCAAGCCGCGGTAGTGGCTGATGTCCTGGTCGGCATCCTCATCGGGCGCGAGGTGAGCCATCACTTCAAAGACGGCAAAGGAGGCGATGGCGTAAACCAGGAGGTAGAAAAGAACGGCGTGGAAAGCCCAGGGCACCTGATAGGCCGCCAGCATGCCGAGCAGCAAAACACCCGCGTGCGCCACCCCGGAGAGGCCCATGATCCGCTTCACATTCTGCTGGCCGAGCGGAGCGATGTTGCCAAAAACAAGGGTGACCGCCGTGACGCCCGCAAGGACGGGAAAGAGCAGGCTTTCGAGGGCAAGGAAGGGACCGGAAAGGAGGATGAAGAGCACGAAAAAGCCCCCAGCCTTGGAAGCCACGGCGAGCGCGGCGGTGGTGGGCGTGGGGGCGCCCTGGTAGACATCCGGCACCCAAATCTGGAAAGGCACCGCGCCGACCTTGAAGAGCACGCCCGTGAGGACGAGGAGAGATCCGGCGATCACGAGCGGGTGCGCGGCGTTGGCTCCGTCGATCCCGACTGCGCCGATAAAGGCACCCAACTCGATGAAGTTGAGGGGGTCGACGGCGGTCGCGGGAAGGAGCGGATTGCCCGCCACCCCATACAGGAGGGCGATGCCAAAGAGGAGAATGCCGGAGGAGAACCCGCCCATAACGAGGTATTTGAGGCCGGCTTCAAGGGAGAAGCGGCTCGTGCGGGCGAAAGCCACGAGGACGTAAAACCCGATCGTGAGCGTCTCCAGGGCGACAAAGAAGAGAAGGAAATTCCCGCTCTGGACAAGGAGCATGAAGCTCGCCGTAACGACCAGGCTGACGTGGATGTATTCGACGCGTGGATACTCCCGGTTGCGCAGATAAACAAGCGCGAGGTGGGTTGTGAAAAGCGAGCAGGTGACAAAGAAGATGCGCATCCAGTCGCTCAGGGCCGTTTGCACGACGGATCCGGCAAAATACACGCGGGCTTCACCGGCTTCGGCGGTAAAGACGGCAAAGAGGAGCCAGGCAAGGATGGCAGCCTGGCCGACCATGGCCGCGAGGAGGGTTTGCGGTTGGCGGCGGGGCGCAAAGGCATCCACTGCGAGGAGAGCAAGGGCCAGCACGCCGAGAAGGATTTCCGGGAGGAGAGCGGACCAGGTGTTGGCCGCGACTAGGGCCTGAAGTTCTTCCGTGGAGGGCATGGGAAAATCGGATTAATCGTCGAGGGCGGCAACCGGTGCGAAGGTGGCGGCGGGCGGAAAAGAATCCGCCACGGCCGCGTCAATGGAATCGGACATCGAGCGGGGCCAGAACCCGACGAAGAAAAGGGAAAGGAGAAGGATGAGAGCGGCTGCCTTTTCGGCGCCGCGCAGGTCGCCTCCGCGGAATTCGGTGGCGGACTCCCCGAAGAAGATGCGGGCGACCGCGCGCAGTCCGTAAATGGCGGAAATGACAATACCCGCCACGGTCGGGGCGATGACCCAGGGCGAGGCGGAGGCCCAGAGCGCGGTGAAGATGGCGAGTTCGCCCCAGAAGTTGGCAAAGCCGGGCAAGCCGATGCTGGCCATGATGGCGGCGACAAAGAACGCCATGAGCACGGGAGCCTGGTTCCCGAGACCGCCGAGGTCGCGCATATCGGTCGTGCCACAACGGGTTTCGATGCTATCGGCGAGGAGGAAGAGCAGGGCCACGGAGAGCCCGTGCGCCACCATCATCAGGACCGCCCCGCCAATGCCGGCGGCGGAAAAGGCGAAAATCCCGAGGAAGGCATAGCCCATGTGCATCACGGAGGCATTGCCGAGCATGAGCTTGAGGTCGCGCTGGGCGAGCGTGATGAGCCCGATAATGAGGATGTTGCCCAGGGCGAGCCAAAGAAGGAGGGGGTTCCACGCCATCGCGCCCTCCGGCAGGAGGGGTACGGCGATTTGGATGAGCCCATAGAGGCCAAACTTTTTCAGCACGCCGGCATGGAGCATCGCCGTGGGTGCCGGGGCGGTGGCGTATCCGCGCGGTGCCCAGCTGTGAAAAGGAAAGAGGGAAACCAAAATCCCCATGCCGATGAGGAGAAGACCGTAGACGGCATTCTGCCAGCCCGTTTCCATCAGCGCGACGCGCAGGGCGATGAGGTTGAAGGACCCGGCCCCGCTGAGTACGGCCAGCGCGATCAGGCCAGCCAGCGTGAGCATGGCCCCGAGAGTCAGGTAAATCGTCAGCTCCAGAGCGACCGCGCGCCGCCCCTGCCGCCCCCAGATGGCGATGAGGAGGAAGGTCGGGATGAGCGCGAATTCGTGGAAGAAGAAGAAGAAAAAGAGGTCAATCGAGGCGAAGAGCCCCATGAGCCCCCCGAGCATGATGAGGTGGAGAATGATGTAGAGCCGCAGTCGCTCCACCCCACTCTGGATGGCATAGATGCCCGCCGCCAGGCCGACGATTCCCGACATCACATAGAGCGGGAGGGAGATGCCGTTAAGCCCGAGGAAGAGGCTCACCCCGAGGAAATCGAGGCCGGTGGAGGCATTGATGAGAAAGGCGTATCCGCCCTCCACCCCGAGGCTGAGGTAGGCGATCCAGAGCCAGAGGCCGCTGAGGGCGGGGAGGAGGAAGCCGAGAAAGCCCGCGATCTTGACCGCACGGTCCTCCAGCTTACCGGAAATGGCGAGGGCGAGGGCAAACGCGAGCGGGCCGAAGATCCCCAGGAGAAGGACGGAGGTGTGGGCGCGCGGGCTGGCCGCGTCCATCGCTCGGAAAAGTTCCGCGACGCCGTCGAATAGGGCGAGATGGGCGATTGAAGACATCATGGCGTGTTATCCCCCGAGCAGGCCAAAGGCGTATAGGGAAAAGATGAAAAGACCGGCGAAAAACCACCAAACGTAGCTGTGCACGTTGCCGGTGTGGAGGGTGCGGGCAAGGATGCCGAAGACTCCGACGAGGCCCGCCGAGCCGCGCACAAGCAGTCCGGAAATGAGCAGCGCATCGAGGAACGAAAGCACCTCGGCAACGCGCTGTTGCACCTTGGCCACATAGGCGTCGTAGACTTCGTCGAAGAAGAAGCGGCTCTTCGCCACGACCCAGAGCGGATAGGCCTTTTCCTGGAGCGGATCGATCTGATCGGCCTTGCGGTAGAAAAGGAACGCGCCGAGCAGACCCATGGTGGCGGCAACGGCGGAAATGATAATGAGGAGCGTATGCTCACTCCCGGCGGGGTGCGGCACGGCATCATACAGGATCGGGTGCAGCGTCGCGGGGATGAGCGGAAACTGCTTCACGTAGCCGGCGAAGACGCTGAAGAAGGCGAGGACGGCGAGGGGCAGCCACATGACCCAGCTCGTCTCGTGGGCATGCTCGGCGGCTTCGCTGCGGGGCTTGCCAAGAAAAACCACGACAAAGAGGCGCCCCATGTAGGTGGCGGTGAGCAAGGCCGCGCCCACGAGAAGACCGAAGGCCACCGGATTGACGAGCTTGGCCACGTAAAGGATGGCGTCTTTGCTGAAAAAGCCCGAAGCCACAAAAGGCACGGCTGCGATGGTGATCACGCCGATGGCAAAGGTGATCCCCGTGATGGGCATCTTTTTGAGGAGGCCGCCCATCTTGTAGATATCCTGTTCGTGGTGGCAGGCGTGGATCACACTGCCCGCGCCGAGGAAGAGCAACGCTTTGAAAAAGGCGTGCGTCGTCATGTGGAAGAGCGCGGCACCCACCCCGAAGAGGGCGGCCTGCGCCCCATAGGCTTCAATCGCGGCAGCCGAGCCCCCGTAAAGGGAGCCGAAACCGAAACCAGCCACCATGAAGCCCAGTTGCGAGAGCGTCGAGTAGGCGAGGATCTTCTTGATGTCATTCTGCGCAAAGGCCCAGATGGCCGAGCTCAAGGCGGTGATCACACCGATCCAGGCGATGATGGTGAGCGCGTCGACGGTGAAAAGGAAGGGAAGCCGGGCAACCAGGAAAACGCCCGCCGCCGCCATTGTGGCGGCGTGAATGAGCGCGGAGATCGGGGTGGGGCCGGCCATGGCATCGGGCAACCAGACATGCAGGGGCAATTGGGCGGACTTCCCCGCCACCCCGCAAAAAAGCAGGAGGCCCATAATCGTGGAGAGCAGCTCGGGCTCCGCTCCCACCGCGACGGCGAGTTCGGAAATCTGCGTCGTGCCAAAGGTCCAGAAGACGATAATGAAACCGATGAGGAGGCCAAAGTCCCCCACCCGATTGACAATGAAAGCCTTTTTCGAAGCTTCAGCGGCCTCCCCTTTTTTCATGTAATGGCCGATGAGCATGTAGGAGCTGAAGCCCACCAACTCCCAAAAGACGAAGATCATGAAGAGGTTGTCTGAGAGAACCATCCCCAACATGGAAAACATGAAGATGGAGAGCCCGCCGAAAAAGCGCCCCTTGCCGGCATCATCAGCCATGTATCCAAGGCTGAAGATATGGATCAGGAAGCCGACAACGCCCACGACAAAGAGCATCGTGGCCGAGACCATATTCAGAGAAAACCCAAGGGAGAGGGAAAACTCACCCAACGTGACCCAGCGAATGGCCATGTCCTCGGCCACCGCTCCGTCCCAGAAGGCAAAGAGGAGGTAGAGGCTGGCCACGGCGATGATGCCCGCCGCCCCCACCGAAAGCGTGGCGGCGAGGTGGCCGTTGCGGCGTCCGAAGAGCCAGATGAGCCCCGCCGAGACTAGAGGGGCGAGGAGGATGAGCAGCAGAATATCCGGGAGGTGCATCAGTGCTTCAAAGAAGTGATTTCCGTCGCATCAAGGGTCTGTTGCCGCCGCCAGAGGGCGACGATGATGGCCAGACCGATAGCCACTTCCGCGGCGGCAATGGCAATAATGAAAAGAACAAAGAGGTTGCCCCCCATCATCAGGCTGCCCTCGATCGCATTGAAGCGGGAGAAGGCGATGAGGGCCACAATCGAGGCGCTCAGCATCAGCTCCAGGCACATCAGAATGATGAGCGTGTTGCTCCGGAGAAGCACCCCGAAGACGCCAATGGAGAAGAGTAGACAGGCAACAAAGAGGTAATGTTCCAAACCGACGGGTGTGAGCGTCATTTCGCCCCTCCTTCCGTCGGTTGAGGCATTTTCCGGCTCACAACAATGACGCCGATCATGGCAATGAGGAGAAGAAATCCGATCACTTGAAAGGCGAGGATGTGGCGCGTGAACAACTCCACGCCGAAAATTTTCGCGACCGCCGCGGGGGCGTCGACCGAACGTTCGGGGAAGGGACCGGCCAGTTCACTGAAGGAGACAAACCAGCTCCCCGCGACCATCACACCGAGGGCGGCGGCCGACGCGATGAGGGCGGCCGGCTTGGGCGCGGCGGCCGAGGTTACGTCCATCATCATGATGATAAAGAGAAAGAGGACAACGATAGCCCCCGCGTAAACGAGGACCTGGAGGACCGCCAAAAAATAAGTCTCCAGGAGCACGAAAAGAGCGGCCATCCCGATAAACGACACGATCATGCCCATCGCGGCGTTCACCGGATTCCGGCTGATCGCCACCGACAACGCGGCGAGGACCGCGAGGATGGCAAATATGTAGAAGAGCCAGTCAGTCATGTGCAAAGGAAAATCAAAAACGAGCCAGTGTAGGTTGGGCGCAAGCGAATGGAAGGATTTTCTCGAAAATTCGGTGGAGCCGAGAGTGCCGGGGGGGTGGCCGGTTCGGATTCGCGCTGAGGGCGGGCCAAATTTGGCGCCCGGGCATCCGGGGAGGCCCGGGCGGCAAAAGGGATCATCCGCAAGGGCACCGTGAATACGGCATCAACGGAAAAGCTGAGAGCGAGGCTCCGACGCTCACTGCCCTTCGGCAAGGTTGCGGAAGTAGGCTTCGATTTGGCGCTGATAACGCCCGGGCGGGGGAGCGCCCCGACGGATTTGGTCGAGCTGCCGACTGCGGCCTTCCGTTTGTAGATAGCGCAGGAGCGCACGGGAGGCCTCGGTAAGGGTGCCGTCGGTCTCCCGCATAGAGGCCACCAAATCATCCGCCGCGATACCGCCACCGAGCGCTTCGGCGAGATCGCGGAGCTGGTTGTCGTCCAGGCGACCACTGATTTCGCGCAGCATGTTGGCCATTTCCTGGCGCAGAGAACCGAGTTGCTCGGAAGCGGAACCGGGACCGGGCCTGCCAGCCTGCGCGATGCCTTCCCCCTCGCCTTCGCCGGGCACGCCTTCGCCGCCTTCCGCGCCGTCGCCGGGTGCGCCGCTTTCCTGCCCGTTTTGGCCCGGGCTCTCGCCTGCACCGGTATCGCCCTGAGCGAGGGCGTCGAGTTCGTCGCGCGCTTGGCTCAGGCGGGCCAGGGCTTCGCGAAGAGCGGCTTCACCCATCGTGGGGAGGCCTTCTCCGGCGGATTGGATACCGCTTGCGGCGGCCGCCAAATCACCGGCGGCGCGCTCCTGAAACTGCTCCGCGCGGTCGAAGCGCTCGTAGAGGAGGGCGTTCTCCGCGCGCGTCATGGTGGATTCGGTCTGGGCGGCTTCAAGCTGGCGAGCAACTTGGTCGAGGGCGGAGGCCGCGTCCGGGAAGAGATCGCGCAGTTCCGCCGCAACGCGCCCCATGCCCTCACGGAGGTCGTCAAAGCGTTCACCGAGGCCCCGCTGGTTGTCTTCGAGACCGTCGCCGGGACGCTCTCCGCGACCGGCAGCTCCGCTTTCACCGGCGGCCGCGCTCTGTTCGCGCGAGAGGGATTCGGCGGCCTGACCGAGGCTCGAAACCATGCCTCCGGCAATCTCGTTGATGAGCCCTTCGAGGAGCCCGGCGGCGCGCACGAGCGACTCACCGGCGCGGATGCCGTGGCGTTCCCCGGCCCCCGCCTCGTGGGCCTGCAGGGCGCTTTCAGCGCGACCCATGTGCGCATCGGCTTGGCCGAGGAGTTGCGTGAGAGGGGCGGCGGCCGGCATACGGGCAATCCGCCCGGCGACCGCCCGGTTGCGGTCGGCGAGGCCACTTTGGTTATCGCCCAGAGCCGAGGTTTCGGCGGGCGGGGCGTTCGTGCGCTCGGCCCGGCCCATACGCCGGTTGAGAGCGGACTGGTCGTCGATCAGGGAATTGAGATCGGAGAGCGCATCAGCCAGATCGGCTATACTCGGAAGCGGCGGAGGTCCCTCACCCTGCCCGCTTTCCTCACCGGGTTCAGTGGACTCGGACTCCGCACCCTCGCCGCCGCCCTCACCTTCCGACTCGCGCGAGACGGTGTTGTCGCGCAGGGCGTTTTCCAGCGCCACGAGCTCCCGCAAAGCCTCGATCTCCGGCGGCAGGGCGTCGGGTGTGCGGTTGTTGTTGAGGGCGCTGATCGCCTCCTGTAACTGGTGAATGGTGCGTTCGAGCGAACCGAGGACAAATTCCCGCTCCTCATCGCTCATATCGAGGGTGCCGAGTTCACGCAGGAGGAAGCGCACTTCGTTGCGCACGTTGGCGAGGCCCGTGGCAATCTCCTGGTTTGCCAGCAGCTGCTCGCGCTCTTCGAGGGAAAGCGCCCCGTAGGTGTCACGGATGAGGCGTTTCACTTCCACAATCAATGCGCGCAGGTCGATCTGCTCCTGCTCGCCATCCATCCCGTCCATCTCCTCCGGTTCGACCTCTTCGCGGACCTCAATAAAAAAGACCTCCGAGCGGACGGCCTGCGGGCGCGGCTCGCGGTTGTCGCGCACGGTGGCGAAGTAGATCACGATGTCGCCGTCGCGCGCGCCGATGCTGTCGAGGTCGATACGATTGAAGACCGTCTCCTCGCGGCGCGGGGCCTCCCCGGAGCGGAAAAGGCGGCGATCCACCGGTTCTCCGCCCGCGATGGTCGTGGTGAGATCGACCGCCGCCACACCAAAGTCATCGGCGGTGTAGATTTCCAGCGGGACGGTCGAACCGGGCTCCAGTGTGAGATCGCGGCCCGGGGCGGTGATTTCGATCACGGGGGGCTCGTCGGGGAAGACGCTGATGGCGCGGCGCGCGGTGCGGGTCTCGCGCTCGCCGGCACGCAGCACAAGGCTGTAACGCACGGATCTGTCGAGCGTGAGCGAGCCGCTGAAGTGGCCGTTGCCGTCATCCCGCAAGGCCGTATCAGCTTCGTCGATACGCAGAAAGGCTTCCCCGGCAAACCGCGTGGCGAGGCGGACCTCCACGCGGGTGCCTTCAAGAACCTCAAAATCCTCCACGCGCTGGACCGTGACGCGCGGCAGTTGGCTGTATGCCGGTGGGATGGCTTCGATGTGAAGCTCGTCGAGGCGCGGCGGATCGTAGATTTCGAGGGTAAACCACGGCGATGTGAGCGAGGCCGTGTGGAAGCGGTAGCGGAGGTTGTCGGCGACCTCAAAGAGCCGGAATTCGGGCCGCCCCTCGCGCCCGACAATGAGCGGGTAGCGGTGGGCGCGGCCCCCGCCCTCGATGTATTCGATTTCCACAGCGGTCTCCCAGCGAAGAGCCTCCGCACTCACAACAAGATCCTGCCCGCGCGCGTGCTCGGCGTTGCCGGGCTCGACGGCCATGCCTGTGAACTCGCCCCGCAGGCTGTCCCCGAGATGAAACTGTGCCTTGCGGGCAACGGGCGTGAAGAGGCAGGCGGTCGCAAGAACCATTCCGAGGACCAGCAATCCGAAGGGTCTCACGCCACGCAAGAGCGGCGGCAGGGCTTCCGATTCGAGCGGCAGGTTTGCCGTTTGACGCTCAACCTGGCGGAGCAAAGCCGCCTCGATCGGGTTGGGCTCGCGGGCCTCGCGTCCGCTCAACTCCATCGCGCAATCGAGCGCGCTCATGAATTCGGGATGCAGGCCCTCGACACGGCCTGCCATCCGCCCGAGAGCGGCTTCCCGCCGCCAGGTCGCGACCATCCCAATCACCCCGAGCACAACGCTCAATACCGCCCACACCGCAAAGAGCGTGAGGGCCGTGCCCTCCTTCACCGGAGCAAGGCTGTTCAGGAGAGCGAGCGCACCCAGGCCAATTCCGAAGAGGAGGAGCGTGCCGCCCAGAGCCAAGACAAGGAGGCGGAGACGGAGATGGCGGCGGGCTTGAAGAAAACGCTGGTAAAATCGGGTCATGCGGTAACGGGTTGGTTGGCCGATCCCTGGGTCCGTCCCATCCAAAAAGCGGCAAAAAATTCGATTAGCAAAGTGATCAGGAGAATAAGCAGAAGCCAGGGCCACAGCTCCACGCCGCCGCGTTCATGGGCGGGCAGAAAGGGTGCGCGGTCACCCGTGAAGATGGCCCCGCTTGTATCGAGAAAGCGCCGGGAGGGATCGACCGTGGCGGGCACACCCTCCGTGGCGGGTATGTTGATGGCCACATAAAAGCCGTCCTCTTCGAGCAATCCGGGAACGCGCTGCCACGCGCCGGGGCCTTCACCGGGGAAAAGACCGGGAGGCGGTGACTCTCCCGTGGCGAGCCGCACCAAGCCGCTTTCCACCGTCGCCCCGTCTCCGAACATCTCCCGCACGAGGGGCAAAAAGCTGTTGCGCAAGGGCAAATCGGAAGACTGCGGGTCAAGCCCGAACGCGAGCACATACACGACGCCCTGACCCCGCGTCGTTCGCCCCAAAAGGACTTCCCCGCCCTCGCCCCGGAGAATCGTCGCCGTCTCCCGACCAGCTTCCATGAGCGCACCCCGCAAAATGCTCACCCGATAGAGATCCTCGCGCGAATTCTCTTCGAAGACGGCGGCAAGGCTGGACTCCGGATTGAGCCAGGCCGGGTGCAGAAACTCGCGTCGCCCCGTTGCTCCACCGTGCACCGCCCGAAAGCGCAGATCGGCCAAACCGGCATTTTCCAGGCCGCGCAGCACCCGCATGGGCGAACGCCCCGGTGTGACAACGAGCACCCCACCCTCTTCCACAAAGGTCCGCAGGGCTTCCCATTGAACCGAATCGAGATAAGCCGCCGTTCCAGGAAGAAATACGGCTTCGGCGTCGCGCAGCGTCGGTCCGCGAAGGAAGGCCCGGTCGAGCGAGTCGGCCTCGAAGCGAACCCAGTCGCCCTCCACTTCCACGCCCAGGGCAGTTTGCACAAAAAAGAACTCCTCGGCCCGCTCCGGCTCTTCAAAATTCGCCATGAAAGCCAAGACCCGCAGGGGCGGCGGCGGCCCCATCCAGAAATGAAAAACATCGTCCCCCGCAAACGCCCCGCCTTCCAGCAGCTCCGCGCGCGCCCCCACCCGTTCGCGGGAGGTGCTCTCAAAGACCACCGGCCGCGCCTGCCCCGCCGGAACGGAGGCGGTCTGCTCAAGCTCTTCGCCGTCGTCCAGGACCAGGCGCACGCGCACCCCGGCTGGCTCGGAACCGTGGTTGCGCACGCGCACAACCGCACGCGAACCCTGATCCCCCACCGGAAAAACTTCGACGCCGGTGATGCCGAGATTGGGCTGCTCCGCCCGGGCGGTCTCCCCTACTTTCACCGGAACGACCGAAAAATCCGCCGGCACATCGGGCAAATCGGTCAGCCAATCCGTTTCCTGGAAGTCCGATACGATAATCAATTCCCGTTCACCAGCATTGCCGAACAAACGAAGTGCCTCGCGCACGGCCTCCGCCGGACGTCCGGCCAGGGGGAGCGGAGAAGCCGCCGCTAGCGTCCTCTCCAGCTCAGCGTGGTCAAGTGTGGGCGGAAGGATTGTCCACGGCGCATCCGCATACAAAATGAGCCCGACGGGTCGATCCGGACGATCCCGCAGAATCTCCGCGATGCGCTCTCCGGCCTCGCTCCAGCCGCCCCAGCCATCCATGCTCGCGGATTGGTCGACGAGCAACACGGTCACATTTTCCGCCTCCAGCGCCGAAGCTCCGCCAGCTGGCAACCACCGGGGCTGCGCCAGCGCGAGAACCAACGCCGCCAGCATCAGCATACGCAGGAAAAGCAAAAAGAGGTCGCGGATGCGCCGACGTTCCTGTTGGGGTCGACGGGCCACGCGGATGAAGCGCGTCGATGGAAAGCGCAGCGAGATGGCGATTTCGCGCTGAATGAGGTGGGCGATGATCGGGACGGCCAGGAGGACACCCCCGAAAAGAAAGGCGGCTGCGCCAAAGGTCACCATACAGGACAGCTTCCCTTCCAATGATCCAATGACCCGGCAGGGTTCCTTTGACCGTTTGCCCAAACAGGACATGCGGCGGCACGCGCGCCAGCTCTGGAGATATCAATCATCATCATTCTAAACGAAATCATCAGACGGGGGGCTCGCCTTTGCCAAGCAAACCTTTCGAACGAGGCACCTTACCGCAATGAGACAAAGACTCAACCGCCTGCGTTCGATATCCTGTAAAACCCGCCAAAGGCGATTCAGGGGAATCCCCTCGTCGGCCCGCAGGCGGTAGGGGCTTTGGACGCGTGGGAGGCAATCAGCGGTATTTTTTCGCGCGAATCACCTCGACATCAATCGTGTAGGCGATGACCGCGAAGTGTTGGAAATATTTATCCTCCATATATTTGAGGATTTTACCGGCAACCTCCGGCGTGACGATCGTTTCCAGCTTCACGTTATGCCCCTCCCATTCGCTTGCGCGCACACCGCGGGATCCGCGCCCTTCAGCATGGGTCGTTGTGTAGCCTTTGGCGCCGAGACGCAGGACATCTTCCTGAATCCGTTCAGACACGACTGACTCGGCCACGATCGTGACCCGTTTCAGTTTCTCCATACCCGGCAGCGGTTCCATAATGAGCAATTTTGTGAGATTTCAGGAAAAAAAGAGACCGGAGAGCGCGTAGTAAAGGGGGATTCCGATGGTGAGATTAAACGGAAAGGTAATGGCGAGGGCGGCAGTGAGGTAATATCCGGGGTTGGCCTCCGGTAGAGCAAGGCGGATCGTGGCCGGCGCGGCAATGTATGACGCACTGGCCACAAGCGTCCCCAGAACAAAGCTCCCGCCGCGCGTCATCCCGCAGAGGAAACCCGCGTAGATTCCGATGAGAGCATGGATGATCGGCATAAGGAAACCGAAAACAACAAGGAACGGTCCCACTTTGCCAAAGTCCTCAAAGCGGCGGGAAGCAACCATGCCCATCTCCAAAAGAAAGATGCAGAGCACACCGTAAAACGGTGCGACGAAAAACGGTTCTACTTTCAGCAAACCCCGCTCACCGCCAATGATACCAACCAGGAGCCCGCCAAGAAGGAGAAAAACACTTTTGCCCGCCAGGACTGTCTTAACGGAATCCAGAAGCGGCGCACTCTTGCCCGAAATGCGCTGCACCAAAAGAAGCGCCACGACGATGCCCGGCACCTCCATGAGCGCGACCAAAGCGGGCAAAAAACCTTCATAAGGCTCCCCCAACGCTTGGAGAAAAGTCGTCGCCGCCAGAAAAGTAACCACGGAGACAGATGCGTAGTGCGCCGCCACAGCACCCGCATCCACCACAGAAAGTCTACCCAAATAACGCAGAACCGGATAAGTCCACAAAGGCATCAGACCGGTCAGAAGGACCGCCACACCCATCGGCAAAAGAAAGGCCGACCCCTCGCTGGCCATAATCGCCGCCCCACCCTTGATCCCGATGGAGAGAAGAAGGTAGATCGAGAGAGCCTGGTAAATGGACTCCGGAATGCGGAGGTCGCTCTTCACCAACGTCGCTAAAATCCCGAGGAGAAAGCACAGGATGGGCGGCGAGAGCAGGTTGAGTTGGACGAGATCGAGGGCCGACATCGCCCCCATGCATTTTCATTCTCTCCCCCTTCGCAACCAAAATGTTGGAAGGATGCGAACACAGCCGAACACATTGGGAAAGAGGGCCTTCGGGGAGCTGTAAGCCGGATTCTGTCCAGCCTTGCGGCCTGGACGCCCATTTGTCTAACCCGCTTGCGCGGATTCCCGCCGAAGCGGGTGCGACTCACCCGGGATCATTGGGCGGGCCGCCCGATCCCCTATTTGGTCTTGCACCGGATTGGGTTTTCCCTGCCCCGCACGTTACCGCGCGGGCGGTGGGCCCTTACCCCACCATTTCACCCTTACCCTCAGCCTCGCGGCCAAAGGCGGTATATTTTCTGTGGCACTTTCCGTCAAGCGGCCTTGAAGCCGCCCGCCCCGACTTTCACCGGGAATCCTGCCCTATGGTGTCCGGACTTTCCTCGAAGTGACCGAAGCCACCCCGCGAGCGTCCGCTCCCCGAAGGTTGCCCCCCATGCTCCCCCCTCCCCCAAACAAAGCAAGCCGAAAACCCTCCTCCTGAAATCTACATACAAATCTACCGCGTTTAAAAATGTTGTCGTGATCACCCGCGTTCTTGTTGTGAATGAAATTGGCGCAGGTGCATATCAGCCAAAGGCGACGGCAACCTTCTACGTGGCGAAGGAATTCGCGGAAGCGGCAGCCTAATCAAATCAACCGCGTTTATTTTATTGACGCAAATTGAAGCAGCCAACCTAAGTTCCGTTATGTATGGATGCGCAAACCTGGCTCTGTTGCGTGAATGTGTATCAGCCGAGAGCGGCAGCGGGCTTCCACGTGGCGGGCCGCTAGGCGTCGACACGCAGCCAGAAGCCGTGAAGGTACTCACTCTCCGGAAAGTCGAGGCGCACGGGGTGGTCCGGGGGTTGGCGGCGCTCGGAGAGGATGGTGACCGTGCGCCCGGAATCGTGAGCGGCGGAGCGGAGGACTTCGCGAAAGGTGGCGCGGTCGACGTGCTGAGAGCAGGTGTAGGTGGCCAAATGCCCTCCCACCGGCAAGCGCTGAAGGGCGCGCAGGTTGAGTTCCTTGTAGCCGCGCAGCGCTCCTTCCACGGCGGCGCGGTTTCTCGCGAAAGGCGGCGGATCGAGGATAATCCAGTCGTAGGTATCCGCCGAGGGACGGGAAAAGTAATCGAAAGCGTTTTCCGTGAGAAAGCGAATGTTCACCCCATTGCGGGCGGCGTTTTCCATGGCGGCACTGATGGCTGTAGCGGAGATGTCCAGAGCGGTGACAGAGGCAGCGCCCGCTCGCGCACAGTGCAAGGCAAAGCCGCCTTCATGCGTGCAGACGTCGAGCACCCGCTGGCCCTGCGCAAGGGGGGCGAGGGCCGCGTGTTCATGGCGCTGGTCGAGGTAAAAACCGGTTTTCTGCCCGGCATCCAGAGTGAGCCGATAGCGAACCCCGTCGATTTCAGCCAAGCGGGGCTCGCACGGATGCCCGCTGAGCGTGCGCACATACAGTTCCAGCCCTTCCCGCTTCCGAATAGGTGCATCGTTGCGGAGAACTACCTCACAGTCGGGAAAACGACTCTGGAGGAAGTCGGAGACGACCGGCTGGAGGGTGTCCATTCCCAGAGTGAGCGATTGCAAAACGAGCATGTCGCCCAGTCGGTCGACGACGAGGCCCGGCAAATCGTCGGCCTCTGACCAAACCAGGCGCTGGAAGGGTTCTTCCGCCGGCCGCCGGCTGAGAGCGGTGTCCAGAAGCGCTTGCACCACGGCCGGGCTCCACTCTTGTTCGCGGCGACTGTAGCGGCGCCAGACAAGCTGGGAACGGTTGTTGTAGATGCCGCAACCAAGCAAGCGCCCTGCGGTATCGAGCAACCGGACGCCTGTTCCGTTAGCCGCATCCGGGAGGGCTTCGGTCACCTCACCGGCGAAGGCCCAAGGGTGGCCGTGGAGAGCGCGCGGATGCCGTCGGCTCCGCTTTAATTGAAGATTATGCATAAATTGTTTTCTAAACGGGCCGGGTAGCCTTGCGGAAGAAATAAATGGCCAGGAGCAGCATGACCGCATTCGGCACGAAGGCCGCGAGAGCCGGCGAGAAGATATCGTGCCCAACAAAACGGGCGACATTCAGCGAGACGTAATAGATCACGAAAAGGCCGAGTGATTTAGACACCCCGACCATGGGATCTGTCCGAACTCCTCCGATAGCGAAGGGAACCGCGATGGCCACGATAATGATCACAGAAAGGGGGCTGAGGAGGATCTCAAAATACTGCCGCTGGTAGTCGGCGACACGCGCATCTTCATCGGCGGAAAGAGTGGTGATCAACTGATGAAGCTCAAAGAAGGAGAGGTCGCGTGGACGCTTTTCGAGAAACTTCATCAACTGAGGATCTTCGGCGAACCCCTCCATGTTTTGCTGAGCAAACGGACGGCTGCGAACGGCCCGCCCGGAATCCGCGTCGAAGGTCGTCTCTCTTCCTTGAAGGAAGACCCAATGGCCCAATATATCGTCGAAATAAGCTTCATTTGCTGCCCAGCGGCGGGTCTCCCGGGCCCCGGAATCTTCGACTTCGGACACCGTCACGCCGTGGGCGCGATAGGTAACCTCATCGAGGCGGTTGATGAACCACAAACGCCCGGCCCGGTGGTTGTAGAAGGTGAGGTTGTAGAGCCACGAGGCGGCCGAATCCGCCCCGGCCGTTTCGATGATTTGCTGACGGTGAGCGCCCTCCCTGAGCTCGCGCGCGCTCTCCATCGAACGGGGGATCCAGTCTCCGTTGAGGTAAAAAAGGAGCCCCGCCAGCGCAAAACCCGTGACCCACAGGGTCCGCGTGATGCGAAAAAGGCCCAGTCCGGCGGCCCGCATCGCCGTGAACTCATGGTAACGATGCATCCGGCCCAGGGCGAAAAGCAGGGAAACGAGCAGCGCCAAGGGCACAACCGAAGGGATATACGTGGGCAGCGTCAGGAAATAATACTGCCAAATAACTTCCACGCCGACCTCGGCGGCAAGGAGGTCGGGAAGGTTGCTCTGCACATCATCAAGGACGAGCAGCCCAAGGACGGCAAAAAGGGTCAGAGCGAAAACAATCAGCCACTCCCGGAAAATGTAGCGGTCCAGAAGCGTCACGGCTCCCCTCCCCGCAGCGAAGAACCCGTCATCGAAAACGCTTCTGAATACGGTAGACGTCTCTGGCGGATTTCAGCCATTTGATGTCGAAAATACGGATAACGAAAAACAGCGTCAGCAAAAGACCAGCTAAAATCAGGGTGTGGTGTTCCCGTCGGGCATTCTCCAAATGCTCCAACAGGTGGACGGAAAAAAAGAAAGCTCCCACCAGAGACAAGGCGATGCCTCCGGGATAAATGACCCACCCCACTTCAGAAACCATTTCCGGGTCCGTGACGCGGATAACGATCAGCAACAGCAGGGAGAGGCCCAGCAAGGCGGCCGAAATGAGAAAGTATGTCAGGGCAAGGGAAGGCTCGTTGCCCACGTGAAAGGTTCCGGCGATCAGGCCAATGTAGACCCCCGCCACGGTGGCGACCACTTGGGTAAGCCTGAGAAAAAGTGATTTTGCCAACATAGTCGAAAGAAGCAGGCTTATGGGGCTTGTCCCGTTCGGCAACGGAAATCTCTCGCTTCTTTGGCGGCTCCTTCACAGGCTCCGGCTCGATGCTCAACCCAGAAGAAAAGCAAAGTTTGAATGAACGCCTCGAACGCCATCTGCGGCGCACGCCACAGGTTGACCCCTCTGCCTACGTCGCCCCCGGGGCCATCGTCATGGGGGATGTCCAGTTGGCAGCCGAATCCTCCGTCTGGCCGGGAGCGGTTCTACGCGGAGATATTCATGAAATCCGCCTGGGGAAGGGCTCCAACATTCAGGACGGCTCGGTCGTTCATCTGGCCGATGACTTCGGGGCTTATATTGGGGCGCATTGCACAATTGGCCACCTCGCCATGATCCACGCATGCACAATCGAAGACGAATGCCTCATTGGAATGAAGGCGACGATTCTGGATGGCGCGGTCATTGGGCACCGCTCGATTATCGGAGCCGGTGCCCTCGTCACAAAAGGAACCATCATCCCTCCCGGCTCTCTTGTCCTCGGAATGCCGGCCAAAGTCGTTCGCCCCCTCACCACTGAGGAACAAGCCGACATCCGCCACTGGGCCGACAAGTATGTCCTCGTCGCCGCGGCTCACCGCATCCATCGACCGCCCGTGTAAAGAATCCCCTAAAATTGGACGGGCCTCACAAATGGAGCCTCATTCAATTTGACGATTGATAGGCACCCTCAAATCTGAGGCAATCCCTTCTCATTCCATGGCAGTTACCCCCAGTATCATCTCTTCTTTTCATCAGCAGGCGATCCGCTTTCTCGCGGCCGGTCTTGTCCTCGCCATCCTGCACCTGATAGGCGGCTGCGGGAAACAGGCCACCGAGCCGGACCTCCCCGAGGCCGCGCAGACACTGGTGAACCCTCCTCCTGAAATCGCGGCGGAGGTTCTCCCGCACACCGTCGATTCAGCAACAGAATTTGAGGCGGCCCTCGAAACCGTTGCCGAGGATGCGAAGAAACCAACTTTTCGGGAGACCGAGCTGCGATCGGTCGCCGTCGTCACTGCAGAACGCCGGGCGACGGGACTCACACCCACTCCCAAGAACACAGAGGTCGAGGGAGCGAGGCCTCAGACCGTGGTTCTGGTGCCGCCGGCGTCCAATGAAGTTCGTAGCTGGGGTTCCATTATCCTCGTTCCCGACGTGAACAAGATGTCCCGCGCCTTTACTTCAGATGTTCGCCTGGAGCGCATCGAAGCCCATCCTCTGTCGGACAACCGCTTGCGCGTATGGGTGCGCGTGCGAAATCTCTCCAACAGCCCGCGCGAAATCGGCGTTGCCCTGGACTTCCGCACCCGCGACCGCAGCTCTGATCCGACCGATTTCGTGAATATCCGCTTGGATGGAGGTGATGTCGTGGATGCCCACTTTCTCTCGCCGGAACCAGGTGTTCTCGCCTACACCATCCTCGCAAAGTAAGGGAAATCGCGGGGCTGAATCCGACGACTTGGTAGTAGCCCGCTCCGCACGGCCTCATACCTGCCTTGCTGTGCGGATGATCCATTCACACTACCCCACGCCAACCTGCGACCGGCAGCTTGTCAAGTGATTTAATTTACCAGGTTTATTTACTTGTCGCTTTCGAGGCTGGACGTGGGGCGGGATTTGGGATTCGGTGCGCGGTATGGAAAGCAGACAGGTGGTGGGTTGGCGGGAGCGGATTGACCTCCCGGATTGGGGGATTGAGCAGATGACAGCGAAGCTCGATACGGGGGCACGGGGGGCGGCGTTGGATGTGGCGGGGATTGAGCCATTGAGTGATGGCCGGGTGCGGTTTCAGGTGATTTTGGATCGGGGTAAAGGGGCGCGAACGCACCCGGTGGAAGCGGAAATTGCCGGAGAAACCCGTGTGCGCTCGAGCAACGGGATCACGCAACGGCGTCTGCGGGTGCGCACCCGGGTGCGGCTGGGGGGGATGGTCCAGGCCGTCGAGTTTTCCCTCGTCTCGCGCAAGCGCATGATTCACCGCGTGCTCCTTGGGCGAATTTTCCTCTCGCCTGCTTTTCTCGTCGACAGCGGAGCCCGCTTCACCCTTGGAAAGAGGCGTCGTCGAAAACCTTCCTCAGCATCATGACTCCCCGGGATTCTCTCCGCATTGCCATCCTCTCGCGCAACGCCCAGCTCTACAGCACCAAGCGGCTGTTGACGGCGGCTAAGAAACGGGGGCACTCCTGCCATGTGCGCGACACGCTTCAGTTTGGCATGTTTGTTGAGCACGCCGCACCGCAACTGACCTATCGGGGAAGAAACTTCAGCCCGGTGGATGTCATTATTCCGCGCATTGGGGGTTCCATCAGTTTCTACGGGCACGCGGTGGTGCGCCAGTTCGAACAGATGGGCGTCTTTTCGCTGAACTCCTCCAACGGCCTCACCACCGCCCGGGACAAGCTGCGCTCCCTGCAAGTCCTGAGCCGCCACGATATCGGGATCGCGACGAGCGCGTTTGTGCAAAACCGCCGGGACATCCTTCCGGCGATCAAGCGGGTGGGCGGAGCTCCTGTTATCATCAAGCTGCTCGCAGGCACCCAGGGGATGGGGGTCATCCTCGCCGACACGGAGAAGGTGGCGGAAACGATTATCGAGACCCTGCAGATCACCCAGCAAAACGTCCTCATTCAAAAGTTTGTCGCGGAGTCGAAGGGACGGGACATTCGCGCATTCGTTGTGGGGGACCGTGTGGTGGCAGCGATGCGGCGCCGCGCCGTGGGCTCCGAGTTTCGCAGCAATGTGCACCGCGGAGGCAAAACCGAACCGGTGGAGTTGCCAGCGGAGTATGAGCGTACGGCGGTCCGCGCGGCCCACATCATTGGCCTGCGTGTGGCAGGTGTCGACATGTTGGAGGGCAAGGACGGCCCCGTGATTATGGAAGTGAATGCGTCGCCTGGTCTGGAGGGCATCGAGGGAGCCACGGGCGTGGATGTGGCGGGCGAAATAATCGATTACCTCGCCGAGCATGTGCGTTTTTCCGACCTCGATCTCCGCCAGCGGCTGAGCTTCGCGCGGGGCTACGCGGTGGCGGAGTTCCCCATTGTCACGGACTCTCCGCTCGCCGGGAAGCCGCTCTCCGAATCGGGTTTGCGCGAGCGCGACATCGTGGTCATGAGCATCGACCGCAACGGCCAGCACTTTCCCGTTCCGCGGGGGAGCGATGTGCTCGTCGCGGGAGATCTCCTCCTTTGCTACGGTCCCAAGATCACCCTGCGGGAGTTTCTCCCCCATTTGAAAGAGACCTCCGCCCGGAAAAGGAAAAGGAAGTCCACGTCCCCATGAAATCCCCGCGCACTGCTAAAGGCCCGTCCGCAGCCAAGCGGAAAGACAAAGCGGTTCTCACGGTTGGCGGGGTCGCCGTTCGGCGGGGAGAATCCGCTGACATTCGCCTGAAAATCTCCGAGACGTATACGGGCGAAGAAGTGGTCCTCCCGCTGCGCGTCGTGCGGGGAAGGGCCCCGGGCAAAGTGATCTATATCACGGCGGCCGTTCATGGCGATGAACTGAACGGAACCGGGATCATCCATGACCTGCTCTACGGCGAACCCCTCGAGCTGGTGGCGGGCACCCTCATCCTCGCGCCGGTAGTGAACATCTTCGGTTTCGAGCACAACGAGCGCTACCTGCCGGACCGGCGCGATCTCAACCGCTCCTTCCCGGGAACAAGCGTTGGCAGCCTGGCCTCACGCGTGGCAGCGGTGATCATTCGCGAGATCATCCTCCGCGCGGATCTCGGTGTGGACTTTCACACGGCCGCTTTCCAGCGGACGAACTTTCCCAATGTGCGCGCCGACCTCACCCTTCCCGCCGTGCGTGAACTGGCTGAGGCTTTCGGGGTCACCCTGATTGTCAACGGCAAGGGCCCGGAAGGTTCCCTCCGCCGGGCGGCCTGCGCGGCGGACGTGCCCACCATCATTCTGGAAGCGGGCGAGCCATACAAAATCGAGCCGGGCATTCTCGCTCTGGGAGTGCGCGGCTTGCGCAACGTTCTCCGCCACTACGGGCTGCTCAAGGGCCAACCCACACCCCCACCCTACGAAGCCAAGATTCGCAAAACCATCTGGATCCGCGCGGCGCAAGGCGGCATCCTCCGCTTCCACGTGGCCCCGGGCGATTTCATCGAAGCGCGCCAGGCCGTGGCCACCACCTATGGCATTCTCGGTGAGCAAAAGGATGTCATCACCACCCCGAGCGAGGGCATTGTCCTGGGCATGACGACGATGCCCGCCGTGAAACCGGGCGAACCGATTTGCCATGTGGCCCTCCCCGCGCAGCGCATTGCCCGCCTCCGCCGCGAAAACGCCGCCGCCAAGACCACCCTGCAAGACCGCCTCAGGCGCGATCTGGCAACGAGTTTGAGCGTCAGCCCGCCGACGGTCGAATCCGCAGACTGATGAGGGCGTAGGGATCGACGGAAAAGCGCCCGTCCTGGAGCGGTGCTTCCGCCTTTCCGGCGAGATCCGTGAGCATCGCTTCCCATCCATCGGCCAGGCGAATCCGGGCACGCCCGCGCCAGCCCATCGTCTCGTGCATGCGAAGCACCCACGATCCCCCGGCCTCTGGCCGGGCCCAGCTCGGCAAGAGGCTCGACGGACCCTCCAGGCCCTCGAAGACGGTTCCCGCTGCTGCCCCGGCATAGACCAAAGCCGGCGTGAAGAGCGTCTCGGCGAGGGCGGCGGGCATTTCCTCACGTCGCGCACCCGCATCAAATCGCGTAATGGCCAATCGGATACAAAACTCTCCCTGATCGGAAAAAGGACTCGGTGGCGTCTCCCGTCGAATGGGCGGATGTATACCCGACATCGTGACCTTGGCCGCGCGCAGAAGGCTCACGCCGAGCGTTCCCTCCCGCGCACTCCAGCCATATTTCGCCTCGCTCATGAGGGCGAAACCCTCGCGCTCACCGTCGTCACTGACGATGGCCCAGCGGCTCGCAGGCACTTCCCACATAGACTCATCGCGCGGTTCGCCCGGTTGCTGGCTGCGCAATACACTGCCGAAGGGTGCGCCGAATCGCGCCTGGCGACCGGAAAAGGCGGTGGGAAAGTCCATGCGCAGGAGCTTTTCCGTCTCCCGCCACTCGCCCTGTATTTGGATATCCAGCACGGGACTTTCCGGGCGCAACCGGTAGAGCAGCGACAATTCACTCTTTTCACCCACTTTACCCGAGAAGCGAATGCAGGCCGCCCCGCTGGCATCCACAGCCGTTTCGGTATGTGTGAGGCCAACGGGAGAACCGAGGGCCAATGTCGGCCGGTCGATATCCCATGCGTCGAATTGATGGGGAAGGTCCGGATAGAATACCAGGCGTCCGCCCGCTTCCGCGAACGGAATCTCATACTCATCCACAGCAAAGACCGCTATGCGGCCCTCCGCCGTGAACTCCGCGCGCACCCGGCTATTTTCGATGCGAAGGCCTTCGCCACGCACGGCCGCATCCGCCACCCGGGGTAAATCCGCGAGGGGCGCGCCGGACAAGGGTGCCATCCGATAATGCCGACTTTCGTGCTCGAAAGAGCGGGCGACGGGCAGTGGGTTGAAGAGAGCGGCGGCGGCCGGCGGCGCATCCGCATTGAGCAACCCGGCCGTGTTTCGGGCCGCCTCATCGGCGATTTTCCGCAACTCCGGCAACCCCTCATCGTAAACCTCCTGAATGGAACTGCCGGGAATATAATCGTGGAACTGGGAAAAGACGACGCGCTTCCACGCATGGTTATCCATCGGACCCGATCCCCGCACGACGCGCGCCGCCTCTTCCGTCTGAAGCGCGCGCTCAGCTGCCCGGAAGGCGTATTTGAGATCACCGTGGGTTGTCAGCACACCGCGGTGATATTGCAAATAGAGCTCACCCTGATAGACAGGCAGCCTGGCGCGCACGGCGTCCAGGCGGTCGAAAAATTCATCCACGCGGGACCATTTGACACGCGGAACCCCAGCCAGATCAGCGAAGCGGCGCGCTCGCTCGCACATATCCACCGTGGCCCCCCCGCCCCCATCCCCATAGCCGGAGGGCATGAGCACCTCCCCATGCACATCGGCCTGGCGGTATTCATCGGCGGCGATGCGCAACTCGTGCGGCTTCACAACGCAGTTGTAGCCGAAACCCTGACTCACGTGGGCGAGAATCTCCGAACCGTCCGTGCCCCGCCAAATAAAGCTGCTGTAAGGAAATTTGGTGACGGATCCCCAGGTCAGTTTGGTCGTGTAAAATCGGTCCACACCGGTTTGGCGCATGATCTGGGGCAGGCAACCGGCGTATCCAAAAACATCCGGCAACCAAAGGATGCGCGAGGGGTCTCCGTTCAAATCCGCAAATCCCTCCTGACCGAGCAGAAAACTCCGCGCCAGGGCCTCACCGCAGGCCATGAGCGTATCGCTCTCCACGTAGGTCGCCCCAAGAGCTTCCCACTGGCCGGATTGAATGCGCGCGCGCACCCGCTCCATCAGACCAGGTTCCTGCCGCGCGACTGCTTCGTAGCTGGCCGGTTGGCTATAGCCAAAGCGGAATTCCGGATACATCTCCATGAGACGATCCATCGAGGAAAACGTGTGCACAGCCTTGAACTCCCCCGCCGCCTCCGGCCAGAGCCAAACCAGATCGATGTGGGCATGTCCCGTGAGGGCGACCGCGATGTCCGAAGAATGCGCGCGCAGCTCCGCGTAGTAGGGTTCCAGCGAAGCCGAAAGCGCTTCCACGCCCCCATTGTCGAAGGCGCTCGTGGCTTCATCCAGCGCGCGCAGCAACCGGCGATAGAGAACGGGAGCCGAGTCGAGGTGCGCCCGCATACCCGGACCGAATGCAAAGTCGCCCTCCGCCCCACGCGGGCACCACTGCTGGTATTCACGAAGCGCGATCTCATGGACCGCCTGCAAATCAAAGTAGGCCTTCCAAGCGGCTTCGTTCCGGCGCAGGAGGCTAGCCTTCTCCACCCGGCAACCCTCCGATGTGAGCGCGGCGCGGGGAGTCGCCTTCCAGATCGCCGACTCCATGCAGACCACCTCCAGGAAAACCTCGTCGACCTCGTCCGGCAAGGGGCACTCGCGGTGGGCCACATCGAGACCCGCCCAGGGCTGCCCGTTCACATAAACCGTGGTCTCCCCCTGCTCGGCCCAGCGTAACCAGAGGCCCTTGCCGCGCACCGAAGCCGGCAGGCGCAGACGAAACCACGCGTGGTCAAACTGTTTGCCCCAAAAGAAAGGAGTCTGCACCGGCTCCCAGGCCGATGTGGGGATTTCCGAGAGGGGTCGACGGTGTGGCGAGCAACCGGCCCACTCGATCGGGAGAGGCGCAACCTCTTGCCAAATGAGCGCCTCGATACGGCGAAGGGTGCGCGCGGAACGCTGGGGAACGAGTTGAAGAAAGGGATTTGCCGGGAGCATCGACCGATCACTTTTCGCAAGCGTTTGGAGACGTCCACTCCAAAGCGTGGTGGCGCAACATGCGCAACCGAATGGGGACCACCCGCCCGGCGTGAAAGCGATTCCGGTCTGTGTTCACCGTTTCACAAATCGGGGGGTAAAAGGGCAAAGACTGAGGTGAACCTGCCACCCCCCGGGAATTGATTTCCCACCAGTCTGTTTTCATGGCTCGATTTTCCCCAAGTTCTGGTGAAGGGTTTGTCTCTGTGAAATTGATCGACAGCCATTGTCATCTCGAAAAGGCGGCCAAAGCCGGCGAACTGGAAAGCGTGCTTGAGCGTGCCCTTGCCGCGGGCGTGCAGAGCTGCATCACTGTTGGAACCGGACTGAAGGATTGGGAACTCTACCGCTCCATCGCGGAAAAGCATCCGGGGCGTGTCCATTGGACGGTGGGCATCCATCCGGGCTGCGTGGAGGACACCTGGGCCGATGAAATCAAGGCCATCCCTTCCTACTTTGCAACCGATCCGCTGCCCGTGGCCCTGGGGGAAATTGGCTTGGATTATTTTCATTTGCCCAAATTCCCTGATGAAGCGGTGGAAGTGCGGTCACGCCAAACGGCCGCCTTCAAGGCCCAGCTTGAACTGGCCTACCAGCTCGATTGCCCGGTGATCGTGCATTCGCGCAACGCCTTTGCCGACTGTGTGCGTATGATCGATGAGAGCGGCGTGGACTGGCGAAAGGTCGTTTTCCATTGCTTCGTAGAAGGCCCGGAATCCCTTGCCATCCTGCGTGATCGCGGCGGCTGGGCCTCCTTTACCGGCATCGTGAGCTACAAGGCAAAAAATGCCGACCCCGTGCGGGCTTCCGCGCGCGCCCAGGACCCCGCCCGTCTCATGGTGGAAACCGATGCCCCCTACCTCACGCCCGAGCCCCACCGTGGTCGACCCAACGAACCCGCCTACGTGCGCCACGTGGCAGAGGCCCTCGCGCGCGAGCTGGACATGCCGCTGGAGACCCTTGCTGAGTTGACCACCGCCAATACCCGACGTTTCTTCATGCTCCCATGACCGGTCAACCGCGCGATCCGGCTCCCCCGCCCCTTTACGTCCCCTCCTGGGTGACCCTCCTCATCCTTGCCGGCCTCGGCATCCTCACCCACTATCGACTCACCGCCTATCCGCAAAGCCTCGCCTTTTGGGAGGCGCTGGCACCTGTCTGGGTCTGGGTGGCCGGTTGGGTCGGGCTCTCTTATCTTCTTACGGCTCTTTTGTGGATTCGATCCGCGCGAGAGCGTTCGACCTACGATCCCGTACTCCTCGCCCTCGTCGCTTGCGGAGGGCTCGGCCTCCTCATCCACGGCCGCACGCTCCAGGTGGCCCACGATGCCGAAATAAACGCCCGTCTCGCCGAAAGCCGCCGTATCCTCTCCACGGGCACCTCGCGCACCGAGCGCCCATCCGCTGATACGTGGCAAGCCATGGGAGAACGCTTTGAACGCTACGCGGGCAGCCTCGACCGCGCCACCATCGCCCGCCTTCGCGCAATCGACGAACAGGTGCTCGAAGAACTCGCCCGCACTCTCGACCGCTGGGTCGTCGCCCAGGAAGCCACCGCCGGCCTGTCGCCCGACACCTGGCTGCACCGAACCCGGCGCGAAGACTTGGAGGCCGACCGCGACGGATTTGCCGCCGCCTATGCGGCCACGCGTGCCGTCCTCGATCATTTGGAGAGCCTCGGTGAACGCTACCATGCAGGATGGAAGACCCTCGATCTCGACGACCGCACCCGCCGCATTGCCATTGCCGAAACCGAACGTATCTTGCAAGATCCCGCCCTGCAGCGCATCGAGCAACTGCGCGCGCTGGAGATCGACCTGCTCGCCCTCGCCCTCGAAGCGATCAACACCCTCCTCGCCCACTGGGGCCGCTGGCGCTTCGATTCCGGCGTCAACCGCCTCACCTTCGAGCAACCCGCTGTCGAGGCCGCTTTCTTCGGATCCCTTTTTGAACTCGAAATGGCCGCCCAAGCCCTCCGCCGCGCAGAAGCCGAAGCCCGCCATCAGCGCTAATAATCAAAAATAAATATACCTGATATATTTTTTCTTGACTCGTGTGGTTCTTGGAGCAGATTGTGAAGTTACCATGATGCAATTGATTCCACCGAAGTCCCGCCGTGCGCCCCGGATACTGATCAGGGGTGCCCGGGCGTATTATCACGTTGTCAGCCGGGTGGTTGACCGGTCGTTTCGTCTGACCGATGTGGACAAGGAGGTCTTCCGCGGATTGCTGCGGCGGGTGGAGGCGTTTTGCGGGGTGAGGGTGCTCACGTATGCGATTCTGGACAACCACTTTCATCTCCTGGTGGAGGTGCCGGCTTCGCCGGGGGAACCGGATGATGAAGAGCTTCGCCGACGGGCGCGCTTGCTCTATGGCGAGGAGCGGAAGGGGCAACCGCTCTCCTTTTTCCGCATTGATCGGGCTTTGGCCGCCGGGGGAGAGATCCGCGAACGCATGCGGACCCTGCTGATCGGGCGCATGGGCTCACTGCCGATGTTTGTGAAAATCCTCAAACAACGCTTTTCGATCATCCACAACCGGAAACAGGACCGCCTGGGGACGCTCTGGGAGGAGCGTTTCCACAGTGTTTTAGTGGAGGATTCGGCGGCGGCGCTGACAGCGGTGGCGGCGTATATCGATTTGAATGCGGTGCGGGCGGGGATCGTGAAGGATCCCAAGGACTATCGCTTCAGCGGCTACGGGGAAGCGGCGGGCACGCGGAGGGGATTCAGCCGCTTTCCGCTGTTTGTGCGCCTGGCGGCGGAACATGCGGAGTCGATCGAGGAGATCGCCGCGCTGTATCGTCGGCGGTTGTTTGTTTCCGGGAGCGATCCGGGCAAGGGGGGCACAGTCTCGAAGGAGGGTTTGGAGCGGACGCTCCGCCAAGGCGGCACCCTCACCCGGGGGGAATCGTTGCTTTGCCAGCTTCGCCACATGACGCGGGGAGGAATCATCGGATTAAAAGCCTTTATTGAGGCGTGGACAGCGGAAAACAAAGGAAAGTATTTCCCCAAACGTCCGAAACGCCCCAAGTCCCTGTTTTCTGAGGAGGATGCATCTTCTCTGTTTAGACTTCGCTGACACGTCCGACGGGAGCCGCCGAATGATTCTGACCCGATGATACATTTTGTGGCTACAACCGTGCCGGTCCGTCCCGCTGGCCGTGCTTGACCCCGCCGCCTGGTCGGCTTGAAGTGACGCTCTTTTTTTCATGAACCGCGTCTACATTAAAACCTATGGTTGCCAGATGAACGAGCGTGACTCCGACGCCGTGGCCACCCTACTGCGCGGGCGCGGATACAGCATGGTGGACCATGAAAACGACGCCGACATCGTGCTCCTCAACACCTGCGCGGTGCGCGATCAGGCGGAGCAAAAGGCCATCGGCAAGACCGGCCGCCTCGCCAAACGGAAGCGCCGCGATCCCAATTTCGTTGTCGGCATCATGGGCTGCATGGCGCAAAACCGCGGCGAGGCGCTCCTTGATCAACTTCCCGATCTGGATCTCCTCGTGGGCACGCAAAAATTTCACCGCGTGCCCGAGATGCTGGATGCCGTGCTTGCCAGCCAGCGGGGTCTCGGCCCCCGCCCCTCCACGCTGGTTGACCTCGACGAGGAAGAAGGCTCCGCCGAAACCATTCGCGAACACGGCGAAGAGCGCCAGGTTTCGGCCTTCGTGAGCATCATGCAGGGGTGTAACATGCACTGCAGCTTTTGCATCGTGCCCAAGACCCGCGGAGCCGAGCGCTACCGTGAAATGGACTCGATCTGCGCGGAAATCCGCGAACTTGTGGCCAAAGGCACCCGCGAAGTTACCCTCCTCGGGCAGATCGTGAACAACTACGGCATCCGCCAAATGCCCTTCGTGGACAAAAAGAGCCCCTTCGTGCAGTTGCTGGAGCGGGTCGACGCCATCGAAGGGCTCGAACGTATTCGATTCACCTCCCCGCATCCGCGCGGGTTCCAGCGTGATCTCGTGGAAGCCTACGGTCGCCTTCCCAAGCTGATGCCTTATGTTCACCTGCCCCTGCAAAGCGGTTCGGACCGCGTCCTTCGGGAGATGCGCCGCCCCTACACCACGCGACGTTTCCGGGAAATCGTGGAGCAGCTGCGTGCAGTGCAGCCCAACATCGCCCTTTCCACGGACGTGATTGTCGGGTATCCCGGCGAGACCGATGCCGACTTTGAGGAGACCCGCCGCTTCTTCGACGAGATTGGCTTCGATATGGCCTTTATCTTCCGCTATTCTGAACGCTCCGGCACGCGCGCCGCCGAGTTGCCCGATGACGTGCCCGCCGAGGTGAAAGAGGCTCGCAATCAGGTGCTCCTCGACATCCTCGCCAAGCACTCGCTGCGGCGCAACGAGTCCACGGTGGGGCAAACGCTGCAAGTCCTGGTGGAAGGCCCGGCGAAGCGCGGGGAGTCCATGTATCAGGGCCGCACCCCGGAGAACCGCAAAGTCATCTTCCCCGCCAGCGAGCGCCTGGTGGGTGAAATCGTTCCCGTTCGGGCACTCTCCGCGACGGTGAGCACCCTTCTCGGCGAGCTGGTTCTGATTGACGAACGCACGCCGGTCCTGACCGCCGTTTGATTGAAGAGGAAAATTCCGCCGGCGACGAACCCCTGACAGGCTCAAACCCGGCGGGCACACCCCGCAAAAGCGCGGAAGCCTTCATCACCAACAACCTCGATTGGGCTGCCGGAAGTGTCTGCGATCTCTACAAAAGCCGTTGGTTGATCGAGGTCTTCTTCAAGAAAATCAAGCAGACTCTGCAGGTCTGTGACTTCCTCAGGCACAGCAAACACCCTATCCGCTGGCAGTTGTGGGCCGCCCTGCTGCTCTACGTGCTGCTGCGTTTCCAGCAGTGGTGCTGGAAGTGGCCGCACAGCTTCACGCGGCTCTTCACCCTGCTGCGCGGCATCGCCTGGGACCGCTACGATCTCGGCGAGATTCTCTCATTCTATGGGACAGCAGGTGAGCGATGGCGCATGAAAACCTGCTCGCAGACAGCTTATTTGCCAGGCTTGGCTCCATAAACCCATGCGGCCATGGGACAGCACCCGCCTGATTGCCGGTAATGATCCCGCGAAGTCATTTCTGACTTGCTCATCAAATCGACATTGAAACCCACAGTTGAGCGGATCGCTCAGCGCGATGCAGCGCTTATGGGACGGGTGTGCAACAATTTGGAAGACAAAGACGAGATCGCCGCTTTTCTCGCCGCCCCCGAAAACGCAAAAGAAGGCCTCCCCTGTCTCCTTTTGCACGGCACGCCCTTCGGCATTTTTCTTTCCGGCAATTGCGCCCTCCGGGAACACGAAGAGATCTTCGCCCACGGCGCCAATCCCAACACCCATCCCGATCCCACCCGCCTCGCCGCCGAAGGGGCCGCTTTCTTTGAGGGCGAGAAGAACCCCGTCGCGCTTCACCTTTAGGAATGTCCCCGGTTCCAAAAGAGAATCGTTTTTGAGCGGGACGAAGACGGCATCCGTGCATCCTTTATCACCGATGAAGACGCTCTCCGAAACCCCTTAAAAACGTAACCAGGGAGCTTCAAAGAGGTCATAAATTCATTCAGCAATTTCTGCGCCAAGTGGGTTGTCGTTTGGGGGCGCGTGTATCTCCTTTGTAAAGGGGGTGATCGGCCTATTGGAAAACGTGTGCTTTCAACGGAATTCCATGCGGAAGAAGGCGAAGAGGGGGCCGGGATAGGCCGAGAGATCGAGGGTCAGCTGCCAGGTGTCATCGCCTGCGTGGGCCGCGTGGAAGCCGGTATCGACAAAGTTTACCAGATCCGACGAAACGAAGAGGCGAAAGGCCGTGCGGGAGGCATAGAGGCCGGGATAAGGGAACCGGAACGTGTAGGTATGCACCCCACCCGCCTCCTCAATAACCACGGGCGGCGGGCCGAGATCCACAGGCGGATCGGCGGGGAGGCTCAGGGGATCGGTGGGGTCCGTTCCGGCAAGGAATTCCTGTAGCACGGAATAGCCGTCGCCATCCAGATCGGCAAAGGGGTCCGCGCCTTCGACAAAAAAGAGGCGCGTCCAGGAAGGCGGAATAAGGTCGTCGCGCGCCTCCCCGCCGAGAGCGAGATGGACGAGACGGATGAGGAAGGGTTCGAGCGGCCGCCCCGGGCAGGAACCAGGCAGCGCGTCGGTAAAGCCGGTGATGGAAAGGAGCGATCCGGGGGGCGGAACGAGCGTGGCGGGGATGACGTAGCGTCGGCCCGTGGGGGTGACGAGATTGAGCGGCTCGCCGGTGAGGTGATCGACAAGATCGCCCGGGCAGGCGGCGAGGAGGTTTCCTTCGACAAAACGTGCCGTGACCGTCTCAAACGGGCGGGCACTCCCTCCGACGCCGTCCACGAAGCCCTCACGGGCGACGATGGCGGCGGCGATGTTTGCAGGACTGAGGGTGGCAGCTTCCGCGTAGGGCTCGTCGAGTTCGCCCGACCAGAAAAACTCGCGCAGGACGTCGATGGGCGAGCGAAATTCGAGCGGACGGCCATGGAGTTCACGCGCACTGGCCTGGTAGACGGCGGCAGCGAGTTGGCGGAGCGCTTGCGCACCGGAGTCGGTGGGATCGGCAAGGCGGTCGGCGACGTAACCGAGGATGGCGTGCAGCCGGTAAGCCTGGCCAGAATCATCCGGTTCTTCGAGGGAGAGGAGGGTGAGCGGCTCCACTTCGAAGCCCACGCGCAGATCGATGTAGTCGGGCTCGGGAAAGATCTCAAAATCGGGCTCGACGGAGGTCTCGCTGGTGCGGAAGGGGGTGAGCGTGAGCGTGGGCGCGGGAAGAACGCCGCGTTCATGCAGGAGGCGGCCCATGATGTATTCGGCGAGGAGCGCGGAAAGGGTGGTTTCCCACGACAAAGTAGTGGCAACCAACTCGTTTTCGATGGCGGCGTAAGCAGCGCGGGCGGCCGCGATCCAGGCGGCGGCCTCCTCGGCGGGCGGGCGGCCTTCGAAAGTGTAGGCGATCTCCGCCGGTTGGAGGCGGGGCAACGGCACGAAGCCCAGCAACTCCCGCCCGCGGGCGGGATCCGGGCTGGTGAAGTCGATCTCAAAGCGCGTTCCCGTAGTGACGACGAGGAAGCGGCGCGGATCGTTGCTGCCGAGGCGGGTGATGAGGGCGGAGGGATCGGGCACGCCGGGCAAACCCTGCGCTCGCGTCTCGATGAAAGTGGGGGCGGTTCCACCGAAATCAGGCACACCGCCCGGTCGACCGACGAGGCGCCCGTTGAGGTCGCGCACACTGACGACGGTCCCGAAAGTATCCTCTGTGGCCACCCCGTTCAGGCTGAGGGCAAGGGCCGGAGGAAAACCGGGTTGGCCAGTGGTGGAAATGGGCGTGACGGCGAGATCGAACTGGCTGAGGTCGTTGACACCCGTGGGTCGGGGCGGGGCAAACTCGCCGGGGGCGGGAGCGGGGAATGGAAAATCAGGATCGAGGAGATCCGCAGGCTCCGCGCCGAGGAGAATTTCGAGGAAATCGGAAACGCCGTTGCCATCCGAATCGGCGGGACCACAGGGGTCGAGGCCCAGGGCTGAGCGCACAAAATCGGGTATGCCATCGCCGTTGCAATCGGCCTCCCAGGGCGCCTGTTCAATGATAAAGTCGGCCTGGCGGATGGCCGATGCCTCGAGGTTGGCCACATCCCGCCAAAGCCATTCGACGCGCGCCGTCTCGCCCACAACAAAGGGCCCGCTGTAAGGCTGCCACGGCTGCGAGGGACCGATGCGGTAGAGCAACTCGCCGATGCCCGCGTCGGCGGGATCCCGGAATTGGAGGGAGGCCCGCACGCTGGAGCGGAAGTGGCCGCCATCGGGCTGGAGGGTGGCTTCGCCGCGCAGAGCCCCGTCGGCGGAATCCAGGGAGAAGGCGGAGACATCGGGGCGCAATTGATTGGGCAGGGCGAAGAGGGCGTCGGCGGGGCGCGCAAACGTGACTGTGCCCGCTTCGACCAAACCGGATGCGGCATCCCCGAAGAGGGCCACATCGGCCACCGCCTGATTGGGGGACACGCCCACGGCGGCGGCAAGGGTCCAATCCCCGGCGGCCAGGCGGGCGCGCAGGGAGGCGTTTAGGGAAGCAAAGGGATCGCTCGTGAAGAGCAGGAGCGTGCTCGCGCCGGACCGGGCCATGGGCGGGACGAGCGCGTCGCTGCGGGCAAGGCTGTAGGTGCCGTCGGGCGCGCGCGTGTAGGCCTCCAGGCGGGTGCTCACGCCGGAAGAACCCGCGAGCAGTTCCAGATTGTCGGGCGCTCCCCACACGGGGAAGGCATGCAGATAGCGTTCGCCGGGGGGGGGCGTGAAGGTGCCCAACAGCTCCGGCGCACTGGAAGGGGCTCCTTCAAAGTGATAGAAGCGCACGCTTCCATCAGCAAGAAAGGCGGCGAGGCGCTGCTGGCCGGGCGCACCAATGACTTCGAGCCGCTCGATCGCGACTTCCAGGTCCATGAAGGTGGGAGGAAAGAGGAGATATTGGCCACTTAGAAAAACGGCTAACCGGGCGACAAAACCGGAATCGCCGGGAACGAAAAAGAGAAAGGTGGCGTTGGTCGCGTCGCTTCGGAAAAAGCCTGAGAGAACCTCCGTGCCCGGTGCCAGTCCACTGATCTCAAAATGGGTGGAAAAAGGTGGAAGCCCGCCGGAGTTTATCAACCGGAAGAAACCACCCGTTTCGGTAAAGTAGGTAAAACCGAGTCGAGGCAAATCGGAGGTCCGCGGCTGATAGATGCGCAGCCGCTCGGGCGGCACCGGCAGATCTGCCGAAGCAAGGAGGGTGGCCGGATCGGCGTTTCGGACAAAGTGCAGGCGGGGCACCGTCCCGATTCCGTCCTTGGTCGTGCCGACGGCGAAATCCGCCAAAGCGCCCGATGGGAACGGTCCCAACTGGGGAAGTGCCACGGTGCCCGGCCCGATGCCCGGCACGAAAATATCACGCGGGGGCTCCGGGACACCGGAAGCGCCTGGTGTGAGCACGCGGATGCGGTTACCCGTGGCAGACGCGAGAATGATTTGGTCGCGGTCGGGGAAATCGATTTTCCCGACCGCGGCATCTTCCACCGAGGGCAAGCCCGAGGCGAGGTTCACCCAGGAAAAACCGCCATCAAAAAAACCGAAGCCGATCCGGAGGCCACCCGCATTGAGATCGACGAGGGCGATGTCGGCCACGCCATCGCCGTTGAAGTCGCCGCGCAGGAGGATTTCACCGGACGTGCGGGAGACCTGGGCAGCCGGTAGCCAGAGGACCGCGCTGAGAAAGAGAGCGGCCGGAACAAGGAGTCGGCGGAACGGGCGGTTCATGGGACTTCAAGGATGTTGGTGGGATAGATGGCGAGGAGTTCACCTTCGTCATCAAAGCGGGCAATGAGGTAGCGATAATGGGCACCGCGCACGGTGGACTGCGGGTCGATGAGGACGATGTCCCAATCGTTGGGGTTGCTGCCGGTGCCTGGAACGACGGCGATGTAGGGATCGAAAATGGCCCAGTAGGGGGTTTGGACGAACTCATTTCCGCCCCCGGGCAAAGCACCTTCCGGGACATACTCGGCGGCGATATTGCGCATCAACGGAGTGACCTGATAGATGTCGCCGGAGACCTCGGGAAAGTCGCCCCCGGGGACCTGATAGCGGTAGACGACGATGGGGAGGAGCCCGCGGTCGCCCTCGCGGATCAGGGCAAGATCGGGCACACCGAAGAGCTGAAGCTCGGGCGAGAGGTGGCCAATGGTGAAGTGCCAGGGCGGACCGGAGGGAGGCAGGATCGGGTTGTTGGCCTGAAACATCGAAGGCATGTTTGTGCGTCCGATGCGGATGGCCCCTCCCCGGAAATGAAAAGTGGTGTCGGGGAAAATTTCCACAAAGCGCGCGCGGTAGCCGGCAAGCGCCACCGCCAGCGGGTTGCCCCCGAGACCCTCCATCTGCCGGGCGGGCCAGGGCACTTGTGCCTCCGGGTCGGGTGGCGGGGCGGTCAGGGTACCGCCGATGCGGACGATATTGCTATCGACACTGGCCCGCCCGGACGGGCCGATGGAGCGGATGAAAACATGATGGTGAGCGGCGCTGTCCAGGGCCAGGAGGGCGGAAAACTCCGGGCTGCCGCGCTCGCCAATGTTCACGCCCACACGCCCGGTTTCATAGACGGAAAAGTCCACATCCCAGACGCCCCCGTAATTGGCCACGGTCGTCTTGCGGGAATAGAGGTCGTCCGAGATGTCATCGGGGAGCGGGTTGCCGTCGGCGCGGGCGATCCAGATTTCAAAACGCTCCACGCCATGGGGTGGGCAGAACCAGGTCAGCTCAATGCCGGGAGAGGCGGCGGGGTCATCGCTGAAGGAACCGAAGACTTCGCCGGAACCTTCGCCGCCGACAGACATCGAGGCGGGCGTCTCCGTGAGGCGACGCGCGCGGGCCACCATGGGCGGCGGCATGGGCTGAAGACCGGTCAACTCCACGCAGCCCAGTTGCACGAGCAGACCCGGTGTGCCCTCGGCGTCGAAGTTTTGATAATAGACGCAGAGGGTGCCGTCCATGCCGGGGAATTGATCGAGGAAAACTTCGACCTCGTCGACCTCGCGATAGTCGCCGAGCCACTGGGCAACGAGGGCGAGGGGGCCGTCGTTGAAACGGGTGTAGACCTTGTATTCGCGGGTGCGGACGGGCAGGTTGAGAAGCACGCGCAGGGGCGTGACTTCACCCGTGGCCGGATCGACGGTAAGGTGTTGGCGGCACGAGTCGCCGGCTTTGGCTTCGGACAGGGTGAGCGAGGCGTTGAAGGTGCTCAGAGTGAAGAAGCCGGGGGAGATCCCGATTTGGCCGACACCCGTCCATTCCGAGACACTGCCCCAACGGGTGCCGACGCGCGCCGCGAGGGTGGGACCGGGAGGCGGACCGTCCACGCCCCCGCGGAAGACCGGGAAGGTGTCGACATAGGCCGCCCCCTCCGGGAAGTAGACCCGCTGGAAGAAGTCGGCTTGGGCGCGGTCGGCAGCGGGATCGTCGGTGAAGGGGCCGATGTAGTATTCGACCCACTCGATGCCGTCGTCTCCTGTGCGCTGGCAACGCAGACCGACGAGTTGGTGGCGCTGGTAAAAGGGGTTGGCGGTGGCGTCGAAGGTGTTGGTGCCGACGTAATCGATGGAAGGGCTCGGGCAACGGGGAAAGAGCTCGCCGGAGGGATCGCCGGGCGGGTCCCAGTGGCGCAATACGCCGGAGACGGGGGCGCTGTGGCCGGAAAGCACGAGACCCGGCGGACAGGCGCTCAGGTTGACCGCACGCACGGTGTACCAGTGGGTGAGGTTGGCGGCATCTTCTGGATCGCCGGGGAGGAGGCGGGGGCGGGCGGGGGAGAGGTCTTCCGCGATGAGGAAGGCCACTTCGTCCTCGTGGGTGATGAAGGCGGCGGCGAGGTGGGCGGGATCGAAGGGATCGTTCAGCGCAAAGATCTCGTTTGGGTTACGCCAGCGGTAGACGAAGTAGGCATCGGTGCGGATGCTTTCCGGGTCCGCATTATCGTTTGGGGTCCAGACAATGCGGAAGACGGGATCGTTTTCACCGTCGGCGCCGATTTGCGGCAACACCTCCACGCGGATGCCCTCCGGCACCGGAGGCGAGTAGCGGCTGCACACCGTCATGAGGGTGCCGGGCGAGGAGAGGCCGGAGCGGCCGAGAAGGTCGCGCGCGACGACCATGTAATAGAATTGGTCGCCGTCCTGGAAGGGCGCGCCACCCGGCGCAAAGGCGTCGTTATCGTCGGCGAAAAAGAAGGTTTCCACTTCTTCGCCATCGAGGGAAAGCGCGGCCAGGATGTTGAGTTCGCTCTGGTCCATATTGCGCTCGGGAAAGATCGGCTGGTTGTTGGCGCGGCGGATGAGATGGGAGCTTGCCTGCTCGTCGGCGGCGAGACGGCCGGGCTCGAGGGTCTGCCCGGCGTAGTTGACGGCGTAGAAATCCGGATCAACGCGGTAGATGTCAAAACCCGTCTGGAGAAGGGCGAGCTGGCGCAGGGCGGGCGGCGTGGCCCAGGCGATGCGGATATTCAGGTGGCCGCGCGGATCGCGCCAGGAAAGATCGGCGGGGGCGCCGGGCGCGGGAAGAATGACGGGATCGCCACCGGTGACGCTGAGCCGCGCAACCACTCGGGTGCATTCGCCGGGAAGAACCGTATCAGGCGGACAGAGGCGCACTTCGTAGGTCCAGGTGGCCCCCACAGGAAGGCGGGAGGCCCAGCCGGTGCCGGAGGCCATGGCGGCGGAGGGGTGTTGGCGGGCGAGCAGGGCGAGGTTGCGCTCGACCTCCGGCAGAAACTCTGCGGCGAGGACAATGGCGGCCAGTTTCTCCGGGAGGGAGATGTCCGGCGAAGGCACATACTGGGCGAAGAGGCCGTCGAGGCGTTGTTCCAAGAGGTCCAGGTCTTCGCCGAGCATCCGACCACGCTCGAGGAGCGCGGCGACGGTGGCCGGCTCTGTCTGGCGGCCAATGAGGGCCTGAGCCTGGTAGTTCGCGGAGAGATCATCAGCCGGCGACTCCTTCACATAGATGGCGAAGAGCGGATTCTCGAGCAGGCGCAAATCGGAACCGGCCCAGGAAAGGTAGGCCCAGGCGCGGCCATGCTCGTCGAGCGTGGTGGTGGCAGCGGCAAAGAGCGTGTTTTCGAGCGGCTGCGCGCGGGCTGCCGGCGCGACGGGCAGGCTCAGCCCAAGGGTGCAGAAGACCAGCGTCAGGGCGGTGGGCAGGGAAAGAGAGAGATGGCGGTGACGGTGTTTCATCAGGGGCAGGAGCCGGCGAATTCAAAGTCCCAGGTGTCCGTGGCCCCGAGATATTGGGCCGTGGAACAGATGCGGAATTTCAGACAGAAGGGGCAGAAGCCGAGTTCGGCGGAGACATCGAGCAGGCCGCTGAAGTTGAACTCCCCGGCCTCGCTGAGGAATGCGAGGGTGAGCGAACCCTTCACCGTGAGCAGACACACTGCCTGCGCCTTGATGCCCCCCATGAGCTTGCCGCCCCAGACAGGAGCGACCTCATCGTAGAGGATGCCCGCCCCTACCCCGATGGAAACGTTGAAGAGGCAGCCAAAATCATAGATCGGCACCCAGCCCTCCGCATAGACATAGAAACCGGTGAAGGCCGGACCGGTGAGCAGCTCGGTGATCTTTTTATCGATCATCTTGAGCGGATCGAGCGTGCAGGTCTTGCCCGCGAAGAGCCCGATCTCGACCTTCGTCTTATCGAATTTCCCGGCCACGGAGGCTGCGAAGAAGTTCTCAAAATCACCGAAGGAACAGGCGGCGGCGAGTTTCTCGAGCTTCATGGGGCCGAGTTCGAGGCTGCCCTTCCAGGAAAAGCCCCCGCCCATGCCACGGACATCTCCATCGACCAGGAGCATGCGGAACTCGAGCCCGAAGGTCTTCTCCTTGGGTTTGAGCGACTCCAGTTTGTATTCGCGGGTGCCGTCCGGCTTGTCCTCCCATCTGCCCTTGGGCTTGCTCTCGGACTCGATGATGGCGAGGCCGATCTTGGCCTCCACGGCCACGCTGCCCTCTCCGAAGTCACAGGTGCCGGGACCGTCGGATTTGAGGGCCTTCATGATGAAGTAAAGCTTGAGCCCGTAATTGAAGCTCTCCCCGAAGTTGACCTTACCCTCAAAGTCGAGGCGAAGGAGGCGGAGGCTGTCGCCGTTGAAATGGACCTTGCCCGAGATTTTGCCGTAGCCGATGGATTCGGCGAGGGGGGCGAGCGCCGCGCGGGGATCGGGGAAAAAGATGCCGAACATCTGCTCGTAGGTGTCGGCGAGGAGGCGGCTGAGGAACTGGAAGCAGGAGGCGTAGGCATCGTCGATGGCCAGATCGATGCCGTAGAAATGGCCCCGGAGGGTGGAACGCAGGGCCCCGGAGAATGACCCGTTGGCGACAAAATCCGTGTAGCGGACCATTGTCTCGCGGAAGAAGCGGCCGTCTTCGCCCATGCGTTCGCCGAACCAGCGGGGATGGTTCAAGCCAAGGAGCAGGTCCTCCCGCACCTCCGCGAGGAGGGCCGCGAAGCTCCGGGCTTCGAGAGCCTCCTGTTCGAGCGCGCGTTCGAGTTCGCCGCGGAGCGTGCCGCCCGGCTGAAGACTGGCGCGCAGTTCATCGATACGCTCTTCCAGGCGCTCCAGGGTCTTTACGATGGTGTCGAGGCCGACGGTGGCGTTGTCCAACTGGTTGGGAATGGACTGGGTAAGGATGCCCACGATGGCCCCCCCGGCCTCGCCCCCGCCCATCGTGGCGACGAGGTATTGGATGAGCTGCCGGACCTTGATGTGTTTGCCATCCCGCTTTTCAAAGAGAGCGGGAAGGGTGACGCTGGGTTGGTCGTCGCCGTAATCGGGATCGTAGATGAGCGTGCCGCGCAGTTCGGCGGGGATGGAGGGATCGTCGGGATAGTAGCGGGAGGCCGTGTGGAAGGCGCGCAGCCCCGCCTTGGCGCGGAGCAGATCGCGGTCGATCGCATAGAGGAGTGTGCCGGGAGTCGAGGGCGAGGGACCGAGCATGTCCTCCAGCCGCGACCGCGCGCTCACGAGGAAAGCCGGATCGTTGAGGAATTGGTCGACAAAGCCTGCCAGATCGAAGGCCGGGTTGAAGCCGGTACCCGGCGTAAAGTTAGCGACGAGTTGCGGATACATCGCATCCGCCGTCTCCCCCAAAACAGCGGCCACATGGCTGCGCACGTGGTGGTAGACTTCGTCGGTCACGAGAGAGCGCAGGGCCTCGGGGGCGAGGAGGTAGCCTTCGCCGACGGCTTCTTCGATGGCGAGCGCGGTGACTTCACCCAGCCGCTGAAAGGCCATGCCGGGGTTGGCCTCGTCGTCCGGATCCGCGGCGGCACGGGTGATGACGCGCATGGCCCCTTGGGTCTGGCGGATCTGCGGGAGGGCGTCGGCACTCGCTCCAAAGCTGATGGAAATCTCTTTCGAGGTCAGGACCTCGAGCTCGCGCGTGGCCTCAAAGACGAGGTATTCGCCCGTGATCGGGCCGGTGCCGCGAAAGCCCCGCAGCCCCGAAAACCAGCGCACGGGAAAATCCAGGTCGAAGACGCTGAGGACGGTCTGCCGCACGCGCACGAGATCGCGCTCGCGCACGCCCCGCCGGTAGTTCACGAAGGAGACATCCGCCGGACGCCCGAGGTGGAAGGGGTCGCTCGCGGGAGAATAATCCCGCCGGAGGCCATCCCCATCGAGATCACCCCCGAGAATCCAGATGGGGTCGGTGGTGTTGTCTTCATTGGCGAGAGTGAGGATGTGCACCGCCGGGCGCTCGAAAAAGGGCACCTTGAGGTGGCCGAGGAGGTTGATCCAGCCGTTGGGGCCCTGACTCTCATTGGCGGCAAAGTCGTTGAAGTAGACCTTGGAGACGGAGAGATCGTAGGTCTCTTCGCCGAGGCCCACGAGGGTGGCGTTGGCGTCGGAATACAGGCTGAAGACGGCTCCCTCGGGCGCATCCTCGCTGGCCGGTTTCATCAATTCTCCGGTGCGCTCGAAATAGAGGTAGCCGAAGAGCGCCTCGCGGATGTTGCTCGCGAAGGCTCCGACGGCGGTCGTGAGGACATGGGGCTGGGAGGCGTCGCAGGCGGCCTCGGCGCGGTTGCCCGGCGAAAAGAGAAGGTAGTGGATGTCGATGTTGGCCACCCAGTAATCGAGGGTGCGCCGCAACGGATCATCGCCCACGGAAGCACGGTCGGGCGCGCCCACGCAGGTGAAGGTGAGTTCTTGGAACGGGATGTCGATATCCGAAGGGAAGCCGAGGAAGACGTTGCCGCTGGTGACGGAGTCGAAGTTGAGATTGCTGAGGAAGTTCAGCCCGAAGGTGGCAAGGGTGATCTCGTAGCCGTAGAGCGGGAGCGCCCCTGCAAAGGAGCCCGAGGCCGCCTGGTGCACCCCCGAAACGCCCGACGTCCGCACGTAGTATTTGCTCCAGGAAGCAAGGGTGAAGGTCACGGGGTCGGCATCGCCGAGGGTGGCAATGGCTTGGTGACCGGGAGGCGGGAGCAAATTGAGACCGGCGTAGAGGCCGGTGCCGCTGGCGTAGGCGGCGGAACCGGGATCATCAAAAAGATCCGGATCGTCGGGGTCGAGCCCGGCACCGAGGATGACCCCTACCCCATTGGCGGCGCTCCCCACGTCCGGTCCGCCGGTGCCGTTGACCCAAAAAGAGCCGGGCATGCGGAAGGTGCCGGAGGCGAAGGGCGCGGTGGCGTGGGCAAAGCTCGCACCGCCATTGTTGGCCCCCCAGCGCAGACCGGTGTCGGGCTCACCCGCGCCGGCGGAGAGCGACCCCGTCGCCCAGATGCCCCCGCGGCGGTCGAAGATCCATTCCCCATCCGGCGCGAAAACAAGCGTGCCAAAGGTGTCTCCGCAGTCGCCCTCCGGGCAGTCCTGGCGATAGCGCACCTCCACTGGGTCGGCTGAAGGCAGGAAACTCGCTGCCGGATCGATGTCGTCGTCGACGATGGCAATGACGCCCCCCGATCCCCAGATAATACGGGCGTCGAGCGGGTAGTGTGCGCGCAGGCCACCGGGGTTGAGGCTCACCGTGGCCGTGAGGAGGGCACCGCCCCGGCTGTCCGGACGAAGCACGCCCGGCCCGTGGTTCACATTGCGCACCCAATGGAAGAAGTTGTTGTTGGAGGGCTTGATGCGGAGGGATTCATCGCTCAGCGGTGCCGCACCGAGGCGCGACTCGTCGAAGAATCGCGCGCCAATAGCCCCCGTGATATCAAATCGGATTTCCCCCGCGGAAAAATCGAAAACAAAGGAGTTGGTGAAGAGCATGAGGGGCTTTGTCTCCTCAAAGGTCACGAAGGGGCCCCCGGTGCTGAGCGTGAAGGTGCCCGTGGGCACGAGCTGGGCGTTGAGGGCGCGGTTCCCGACTTCCACGGTCGCCTCGAAATTGCGGTCGAGGTTGGTCGAATACCCGCTGCCGGTAGGAAAGTAGGCCGTGATCAAAGAGGTGGCTCCGCTTGCCGTGAGGTTCACGGTAGCGCCGCGCCGCACCCGCAGCCCATTGGCCCTCCCCTCCCGTGCGGCATCCTCGGTGGCCGTGAGCGAGGATGTGCCCGAGGTGACGACGGCCACACCGGAGTTGAAGAGGCTCACATTGACCGTGCCCCCCGTCACCTGCAGACGGTCATCACCCGGCCAGCGCGCCAGCCCGAAAGTGAGGCTGGTGCCATGGTGGGAGCCCGCCGTGAATGTGGCTCCGGAAGTGGGATTATTCGTGATGGTGTGGATTTGCATATCCACCGCCCCGTAGCGCAAGGTGCCGTTGAAGTGGAGGAAACGCTGGTTCGAAGTGGCCCGGTCCACGCCTGCCATCTCCGTGCCAAACAGGGGGTTTTCGACATGGCGCACGACCGCATGCACGTAGTAGCGCCGGTTCACCGTGTCGAGCTGCCCGAGCGGTTCGATGAGAAAATCCTCGTTGCTCACGGTGAACTGATGGGGCCGCCGATCACCCGAGGGGCCATCAAACCGGGAAACGTTCCGCAGGGTGGTGAAGCGGCTTTGCACAAGGGGCACGGGTGCGTGGGTGCCCTCCTCGCGCAGCTCAAGATCCACGTGAATCCAGATGGGATCTGTCCCTGCCCCACCCGTAAACCCATCGTAGCGAAAGGCTTCGTAGCTCACCCTTGCAACAAACTCGCGCGCGGAAGGGGACGTCGCGATGGCCCAGCGCCGCTGGATCGAAACCGCCGTAACCGCCGTGCGCACGTTCACCAGAACGTCGTTGGGGTCCGTATTGGTGAAATGAAAGATGCGCTGTGCGCCCGTGGCGGAGGCGCTCCCCACATTGACGAAGCCGCCGCCCGAAAACGCCTGCGCCTGCACTGAGATAAAGTAATTCTCCCCTGCGTCGAGAACGACACCCGCCGCCGGCTGCAGCGCATAGGTGAAAAACTGCGTGGAGGAATTGCTGAAGGAGGAAAGGAAAATGAAGGCGGGATCGCTCTCGTAAAAAAATGGATTCTTGCCGCTCGGATCATTCAGCGGGACCGGGTTGAGCGAACTGTCGAGCAAGCTCACCCGCACCCGCACGTCGCCAATAAAGTCCTGAAACAGCTGTCGCGAAAAGGTCACTTGGGTGGATCCGCGGTGGGCGGTGGCCGAGGCATTCACCGGGGCCACCACGATGGCTCGATCACCCACCCAGATATTTTGCACGGTGGCATTGACCTGCGCCTGCAAGCCCGAAGCCGACAGACAAAGACAACTCACCGCCAAAACAAACCGCCAACGCGCAGCGGTCCAGAGCAGACAGACAGGTAAAAATGGGGCGTTCCTCATTGCGGATGACTAGGTGACAGGCAGAACGTTCACCCGGACGCCACCAGCTTGCCTCTGAGCGAACGACTTATCAACATCATTAGATCACCTAAAATCAAGCATAATATCCTTTTTAGGTGAAAGCACTTCATCCGTGCAGGGGAATCACCGTAGCCGGCCACCAACCTTGGGAGACGCGCGGCTCTGCCCAAAAAAAAGAGCCGCACCCAATGACAGTGCGGCTCGTCGGGCAGAAGATTCGACCCGGGTAAACGATGATGATTTAGCGGCGGCGACGGTAGAGCACCCAGGCCAGACCCAAGAAGCCGAAGATAAGCGCATACGTGCTCGGCTCGGGAATCACTGCCAGGGAGATGTTTGAAATCGTCATCTGGCCGGCGGTTCCCTCAATTCCGGAGTTCCGGAAGCCAATCTGGATGATGTTCAGTCCGTCGGCGGGCGTCAGGGCGGTGAGGGAAAACTCTCCGTCCGGTCCCAAGGTGGTGACGTCTACGCTCACAAAAGCCACGGCGTTGTAGCTCTGGTCCAGGAACTGAATAAACGCCTGTCCCAAGTTACCCGCAGCATAAGCCTCGGAGACAACCACAGTGCCGGTGAAGACCAGCTCAAGGTTGTAAAGGTCCGGGCCGGAGGGGACACCCGCATTGTTGTCAGGGGTCCAGAAATTCTGCTGGAAGGTCATTTCCTGGGTGGCTCCCGACCAAAACGGATCGGCGTTCGCAAGTTGCGTGTTCATACTGAAAACAGCGGTGCCATTTCCAGGGGCCACAACAGGCGCATCGGCAAGGCCCCAGGCAGAGGAGAAACCGGTCGCACCCTGCGACCAAACCGCGAAGGCTTCGTAGCCGTCGAGGCCGTTGGGACCCAAGCTGAAATCGGGGTTCACGATGAAATTCCCAATTAGGGAAGAGGCGGGGAGGGTCCCCGCGACGACGAGTAGTTTAAGCAATCTCATAGATAAGGTTATTGAGGTTATTGTTTCGTGAATGTGGTCCGCCTTGGTCCACATAAGCCGGTATCTCATGCATTTTTATGCACTTATACAAGCGGAAAATTTCGCCTTTCTGTCGGAGATCGACACTTTTCCTGATTTCGGGATGTCGTCTTCATTGTAAAGTATTGTTTTTCAGTTGTTTGCAAATTTAAATAAATTTTCACCACTGGCCGAAGAAACGCACATAGGCGCTAAAAACTTACTTGCTCATGCAGATAGATGGGGGCGCAAATCAGACGGGGGAAATTCCGGCACCGCAACAGGACCGCGTGGGAAGGGCGCGCCACTTCCGCCCTCTCTTGCCGGAATCGGGCGGCCGGGTGGAAAAGTCCATGATCCGGCAACGAACATTCTGCCCGTTTGAGGCCTTTCGCCAAGCGGACTCGTCGATTAGGGAAAATATTACCTTGCTAGAGCGCAACCGCGTTCGCTTATTTCCCGCTTCAATGCCCAAACGAACGGACATTGGAAGTATTTTGATCATTGGGTCGGGACCCATCGTCATCGGTCAGGCGTGCGAATTCGACTACAGCGGAACGCAGGCCTGCAAGGCTCTCCGGGAGGAGGGCTACCGCGTGATCCTCATCAACAGCAATCCGGCCACCATCATGACGGACCCGGATTTTGCGGATGTCACCTACATTGAGCCGCTTACGGTTCCGGTGATTGAGGAGATCATCAGGAAAGAGCGGCCCGACGCGCTGCTCCCCACGTTAGGCGGGCAAACCGCTCTCAACCTTTCCGTGCAGCTCTATGAGGCCGGTATTCTCGAACGCTACGGCGTGGAGATGATCGGGGCGAAGTATGATGCGATTCAGAAGGGAGAGGATCGCGAGCTCTTCAAGGAGGCCATGCAAAAGATCGGTCTCGATGTGGCCCGCAGTGTCATCGTCCACAATATGGAAGATGCGCGCCGGGCCATTGAAGAGATCGGCGCGTTTCCTGTGATCAGCCGACCGAGCTTCACTCTCGGGGGCTCCGGGGGCGGGGTGGCCTACAACCGCGAAGATTTTGAGGAACTCGTGCAGCGCGGCCTCGATGCCAGCCCCACCCGCGAGGTCATGATCGAAGAGTGCCTCCTCGGCTGGAAGGAGTTTGAGATGGAGGTGATGCGCGACCACAAAGATCAGTGCGTGGTCATCTGCTCGATTGAGAACTTTGATCCCATGGGCGTGCACACGGGCGACTCCATCACCGTCGCTCCCGCCATGACCCTTACGGACAAGGAGTATCAGCTCATGCGCGATGCCTCCTTTGCCGTGATTCGCGAGATCGGGGTGGAAACGGGAGGCTCGAACATTCAGTTTTCCGTGAATCCCGAAAACGGCCGCATGGTCGTGATCGAAATGAATCCGCGGGTGAGCCGCTCCTCCGCCCTCGCTTCCAAGGCCACCGGTTTTCCCATTGCCAAAATTGCCGCCAAACTCGCAGTGGGCTACAGCCTCGACGAGCTGCAAAACGACATCACGCGCGAGACCCCGGCCAGCTTTGAGCCCACGATCGACTATGTGGTGGTGAAGATTCCGCGCTTCACTTTCGAAAAATTTCCCAACACCGACGACACCCTCACGTCCTCGATGAAATCCGTCGGTGAGGCCATGGCCATCGGGCGCACCTTCAAGGAGTCCTTTCAGAAGGCCATGCGCTCGCTCGAAGTGGGTTCGCGCGGCCTCGGCGGGGGCGGCAAATGGGGCGGCGATGAGATCACCCTCGTTGACGAGATCCGCACCGGGCTCTCCCGACCCACCTGTATGCGCCCGTATTTCATCCGCTATGGCTTCCGCGCCGGGATGACGGTGGAGGATATTTTCAACCTCACGCAGATTGACCGCTGGTTCCTCGTCCAACTGGAGCAACTCGTCCAATTGGAAAACCGCCTGGAAGCGGTGGGCAAGGACCTCTCCCCTGCCCTCCTGCGTCAGGCCAAGGAATGGGGCTTCACCGATGTGCAAATCGCCCACTGCACCGGTCTGGAGCAGAGTGCTATTCGTGCTCTGCGCGACGAGGCCGGCATCCACACGGTTTTCCGTCTCGTCGACACCTGCGCGGCGGAATTTGAGGCCTACACGCCCTACTATTATTCCAGCTATGGGGACGAAAACGAGATCGTCCCCAGCGACCGCCGGAAAATCATGATCCTTGGCGGCGGCCCCAACCGCATCGGTCAGGGGATTGAGTTCGACTACTGCTGCGTGCATGCGAGCTTTGCGCTGCGCGACGCCGGGTTTGAGACCGTCATGGTCAACAGCAACCCGGAGACCGTCTCCACCGACTACGATACCTCCGACCGCCTTTATTTCGAGCCCCTCACCCTCGAAGACGTGCTCGAAATCTACCGCCAGGAAAAGTGCGAGGGGGTCATCGTGCAGTTCGGAGGGCAGACGCCCCTGAATTTGGCGACGGCCCTCAAGGAGCACGGTGTCAATATCATCGGCACTTCGCCGGAGATGATCGATGCCGCCGAAGACCGCGAAATCTTCCGCAATATCCTCAGCAAAATCGGTCTCAAGCAGCCAATCAACAGCATCGCCTACACCCGCGAAGCGGCCATGGTGGAAGCGGAGAAAATCGGCTTCCCCATCCTCCTCCGCCCCAGCTTTGTCCTCGGCGGGCGCGGCATGTTCATTCTCTACAACATGGATGAGATGAAGGCCGTTGTGCGCGAGGTCTTCGATGTCGCCCCCGGCAAACCCATCCTCCTCGACAAGTTTCTGGAGGACGCCATCGAGCTCGATGTCGACGCCATCAGCGACGGGGAAACGACCGTTATCGGGGGCATGCTCGAACACATCGAGTTCGCCGGGGTGCACTCGGGCGATGCCGCCATGGTCATGCCCCCGCACACCCTCGGACGGAAGATGCTCAACGATGTCCGTGAGGCCACTTACGCCCTCGCCCGCGAACTCAAGGTCGTGGGCCTCATGAACATTCAATACGCCATCAAGGATAACGATCTCTACATCCTTGAGGTGAATCCCCGCGCCAGCCGCACCGTTCCCTTCGTTTCCAAGGCGATCGGTGTGCCCCTCGCCCAACTCGCGGCCAAGGTCATGGCCGGGTCGAAACTCACCGACCTCGGCTTCACCGAGGAAATCATCCCGCCCTACTGGTCGGTCAAGGAATCCGTCTTTCCCTTTGTGCGCTTCCCCGGCTCGCCCATTACGCTCTCTCCCGAAATGCGCTCCACCGGCGAGGTCATGGGGATCGACGACGACCTCGGCCTCGCTTTCGGCAAGACGCAGATGGCCGTCGGCCCGGCCCTGCCCGAGTCCGGCAGCGTCTTCCTTTCCGTGAAGGATGCCGACAAAGCCCTCGCCGTGGATATCGCGCGCCGCTTCGTCGCCCTGGGCTTCGATATTGTTTCGACCTCCGGCACCCTCAAGGTCCTCCAGGAAAACAACGTGCCCGCCCGCCCCGTCCACAAGGTCAATGAGGGCCGCCCGAATGTGGTCGACCTCATCAAGAACGGCGAGATCCGCATGATCATCAACACGCCGAGCGGCATGATCCCCCGCCGCAACGAAAACACCATCCGCTCCGAAGCCATGAAGCACGGGATGCCCGTCATGACCACTCTGAGCGGGGCGCGCACCGCCGTCCTCGCCCTCCAGTCCATGCGCCGCCGCAAGATTTCCGTGAACTCGATCCAATCGTATCACCAGCGCCTGAAAGAGTCCCCGCGTTGATGGCCAACCCCGATTCCAGCGCTTTCTGGGACGAACGCTACGCTTCCGGAGAAACCCCATGGGACTACGGCGGCGTGCCGCCCGAACTGCGCGACTATATCGCTAAACAGGCCCCCTTCCGGTCGGTTCTTGTTCCGGGCTGCGGGCGTGGACATGAGGTGGAAGCTTTCGCAAAAAAGGGCTGTACGGTAACCGCCCTTGACATCAGCGGCGTGGCCATCCGCTCCCTGCGGCGGCGCCTCCGTCCCTTTCCCCAGGCCAAGGCGCTGGAGGGCGATTTCTTCACACGCGAACTCCCCGAAGGCAGCTTCGATGCGGTTTACGAGCGCACCTTCCTCTGCGCCCTCCCGCCGGAGCAAAGGAAAGCGTATGTGCGCCGCATGCAGGTCCTTTTGAAGCCGGGTGGGTGGCTCTTCGGCTATTTTTATTACGGCACCAATGGAGCACCCCCGCCCTACCCGCTCGCCAAAGGAGAAGAAAGGTCCCTCTTCATGGCTGAGTTCGATCTCATCCAAAGTGTAACTGCGGAAAAACCGCTCGCCATATTCGAGGGCGGCGAACACTGGCAAATCTGGCGCAAGCGTGCCAAAGGTCTCATCGGTGCCGGATCCCAAAACGTCTTTCGATAGGCGCGATTTTCGGGGCCGGGGTCGCTCCCCAATAGGGAGCCCGGAGAATTCGGCGAACGTCCGGTCCTCAAAAGAAAAACGATAAGGTGCGATGAAATAAGAAGTTAAGAACTTCTTTGAATGCGGCACGAGAGACCCGAACCCAACCCCGCGCGAGAGACAGCACGCTCCCTCTCCCCTCCTCCTCGTAGACCCTCCGCGCCAAGGCGATGAATTCACCCACAAAGATTGCCATGATTACCCTCTTTTCCAGTGGGCAGAATTTTTTAATGTTCTGAACATTTACGTTGATTTTTGAGATCATTCTGTTGGGATGGGTGGATGGGCAGAAAATTTTGCAGGCGGTTGAAGTATCCACGATTAGCTTGCCACCACCTTATTTCGAGAGTGGTGCAGAAAAGGCGGCTGATGGATGAGGAGGCGATGGAGGCGATGCGGCATA
>JAFIGE010000120.1 GCA_020831585.1 Opitutales bacterium | reverse complement strand
TCGTTGTCGTAGACAAACTGGGTGAGGCGGTCGGCCCAGTCTGTGACGGTGGCGAATTACAACGAATTACAAGACACCCATAATATATACTTGACCGAAGTCCCGATATCCGGCCTGATGGCCTTCAAATTAGGAATGTTCCCAATGAATACCCAGGAGGAGAAATGACCATGGCCCGGAAATTTGTCTACCGCCCCGGCGAGGCGGGTGTTTTTCACTGCATCAACCGCTGTGTGCGGCGTGCTTTCCTGTGCGGCTGGGATGACTACTCGGGCAAATCGTTCGAGCACCGGCGGGAGTGGGTGCGGGAGCGGGTGAAGGAGCTGTGCGGGATCTTTGCGCTGGATGTGTGCGCCTACGCGGTCATGAGCAATCATGTCCATTTGGTTGTGCGGACACGCCCGGATATGGTTTCGGGCTGGAGCGATGAGGAAGTGGCGCGGCGGTGGTTGCGGTTGTGTCCGGGGCGGCGGGACCAGATTGGGGCGAGTGTGGAGGCGGACCGGGTGGCGCTGTTGGCGAAGGACGCGGAGAAGGTGAAGGTGTGCCGCGAGCGTCTGGGAAACCTGAGTTGGTTCATGCGCGGGCTGAGCGAGGTGATTGCGCGCCGGGCGAATGAGGAGGACCGTTGCAAGGGTAGATTCTGGGAGGGCCGCTTCAAGTGTCAGCGCCTGGCGGATGCGGGAGCGGTGGCGGCGTGCATGGCGTATGTGGACCTGAATCCGGTGCGGGCGGGGGTGGAGGAGATCCCTGAGGCGAGCGAGTATTGCGGAGCTGGGGATCGCTTGCGGGCACGTCGTGGGCGTGCGGAACTGGCGGCGTGGAAGGCATCGGGGGGAGACGAGTCGAGCGCGACGGAGGCGCAGAAGTGGATGTTGGAAGGCGCGCGTGGAGACGTCGAACGAGCGGGCTGGCTGGCACCGGTGGACGCGGGAGAGGGGGGAGTGCTGGGAATGAGCGAGGAGCGCTATTTGCAGTTGGTGGACTGGACCGGTCGGCGCTTACGCGACGACAAAGCGGGAGCGATTCCGGCAGACCTGGCTCCGGTGCTGGAGCGTCTGGAACTGGATGTGGAGAATTGGATTTCGACCGTGGAGCGTTACGGAAGCCTGTATCACCGTGTGGCGGGGCGAATGGAGAAGCTGGCGGAAGCGGCGCGTGCGGCGGGTCAGCGCTGGTTCAAGCGCCGCGACCGGGAGGCGTGCGCGGGGGTGTATCGGGCGGCGTAATGGACATTTACCCGTTCCGGGATCGAGCGGGTCGTGCTGGAAGGAGCCCCTCGCGTCTCGAGGCGCGAGAAGCGGAGGCGGGGTCGGTTGTGGGACGAAGGGATTGAGTTCCACGTGTTCGGTTTGCAGAGTTTTGCCACGTGAAACTGGCCCCTGCGCCGTCCTGGCAACTGATGACGCCCGACTGGGGAAGTTCCATCGCATTCGACACGTCGCCACACCATTTGAAATATGCGCTCGGTCAAATATAATACACGGGTGTCTAAATTTGGTTTGCGGGTGTCTAAATTTGGTTTGTCCAAATTTGGCTCCTACCTAAACCCTGTTTGCAAGGGGAAAGGTGGTGCAGTATCTGCTTCCGCCTGTGCATGCACCGTCGGCAATTCATGCACCACTCGGCTCTCGCCGCCGCCGCCTTGGCCGCATCTTCATTGGCTCCGACGCGGGCGCGGGCGCGCCCGCTCGCCGTGGAGGGAGACGATGCTGCCTTCTGGCGGTCCGTGGAGGCGTCGTTCGCGCCGGCACCCGATTTCCTCAATCTCGAATACGGCTATTTCTGCCCAAGCCCGCAGCCCGTTCTGGAAGCCGATGTGCGCGAGGCGCGCCGCATTGTCACGCGGGGTTCCCACTATATGCGCAACGAACGTCGGGATGCCTACGAGGCAAGTGTGCAGGCACTGGCCGATCTCGCCGGGGCCTCGCGGGAGGAGGTCGTCATCACGCGCAACACGACGGAGTCGATGAACATTATTCTCCAGGGCATCGATCTTTCCCCCGGAGACGAAGTCGTGTATTCAAATCAGGACTACGGCAGCATGGTGCAGGCCATCCGCCAACGGACCGAACGCGGCGGCATTGTTCCCAAGCAGGTCGACCTGCCGCTGCACCCGGCGGGCGACGCCGAAATCGTCGGGCGCTTTGAAGCGGCCATCACGCCGCGCACCCGCTTGCTCCACGTAACGCATATGATCAACCTCACCGGGCAGGTTTTGCCAGTCCGGGAAATCTGCGCGATGGCGCGTGCGCGCGGCGTCGAGGTGGCCGTCGACGCGGCCCACTCCTTTGCGCACATCGACTTTGCCATTCGCGATCTCGATTGCGACTACCTCGGCACGAGCCTGCACAAGTGGCTCTGCGCCCCCCTTGGCCTCGGCATGCTCTACGTGAAGCAGGACAAGATCGATCGCCTCTGGCCGCTCATGGGCGATATGACCCGCGACCCCGGAGACATTCGCAAGTTCGAGCGCATGGGGACACGCCCGGACCAGCACGTGATCGCCCTGCGCGAAGCCATTCGCTTTCACCGCGAGATCGGTGCCGGGCGCAAGGAAGCGCGCTTGCGTCTGCTCCACCGCCGCTGGGCCGATGCCGTCCGCGAATGGCCCCGAATCGTTCTGAACACCCCGACCGAGCCGCACCGGCACGGGGCCGTCGGCAACGTCGGGATAGAAGGCGTGGCCCCCGTGGCCCTCGCCGATTTTCTCGCTGAGCGCCATCGCCTCTTCACCGTCGGCGTCACCCACCCCGCCGTCCGCGGCATTCGCGTCACACCGGGGGTGCCCACGCCCCTCTGGCATGTTGATCGCTTCGTCGAGGCAATGGACGACGCCCTCCGCCATTTTGCCTGAACCGGTGGTCAGTCCGCCACCTCGACAATGGCGGCGATTTCGACGCAGGCGTTGAGGGGAAGGGAAGCCGCGCCGAGGGCGACGCGCGCATGGCGGCCCCGATCGCCAAAAATCTCCACGAGCAGATCGGAACAGCCATTGATCACCGCTGGGTGTTGGGAAAAATCAGCGGGGGCGTTCACGTAACCCTCGACCTTGACCCAGCGGCGCACCTTTTCGAGGTCGCCGATCTCCGCGCGCAGCGCCGCGATGAGGTGGATGCCGGTATTGCGGGCGGCGGCGTATCCCTCCTCAACGGTCAGCTCCCGCCCCACCTGCCCCTCGATCACGCTCCCGTCCTCCGCGCGCGGAATGGCCCCGGCGAGAAAGACAAGGTTTCCCGAACGCACCGCCGACACGTAGTTCGCCACCGGCGGTGCCACCTCCGGCAGCGTAATACCCGCAGCGCTCAAGCGCTCCCCGACAGACGCCGAGGCCAGCGCCGACCAGCAGGTAGCGAAGAGAAAAAGGGGCAACGCCTGTCGAGAGCGCGCGATGCGGGAGGGTCGGGTGATGTTCATTCCCGTTGAAGAGCACACACGGTGCCAAGGCGGGTACAGGGACCTGACTTCATTTCGCGTATATCGCGGCCCTCGCGACCCGAACACGCCACTGCCGCACCCACCCCGAGTAATTTCACCGCTGGAATCGAGGGTTGCCAACCCTGCTGGAAACACCCCACATTTGGGATTTGTCTACTGAAGCAATGAAACACAAAATCGCGCACCCATCAGTCTCCCGTCTTTTTCCTCTAGCGATATTGTTTCTTATCTGGGGCACTGCCCTTTCGCAAGCCCAGATCATCGTGGTGAGTGACTCCGAGATGGCGAATTTCACCACGACCCATTTCGCGAGTAGCGGCACCCCCACGCAAACCACCACCCATGAACTGAGCGGCGGGGCGGATGACACCGCCTATCGCCGGACCATACAGAGCACACCGACCGGACAGCGGAGCTACGTATTCCACGCCTTTGATGGCGCGACCTTTGATCCCGGACAGATCGGTGAGATCAACTCCCTTCAGTTTTCCTTTGCCTTCAATCGCTTTGATAGCAACGCGGGCACTTTTCATTTTGGGGTCGTGCAGGATGGATTGTTTTTCCGTTCGGAAATCCCCAACCGCTTCAGCACCTCACAGAATAATGTTTGGCTTACGGATGTAAGCGACGAACTGGTTGCGAGCGATTTTCTGGTCATCGAATACGACCAGACACCGGGATCGGTGACCCAACCCGACTTTTCGACAAACGGCCAACCCATCAGCTTTGGCTATATCTCATGGGCCGCGCCGGGTCAAACGGCCTCGCAAAACCGCGTCACCGGCGTCGATGATTTTTCCGTCACCATCGCCTATACGCCTATCCCGGAACCGTCGCAAGGATTCCTTCTCGCCGCCATGCTGGGGGCGGTCTGCATCCATCGTCGTCGGCGCCTCAAGCAGGGGTGAAAGGGCAAGAGTCCGCACAGGGCGGAAAAGGATCAAAACATAGATATCCAAGAGATTTTTGACTCAAGGACCTGACTCCGCGAGGGGAGGGCTTAAAGAAAAGGCGGATACGGCATGCGCCGGATCCGCCCAGGGGAAGAACCGTAGACGGGTTGGGATTAAGCGCTTCTTGCGCGGCGGCGGATACCCGCAATGGCTAATACAATTGCACCAAAGAGCAGGGCATAGGTCGAAGGCTCGGGAATGACCACCGCATCGGCAAAGGTCTCCCCGAGGCGCAGTTCATCGATATAGACCGACTGCACGCCGTTGAAGCGTTGTTGCACGCCCCATCCGAGGAAGCCGAAGCTGGCGTTGCCGGTGACGACGCCAAAAGCGGTGTCGAAATCGTAGTCAGCGGCCCCGATGGTGGCCGTGTCGCGAATGTTCGTCGAGAGATCGGGATTCAACCAGAGGCTGTAGGTGGCGGTGGGGTTGGCCGAATGGGCATTGACCCCAAGGACCACGAGATTGTTTCCCGGTTGCAGGGAGAGGCCCGTCATCTGGATCGCATTGCCTGTGCCGCGATAGTTGATGCCGAGTTCGCCGTTTGTGCCGCCGAAGAAGACACCGATATTGGGGGCTGCGCCGGTGCTTCCATGGATGAGGTTTACCGTCACACCGTGGGCGGCGGTGTCACCTGCCCGTAGGACGTAGTTGTCCGCGTTGATGATGAACGAAAAATACAGCTCGGTGTTGGTGATGTTCGTGAGCGGTGTGGAGGTCGACAGGGAAAAGGTGTGGGTGCTGGTGTCGTTGAAGGTCGTCGTGCGGTAGACGAGGGCAGAACCTCCCGAAGCGGACAGCCCGGGATAGGATAAGCCGTTGGCAGGGGCTCCCCTGGCGCCCCGCGCGTCGATGGAGGCGGTCCCGCCCCAAGTCTCCGTGCCGGCAAAGCCGGTCGTGGACGAGGTCGCTTGTCCGTTGAGGAAAGCGGAGGAGTATCCATCGAAGGATTCCTCCGCGATCAGCCCGTTGAGGGTGATCTGCGCGGTCGCGGCGGTGGTCGAGAGAGCGAGGCCGGCTAGGCCCGCGAGGAGATGCTTGCTGGAATAAGGGCGTTTTCGATTCATAGGTGAGTGTTCATGAGGTTGATAAGGTCGGAGATTTTCGCGCTCTCCGGCAGTGATCTTTATTGTTGCACAATGCGTCTCCCGATTGCTTTCCGTTTTACGACAAAGAGCTGGACGGGTGCGCCAAATTTGCTGGGATCATGGGTCAATGGCCGTTTATCAGATCAATGTGGGGGTGTGCCTGCACCAGTGGTCCGGCTTTCATTTTGGTATCTCCAACGGCCTGGCATCGTACATCCAAGGAAAGGAAAGCTGGAATATCTTTATGGCCATGCCCCCGGAGGGCGGCCTCGAGAGCAGTTTGGCGGAGTGGACGGGCGACGGGCTCATCTGCTCGATTGACAGCCCCGCCGATGCCGCGTTCGTGAAGAGCCTGGAGATCCCCGTAGTCAACGTGACGGGAAAGCTGGCGATTGAGGGCATATCCGCTGTGATCGGGGACGACGATTTGGTTGGCGGCCTCGCCGCCCGGCACTTTCTGGAGCGGGGATTCCGGAGCTTCGCTTGCCTCGGCATGCAGGATGCCGATTTCGCCTTCCGCCGTGAGGCCTCCTTCGGAGCGGAAGTCATCCGGAATGGCGGCTTTTTAGGCCATCGTCTGGAGGCCCGCAGTCTCTTTCCAATGCTGTGGAAAGACCGTCTACAGGCGCTCCGGGACTGGTTGCACGGCATGCCGAAACCCGTGGCGGTTTTTGCCGTTTTCGACACGCTCGCCCACTTGGCCATCGCCGCGTGCCACTCCGCGGACCTCAACGTGCCGGCGGATGTCGCCGTGATCGGTGTTGATAACGATCCTTCCCTGTGCCAACTCAGCAACCCGCCGATTTCGAGCATTGGTCTGTGTTTGGAGCGGCGGGGATACGTCGCCGCTCAACTGCTCGACCGGCTGATCGCGGGTGAGCCACCTCCCACCGGGCCGCTGCGCATTCCGCCGGACAACATCATCGCCCGGGGCTCCACAGACGTCTACGCCGTGCCCGACCCGGGACTGCGGAAAGCCCTGCAGTTCATCGCCCGGCAAACCTCCGCGAGCCTTAGCGTGGAAGATGTCGCCGGGGCGGCCAGGATGTCCCGCCGGAGCCTTGAACGAAAAATGCGGGAGGCGCTCGGCTGCACGGTTTACGAGGAAATCCGCCGCCGCCGCCTGGCCCTCGCCAAAGAAAAGCTGCGCACGGGGAGACAGAGCCTCACCGAGGTGGCGCTGGATAGCGGGTTCAACAACTCTTCGGATTTCTCAAAGATCTTTCGCAAGTGGGAGGGAATGACGCCCGGCGACTACCGCCGCCGCTACGGCGTGACCAGGTGGGGCGAGTGTGGAGGTGGCTCGGCTGGAAGTGTTGCTGGCGGATGCGGAGAAGTTGAAGACCTGCCGTGAGCGTTTGGGGAACCTGGGTTGGTTCCTGCGGGGCTCGAACGGTCCCGTTTGGAGCCTACTGAATGGGAGAGGCCGCGTGTCTTCAGGCAAGCGAAGGAGAAGGACGGTTGCGGTGCAAAAGGATGGATTTGCAGGTGTTTGGACTGCCGGCTTCGCCGCATGAAAGTTGCCCAGTAGCGAATTCGGCAAATCAGCGTCGTCTAATGGCGCTGGCGACCATCGTGCGGTCCGCCCCGCCGTCCTCCAGAACCGGTTTGGCTTTCCTTCCCTTTCGATAGCCCAGCCGACCATTAGCCGCACAGAAGCTCTCCACCCACGCAACCGACCCCACCACCCAACCCTCGCTGAAGGCGCGGATTTTCGAGAGCAGCCCGGATTCTTCCGCCAGACCCGTTCCGGGCATCTCTGTCTCCTTCGGTGCACCGGCTGCCGCGGTCTTCGGGTCTCTTCGAACAGACCGCGCTCCCGGCCCCATCCGGCTGCACAACCGCGCCCGGTAGCGCTCATGCCATTTACTCGCCCAGGTCATCTTGCCCTCGATCCGGGCGATCCCCCGTCGCGCCGCCGAGCCACCTGCGCACGCCTCCCCGAACCCGCTGAAACCATAGTCTCCCGCGTCCTCCACCAGCCCCGCCCGCACCGGATTCAAATCGATGTACGCCGCCACCATCCTTTGCGCCTCCGTATCTGCCTCCACTATAACGCTGCGGAAACGCTCCGCCCAAAAGGTGCCCACCGTGCCACGCTCCCCATTATACCACAAAGTAAAGCGCGTTTTCACCTCCCGCATAAAGACGGAGACATCGCCCATCCGAGCCTTCAGGCGTCGCCGGATTCCCTCAGCCGATTCCCCGTCATTCTTCAGAATGACCGCCAAATCATCCGCATCCAATCCCAGCGACGCACAGCGCGTCCCGCCATAGAGCGCCCGAAACCGCGCCACCAGGCCCGCATCGTCCAGATTCTCCGTCTCCTTCGGATCCATCCGCACGAAGATGTGAAAGTGATTCGCCATAAAGCAATAAGTCAGCACCTCCATCCCCGCAAACGCCGCCTGCGAGCGCATAATATGGCGCATCGCATGCATCGCCTCCTCATCCATCAGCCGCCTTTTCTGCACCACCCTCGAAATAAGGTGGTGGCAAGCCAACCGTGGATACTTCAGTCGCCGACAAAATTTTCTGCCCATGTCGCCATCCCAGCAGATCCACTTTAAAGGGCAATCAAAATATTCAGAACATGTAATTCTGTCTGTGATTTGGTGATAGTGAAGAGACGGAACGGGATCGCGAAAATTTTCTTGACGGGCTGTTTAAGGATGAACTATCCCGTTAATAGTCGTAAAAAACTCTCTCTCTTGTTGAGTCGGTAAACTTGAGTTTTTTTCGATTTAACCCCAACCCCAACCCCAATCCAAACCCCAAACTATGCATCTACTTGAACTTTCTTGTGTGCGGGCTGCGCTTTGCCCGAAATCCCTGAATCGTGGGATTCTGTGGCGTTCGCTGCGCGTCCTCTTTTGCGGAGCGCCTCTTCTCGCGGTTTCCGCCCTTCCGGCGCAAGACCGGGATGAAATCTATGATATGGACCCGTTTGTGGTGGCCATTTCGCCCGACGAGGGCTATCGACCGCTCTTCTCGAATTCGGCCACCCTCGTGAGTGTGGAGCGTGACCGGATTCCGTTTTTGACGTCCGTGGTGACAGAGGCGCTCCTGCGGGATGTCGGCGTGGACAACGTGGCGGATCTCTCCGGTCTGCTTCCCGGTGTATCGATGGATACCAACCCGGCGATTGCCGATGAGCAGGGGCAGCCCCGCCTTGAGTTCCGTGTTCGTGGTTTTCAGGCGCGTCCGCTCTACAACGGTTTCCAGACGGGAGGCCGTATGGCGGGCACAGATCACATCGGTCGCGTGGAAGTGAGCAAGGGGCCGAACTCTGTTATCTATGGCCAATCCTCCGGGGGAGGTATCATCAATATTATCCCGAAAGCTCCTTCATTCGCCGGGAGTCATGCCACTCTCGAGGGTGGAGTCGGCAACCGCTCCTACCGGCGCGCGGCGTTTGATGTCGGCGGACCGTTGGAAGGGGATACCCTGGGCTCTTTGGGCGTTCGCCTCGGCGGGGGCTGGACAGAGTTCGAGCGCGAGCAGGTCTTCTTTGAAAACCGCACTGCCTCCCTCTACTCAGCGGTTACCTGGATGATCCTCGAAAACCTCAAGTTTGACGTGACGGCAGAGTATCTCAATCAGCACATTGTGCCGAGTCGCACGGCTGCGTTTGTTTCGGTTGGTTCGGGTCCGGATCGGGTGACCGATCCGTTCAATCGTGATCGCAATGACCGCAACTTCAGCTACACTGGACCGTATACGTTGAACAAGTTTGAGACGGCCATCACGACAGCCTACCTCACGGCCAATCTGGGCCACGGCTTCACGGCCCGGCTTGGCGGCATCTACAGCCGCCAGACAGAGGACAGCATGCGCTACGTCGGGGCCTATGGGCTGGGCACCGCCGAGACGGCCAGCTCCCCCTTCGAAAAGCGCGACGCCAACGACCGCTTTCGCGGATACAAGATCGATCTTCTCCACCAGGGCGAACTGGGCGGATGGTCCGTGGATTCTTTGGTGGGCTATGAGCGCTACCACGCCCGTGACAACCTCTTCGCGATCCGCACCGGCGATGCCGCTGGCAATCAGGTTTCGTTGCCCGTGACCATTCCGTTCAACCGTCGCACGGTGGTGGGTGATTGGCCGGTGCCGCCGCCGCTGAGCCAGTTTACGAACCTCCGAATCGACGACACGATTCGCACCCAGACGGAGAACCTGCGTTTCACCCAAATCCTCACGACTCCGGATGAACGGGGCACCGCCTTGTGGGGCATCGCCCGCGGCAAGGGTGATTCGAGCATCCGAAACCGTCTTGCCGGGGTGACCAACACCCTCGAGGGATCGGCCACGACCTATACGCTCGGGGCTTCCTATCGTGTCTTCGAAAGTGAAGAGTTCGCGACAACGCTCTTCGCCAATTACTCCACGAGCTTCCTCATTCAGGAGGGCAATCAGCAAAATCCGGCGGACTTTCTCGGCTTCACAAACGTTGAGGATCTGCGCAATTTCGTGAACAGCCGTTCTCCAAACCCGATCGAACCGGAGGAGGGCAAGGGCTTTGAAATCGGTGCCCGCTTCAACATGTCCGAGCAAAACCTGGTCGCGAGTGTCGCTTACTTCGACCAGACCCGCGATAATATCCGCCGGAGTTTCTTCGTGCGCGAGAGCCTGGTGCCCGGTGTCGACAGCGAAGCCGTGCTGGCCACCTACTTCCTTGCTTCGGGTAAGGAGCAGATCCGCGGTGTGGAACTCGATCTCGCCTGGTCGCCGACGCCCAACCTCTCTTTCATTCTCGGGGCGTCCATCGCGGACGGCAAAGTGAAGAGCAACATCAATGAGCCCGGTGAAGAAGGTCTCGATCTGCCCCGTTTCCCCGAGCGGCAATTCTCCGGGTGGGTGAAATACACCTTCGATGTGGGGACAGTGGCCGGTCTGACTCTTGGACTCGGGGCGAATTACGCCAATGCCACCCGTATGCTGCCAGCTTTTAACGATCGCTTCCGTTTGAGTGATTCCTACACCGATGTGCAGGCTCTCGCCCGCTACGAGTTTGGCACCGGTGCCCTGCGCCAGAGCATCAGCCTGAACGTTCGCAACCTCTTCGATAGCGAGTGGACAAACGAAGCTAACTGGCTGAGCGAGGGGCGGTCCTGGCGCATCCGCTACGCCCTCTCGTGGTGAGTTGTTCACAACGGCGGCCTCTTTTCCGGGGTCGATAAGCCTTTGTGCCGGGTCGGTTCCCCGCTCCTCCTCTTCCGGAGGAGGGTAACCGGCCCGGCTTTTTCCGGAAACGGCTTGCCCTTTGCCCGAAGTCGTCCGTTGCATACAGCGGGCTTATTCCCTTTCCCAATCCCCCCTCTTTCTCTCTTCTTCGCATGGATACCCCTGACCTTATGCACCTGCAGGGCTTCGACTGGCTCATCATCTGCCTATACGGGCTCTTTATGTTTGGCATCGCCTTCTGGGCGTATCCAAAAGTTAAGGACTGCGGCAGCTTTCTTGTCGGATCGCGGAAGATGGGGAATCTCATGATCATCGCTTCGGCGTTTGCGGGAGGGACGAATGCGAACCACCCCATGGCGGTGGCCGCCGCGACTTTTCAACGGGGACTCTCGGGTGTGTGGCTGAGCCTCACGTGGATCTTGATAACGCCTTTTCTCTGGTTGTATCCGCCGGTGGTGCGCCGCCTGCGCATTGTGACCACGGCGGACATCGTGCGCATGCGTTTTGGGCAGGGAATGGCCACAATTTTCAAAATCGTGGTCCTTTGCGCCGTGCCCATGAGCCTTGGTTTCGGGTTGAAGTCGGCGGCAATCGTGGTCGAGGTGATGACCGGGGGCGCGGTTACCGGAAACTGGGCCTTGGTCGTGATCGTCGTGCCGACGATCATCTACACCCTGTTGGGCGGGGTGATTGCGGCGTATGCCACGGATATTTACCAAGGGCTGCTTATCATCGTTTTGTCCTTTCTGCTCGTTCCTTTTGCGATTGTGCAGGCGGGCGGAGGGGCCGCCCTCAATGCCGCCATCGCGGACGAGATGACCTAACTGATTGCCCGCAACAGCGTGGACTTCGGATTCTGGTGGGTATTCTGGTTTGCCATCGGCATTACTTTCGCCGCGACGATTGCCACCGCCGCCGGGTCCGCCGCCGCGAAGAATGAAATGGTCTCGCGGATGAAAGCCTTTGGCACGGTCATCAAACGTTTCTGCACGGTGGGGTGGGGGCTCGTGGGGCTCTTTGCCGTGGCCCTGTATGTGGGCCACCCGATGCTTGATCCGGCCTCCGGTCTGCCCAACGCTTCGCCCGACAATGTGTTTGCGCTTGCCGCCGGGGAACTCCTTCCCGTCGGGCTGCGGGGGCTTCTCGTGGCCTCGATTCTGGCTGCGGTGATGTCCAGCCTCGATGCCAGCCTCCTCACCTTTAGCGGGATGGCCGTGAATAATTTATACCAGGAGCACCTCGTGCGGAAGGCTTCGGCCGCGCACTACCTTTTGATGGCGCGGGTGTTTGCGGTGGTCGCGATGCTGCTTGGCTGGTGGATCGCCGCCGGGGTGGACGATTTGGTGGATTTTGCCACGATCGTTGAACCGATTTACGCCCTCACGGGTATGTCCATTCTCGTTGCCCTGATGTGGCGGCGGGCCACGGCGACGGCGGCCATCGTTTCGGTGATTGTCGCCACACCACTTTTTATCGCGGTGAACAAACCGGAGATCGCCCTGTTCGGTCATTCCCTTTTCCAGCTCATGCAGTTGCAGGGGATCGCTGAGTGGATCGCCGGGCTCTACAGTATCAACTTGCACGATCCCTTGCATGGCTTTGTCAATGCGGCCGGAGAGGTCGTGCGGCTACCTGTGCAGGTGCGCTACCCCATGTTTATTGTGCCTTCGCTGACTGCGATGATTGGTTTGTCGTTTCTCACCCGCCAGCACAACGAGCACGCGGTGGCTGAGTTTTATTGCCGGCTCGATACGCCCGTGGGCCAGGAGAAGCGCATCCGCGAAGCGGGATTTCAGGTGGACCAGCTCGAACTCCTCGACGAGCACGAGCCGGATATTGCTGACGATCCGGCGAAAAACGAGCGGCTCCTCCTTGTCGATCTGCTCTATCTCCCCGGCTTGCTTGCGCGCGGGGAGGTTCGTCTCTCCCAATACAAGTGGGATTGGATCGGGCTCTTTGGCTCCATCGTGTTTGTCGTGTTCTTCATCGGGTTGATCGAGTGGATTGGTTCGCTTCTGCGCTAGGCGGTCGAGGTTCTTCCGTGGCGCAGTCTCACGGTCGGGCGATGAATCTGCCGGACTCCTTTGCCGGCGGCGGGATGCGGGCTGCTGGGAGGTCGACCTGCCTTCAGGGGTCGACACGGGGCGGAGGCCGCGCGGGTGGACCTTCGCGTGCCGAGTTCCTCGCCCAGGGCGAGCGGAAATTCACTACGGCCTTTCGTTAACTTCAAGTGAATCGGGGTTTCTCTTGGTTGCATGAGCCCGCCCGTTGCATCGTGCCTCGGGTGCGCGCGTCGGCCCCGCCACCCTGGAGGGACCCGAATGGGCACCCATCGGCGGAGGAGGGGGTAAATCAAAGAAAACCCCCGGAGCCGCTGGGGCTGCCGGGGGTTTGCGGGGAGGTTTGGGGTAAATGCGGGTTCCGCTTAAAGCTTTCCGCCGTAGATGGCGCGGCGACCGAGAAGCTCTTCAATGCGAAGAAGCTGATTGTATTTGGCGATTCGGTCGGAGCGGCTCATGGAACCGGTTTTGATCTGACCGCAGTTCGTGGCCACGGCAATGTCGGCGATGGTCGTATCTTCTGTTTCACCGGATCGGTGGGAGAGGACGCTTGTGTAACCGTGTTCCTTGGCCATTTCGACGGCGTCGAGGGTCTCGGTGAGGGAGCCGATTTGGTTCACCTTCACGAGAATGGAGGTGGCCACGCCTTCTTCGATGCCGCGCTCAAGGAACTTCGTGTTCGTGACAAAGAGGTCGTCGCCCACGATCTGGACTTCGCCGCCGAGTTTGTCGGTGAGGATCTTCCAGCCGGCCCAGTCGTTTTCGTGGCAACCGTCCTCGATGGAAAGAATGGGGAACTTGCTGCAGAGTCCGGCGAGGAAGTCGACCATTTCCGCGCTGGTGCGCTCGGAACCATCGCTCTTGTGGAAGATGTATTTCTTCTTCTTCACGTCGTAGAACTCACTCGCGGCCACGTCGAGGGCGATGAAGATATCTTCGCCGAGCTTGTAGCCTGCGTCCTTCACGGCCTTGGCGATGGCTTCGAGGGCGGCTTCGTTGCTCGCGAGGTTCGGGGCGAAACCGCCCTCGTCGCCCACGGCGGTGGAGAGGCCGTTGGCTTTCAGCACCTTCTTGAGCGCGTGGAAGACCTCGCCGCCCATTTGGATGGCCTTGCTGAAGGTCTCCGCGCCGGTCGGCATGATCATGAATTCCTGGATGTCGATGGGGGCGTCGGAGTGTGCGCCGCCGTTCATGATATTCATCATCGGGATGGGGAGCACCTTGGCGTTGACCCCGCCGATGTAGCGGAAAAGGGGGAGCTGGAGGGACTCGGCGGCGGCCTTGGCCGTGGCGAGGGAGACGCCGAGGATGGCATTGGCCCCGAGCTTCTTCTTCGTGTCGGTGCCGTCGAGGGCGAGCATGGCCTGGTCGATTCCAACCTGATCGGCCGCATCCATCCCGAGCAACTCGGGAGCGATGAGCGTGTGCACGTTGTTCACAGCCTTGAGGACGCCTTTGCCGCCGAAGCGCTTGGTGTCGATACCGGTGGCGGCTTTGCCCTTGAGGTCGCCGTCGCGCAATTCGAGCGCTTCGTGTTCGCCTGTGCTCGCACCGGAGGGAACGGCAGCCCGGCCAATGGCACCGGACTCGAGTTCAACATCGACCTCGACGGTCGGATTTCCCCGGGAATCAATAACTTCGCGGGCGCGGATGTCTACGATTGTGGTCATAACTTAATCTAATCTTCTGGGTGATTCTGAAAAGGCGGTCTGACAGGCGGGTTGGATAATGTCAACGAAGGCCGGAAGGATTTGGCAAGGTTTGCCAACCTGTCACCGAAGCGAGTTCTATTGAATAACGGTCCGTCCCGGTCCAGGGGTGCCCGGGCGCACCGTTTGGCCGTCGCGCTCGATGGCGAGGGCCTCGCCATCGGTGAATCGGATGGAGACCGGGCCGTCGCGATCGACCGAAACAGCGTCTCCGGCGTTGAGTGTGCCTTGGAAGAGGCGGCTGCGGTCCGAGGTTTGGTCAACGATCACCGTCACATCTCCGGAAGCGCGGAGAATGAGCTGATTGGAGGGGGTGGTTTGGGTGACCTCGGGCTGGAGGAGTTGCGGGTCCATCTCCGGTGCGGAGGGGGAGCGCAAGAGATTCACGAGGAATACGAGGAGGAGGGCAACCACGGCCACACTGCCGGAAATCACACCGATCTTGATATAGAGCGTGTTATCGGCCGGTTCGAGGGTCTCCGGCCGGGGCCGTTCACCCGGTTCTTGGTCGGGATCGATGGCCACCGAACCGATGGGGGGCGGGCGGCTGGATGAGGAAGGCCCTCCCGCACTGGCAGCGGAGGAAGGGGGACGATGCTCATCATCCTCGCGTTCAATGGCCACGGTGCCCATGGTGGGCCGGTCGGGGTGAAGCGATCCTTCCCGGTGAGAGACGTGGGCCTCGTAATCGGTGAGGATTTTTTCGGGATCGAGGCGGAGGAAACGCGCGTAGTTTTTCAGAAAACCGCGCACGTAGATGCGGGGCAGATCGATGTCTTCGAGGCGGGTTTCCTCCATGGCGACCAGGTAATCGCCCCGAATTTTCGTTGCGTCCGCCGCCTCCCGGATCGATACGCCTTTTCGTCGCCGCGCCTCCTCAAGTCTTTCGCCAATGGTCATAGGTGTCCTTCTGGGAGATCAAATTAGGCGTGGGTGAGCAGGGAAATCAACCCCTAACGCCGATGGGCTATGGAATTCACGCTTGCTCCTTAGCCTCACGCGGCAATGCTGCCTCTTTTTGCTCAATGAGGGGATGCGGGTAGATGGTTGCCAGCCTCGCCCTCTCTCCGACCGGCCCGGGTGGCGAAATTGGTAGACGCTGCAGACTTAGGATCTGTTGTCCGCGAGGACGTGGGGGTTCAAGTCCCCCCTCGGGCACCACATTGTTTTGTATGTAGTTGAAGAGTAGGGTCTTAAGAAAATCCGGAAAAAGATCACCGCAAAATTCACACCAAAAATTCCATGGGGTTCGATTCGAAGTCCGGCGCTCTTCATGCTTGGCGACTTCTCCGACAACGGCATTCTGCGCCGCTAAGCGGTTCAGGCGGCGTTGATGCCTGGGTCAGTTCCCCGTGTGCGCTAACGGGTGATCCCGCACGGGTTGCCTCGGACGCCGGAAATTCTCCCCGGCAGATCCATCGGCATTACCGGCGACCGATGCCGAAAGAAGTTGCCGAAGCCTGGTTCGCCATTCTTCCCTCCGGTCCTCTAAAGACCGCATGAGATGATCGATTGACCTACGCATTCACGTTTTTGTATGAATTTAGTGTGAGTAACGCAAGGATGGATTTATAAATAGCTACAATACATGTAGTTAAGGTGTTTACGAAAGCCCCCTCCGGGCTTTCATGACGCTCACCCCCCTTCAGCTTCGGTTTGGCAATGGCATTGCCGTGCTGGAACTACCATCCGTCACTACTCAGGCGTTCCTGACCCACGCACGGATCAAATCCTCCGCAGCGGCGCTGCGGCCTCTGAAACTCTTCGAAAGCGACTTGAATGTTATCGAGAAGCGGGATGGCCGCTACCGCTTCTACAATCCGTTTGTGGCCGAGTGGTTCAGGTCCAGGTTTTGAATTAAACCACCCCGCCTGATTACGAGGGGGGCAGCTGAGTGAGGCGTTCGATCTCCTCAGCCCCGGATCGTGGACGGCTGCCGTTCTGGTCGCCGGGAGTGCCTTTGGCAGCCCTCCATTGGGCGGGGAGATCAATCCGCTTTCTTCTTCAGCCGCTCCAACTCAGCGGGCATAACCTTGTGGAGGAGTTCATTGAGGTAGGCGGAGACCTTCGCAGAACTGTGCCGCTGAGCGGCTTGCAAGGCCGCTGCCTCCTTCACCTGGGCCACGATCTCGGCGTCCAGGGTGATGCCGAGGAACTTTTTCGGGTTGTCTGTAACGATCGGCATGAGTCCCCAAAGCTAGGCGACGAAGGTCGTCCGTAAAGAAAAATAAAATTTTATGGTTGGCTTCAGATAAAATAAAATTTTGTTTTATTAACGATGAAAGATAAACCTTTCCACAAACCCGAAACACAAACCACTGAGCAGGGACACCTGGTCAGTCTCCACCTGGACACGTCGGTGACGTGCC
>JAFIGE010000119.1 GCA_020831585.1 Opitutales bacterium | reverse complement strand
AGAGGCGCGGAGGGAGGCACGATTCCACTGCCTCCACCGGATCAAAGAAGCCAACAGAGCCCTCGCCGCGTCCTCCGTGTCTCCGTGCCTCCGTGGTGAAAACCTTCATGATCGGCTTCGGCTCGGTTGAATTCTACCACCCGCTTCGCTGGAGGCACAGATGCGCGGAGGGAGGCACGATCATCCGCCATTCAAAAATTATCCTTCGACATTGGCCCCACCCCCACGCCCTTACCTGATGTTGACACCTCTGCGGCGTTGCCAAACAGTGACTTGTGAATGCTGTCATCCAACCATGAGAGATTTCATTGACTTGCTGTCCCGTGCTCCCGGCAAGTTTTCCGGCGGTGGGCTGCCCCCTCCTTCGGGAAGCGGAAGCGGGATCACTTGATTCCGAACGGCGCATGGTGCACTTTGTAGGATTTCTTGACCGTGAGGCGGAAACCGCCTGGCACCTCCTCACATCCTCATGAGCTTACGGACCCTTTATCTGGACGAACTCAATGCCCTCGCCAAACGCCAGGATGAGGGCTTTGCGGCGAAGTTGCGCGAGGTCATGGTGAACCGCCATCCGGCCACGCTCGACCCGGATGAGCACGATCCGGTTGACACGGTGGCCCTGGCATGGAAAGAGGTGGACCCGCGCGGGCGGGCAGCCTTCGAAGCCTTCGCCTGGGAAACCATTGACCGCATGGAGCATGCGCGGGTCGCCGGGGATGCGGACGCGTGCGACTGGCCGCTGGCCCACGCAACCTGCCGCCTCCTCGGCAAGGTGCCCGCCGAAATCATCGATGCGAGCTTGCGCGAAAAGATCACACGCAGGCTCGCCGGGCTGGTGGCGGATCGTGAGGATTTCGTGGCCTTGGTTGGCCCCGCCCACCCCGCGCCGAGGGAATTGTGGACGGATGCCTTTCGCATCTATGTGGCATGGGGTGACCAGCAGACCGGATCACTCGAAAATCCCTCGAATGAGCACCCCTGATGGGAGACATTCGGCCAAATTCGGCCAGGACGTTTTTTCGGGCATTCGATTTGAGGCAAACCGCCCCGCTACCCCCTTAACAAAGCCCATCAACAGATCCGGCCAAAATCCGGCCAGATCCGGCCAAGGCGAATTTTCAAGAATTCAGGGACCCCAAAACCCCGTAGATGGGCGGCCATCCTGGCCCCCATCCCCACAGCGGCCGCATCGGCGACGGGCGTCGGAACATCCGCGCGGGCGCGGATAGGCGCACGCCCCGGCGCTGACCCCAAGATGGGGTCGCGCTACGCTGGTGGTCACCGGGATTTTGCAACGCAAAACAGCGCTTGGCTAAAGGGGCAAAGATGCGCTCGCCCTGGCTGCGGCGACCTTCAGAATCCAGCAACAGAGCTTCCGGGGCTCTGGCGATGCCGCTTGACAGAAAGAATCGCCCGGCTAATCAAAAGAAGACAATGTCTGATCCCGAGGAAGCGTCTCCGACCGTCCAATTTCATTTCATCAAGACGGCCAATTATGTGGCGCACCATGCCGATGGTGCCCTTGGAGGACCGACGCCAGCAGGATCGCTCTACCTCGCGTTTTATGCTGAGCGCGGCAGCATCCCCCAAATGATCGAACACGCACTGTCACCCGATGGAACTCTGGGAGAAAGCGTTCGAGTCGCCGGAAAAAAAGGAATCGTGCGCGAAATCCAAACCGGGGTGGTCTTGAACAAAACCGCCGCACAGAATCTTGTTGAGTTTCTCCAAGAGACCCTAAAGTCGATGGAGACCTTATAGCGATGCCCGTTCAATCATCAACCACGGTCGGATTGCATTTCCGCCCGCTCGATATCAACATTGCGCCAGCGGAGTTCCAGACTCTACCCCGCGAAGGCAGGGCTTCACCAGGCGAGGCGGTTGAAGGACTTCTCGCGCACACGGGGACGATTCACGTGCAAAACCCAGATGGAACCCGGGGGTTCGGTAAGTTCACTTATTCTATTCGCGTTGCTCAAACCTACCCCAAAAACGTGGGCTCAAAGCAGGGAGTGAAAATCTGGAACGACACGTTTAGCACTTCTCTTCATACACGGGGTGTTTCGAAGACCGCCCGCCAGTATTGTTCCTATAGCTCCGAACCCCAATTCGACAGATGGCGTGATCAGATCCGGTCCTTTGCCAATCTGCCCAGAGATTGGGACTCTTATGGGGCGGAAGCACCGTCGGAAATCTCCGTTGTCGCCGCACTAAAGATCCTCGACAACCTCGAGTTACTCGGGGTCGAGCCGGAATGGATCACCCCGACAAGCGACGCCAGTCTTCTCATGCAATTTTGCGTGGCCGAAACACTGTTCAAATGGGAGCTGGAAGCGGATGGCGATATCGGGGTAATGATTCGGCCTCCTGAAGGCAAAACTGAGTTTGTCGATGTCGATCTGAGCGCAATCGACTCTTTCTTCGATCAGCGCTGCCATGTCGGAATGTGATCCGGTTTGCTCAGAAAGGGGAATCCCGGCCCATCTCCATTGTTTGGATCGAGAAGCGGTCGACGAGTTTTCTCCTGAAGAGGTCCTTTATCGGCGGTATCGACTCGTTGAGCCGGATCTAACAGCAGCGATCTCTTTCAATCGGATGTCCGTCAATCGAAGCAACTTTTGCACGGGCGCAGACGATGTCCTGTGGAATGGCGAAGTAGGCGGGCGCTTTGAAGATTTTGGGGTCATCGAGATTGACATGGAGGGGCTCCTGGAAACTGTCGACCACCCAAGTTTACCCGTTAGCTTTCGCCTGAAGGCGCAGCACGAACCAACCCAGTGCAATTACCCACACTCTGAAGTAATAGCAGTCGAGGTGAACCAACCGGACGGACCCGAACGCGAACTTTCGGGAATTAAGCCGACATCCGTGAAGCTTAAATTTCGCGAGAATCTCCAGCGGTTCATCAAGGTCGCGATTCCGGTAGAGCAAAAGGGGCAACGCCTACCGATCAGTAGCAAAACTTGATCAATCCAACCGCCCTGCCCCGACCGCAAAAGCTTGATTCCGGGGGTGCCGGTCCTTCCTTTGGGCTGAGGGAAATCCACTGCGCTTCCTTCTTGGCAAACGGCGGGGGGAGCGGAACAATGGATTTTCCGACCACCTGTACCATGACCCTGATCAAAGACCTCATTGAAATCCCCGAACAAGTGGGAAAGGGAGATTTTGTCCTCCGCCTGGCCGAGGGCATCACCGACCCGGCGGGCACGGTGAAACACTATCAGGTCACGCCCCAGTTGGTCTCCTGCTTTGACGACGCGCTCAAACTGGTGAAGGGGGCCCTGGAGGGGTCGACGAGCAAGGCGGCCTACCTGCACGGGAGCTTCGGGAGCGGAAAGAGCCACTTCATGGCCATCCTCCACCTTCTCCTGCAGGAGGAGCCCCACGCGCGCTCAATCCCCGAACTGGCGACGGTCGTGGCGAAGCACAACCCGTGGACGCAGGGCAAAAAGCTCATGCTCGTGCCCTACCACCTGATCGGGGCGAAGAACCTCGAATCGGCCATTCTCGGCGGGTATGCGGAGCACATTCACCGGCACTTTCCGGAGGCCCCGACGCCGGCGGTTTTCAAGTCCGGGGGCCTGCTCGCGAATGCCGAACAGATCCGGGAGATGCTCGGCGATGAGAAATTTTTCGCGCGGCTCAACGAAGCGAACAAACAGATTGCCGCGAGCGGCGGGAAGGGTTCCTGGGGAAACATCACGGCCGAGTGGTCGGCCCAGACCTACGGGGAAGCGCGCCGGAGTCCCCCGAATACGGAGGCGCACCGGCGGCTCGTGCGGGATGTCGTGGAGACGCACCTCCCGGCGATGAAAAACACGGACGAGTTTGTCGATCTCGACGACGGGCTCGCGATCATGAGCGCCCACGCGAAGGAGATTGGCTACGACGGTCTGATCCTCTTCCTCGATGAACTCATTCTCTGGCTGGCCAGCTATGCGGCCGATCCCGTCTTCGTCAGCCGCGAGGGGCAGAAGGTGGTCAAACTGGTGGAGTCGGACCGGGCCGATCGTCCCGTCCCCGTGATCAGCTTTGTCGCGCGCCAACGGGACCTGCGCGAACTGGTCGGGCAGCATGTGACGGGGGCGGAGCGCCTCGCCTTTGCCGACGTCCTCAACCACCACGACGGCCGCTTCGGCGTGATCCGACTGGAGGACCGCAACCTCCCGGCCATCGCCGCCAAGCGCATCCTCCTGCCGGTCAGCGAGGCGGCGGCCCGGACGATGGACGACGAGTTCCAACGCACCACGCAGGTGCGGGAGGAGGTGATGCGGACCCTCCTCACGCGCACGGCCAACAAGGACGATTTTCGCAAGCTCTACCCGTTCAGCCCGGCGCTCGTCGAAACCCTTGTCGCGGTGTCGTCGGTCCTGCAGCGCGAGCGCACCGCCCTCAAGGTCATGGCCATGCTCCTCGTGGAACAGCGGGAGACGCTCCGCCTCGGGGAGATCGTGCCCGTGGGCGATCTCTTCGACCAGGTGTCGCAGGGGGACGAGGCCTTCAGCGCGGACATGCGCATCCACTTTGAAAACGCCCACCGGCTCTACGAGCAGCAGTTGAAGCCGTTGCTCGTGAAGGAGCACGACCTGACCTTCGAGGAAGCGATGGAGCTGGACTACGACGACCCGCGGCGGCGCGCGTTGCGCAACGACGACCGTCTCATGAAAACGCTCCTCCTCGCCTCCCTCGTGCCCGAAGTGGAAGCGCTCAAGAACATGACGCCCGGGCGCCTGGCGGCCCTCAATCACGGCACGATCAAATCGCCCATCCCGGGCCAGGAGGGCACGACGGTGCTCAACAAGTTCAAGAAATGGGCGGCGGCCGCCGGGCAAATCAAGATCCGGGAGAGCGCCGGGGGTGCCCCCACCCTCTCGCTCCAGCTCTCCGGGGTCGATGCGGAGCAGATCCTCGCACAGGCGGAGTCGGTCGACAATCCCGGGAACCGCATCCGGAAACTCAAGGAATTGCTCTTCGAACAAATGGGCGTGCCCGAACAGGAGGAGCTGTTCTTCCAACACAAATTCCGGTGGAAGGGGACAGAGCGGGTATGCGACATCACCTTTGGCAACGTGCGCGAGTTCCCGGACGACACCTTGAAGTCGGATGGTGATAATTGGAAACTGCTTATCGATTATCCCTTCGACCAGAGCGGACACAGCGTGCGGGAGGACCTGGCGCGCCTGGAAAAGTTCGCCGAAGAGATCGGGCGGTCCCGCGCCATTTGCTGGCTGCCCTCCTTCTTTGCGCACGAAACGCAAAAGGCCCTCGGGCTCTTTGTGCGGCTGGAACAGATCCTCAAGGACAACCAGTTCCCGACCTACGTGCAGCACCTCAATGCGGTCGACCGCGACAACGCGCGCGGCCAGCTTGAAAACCAGCGAAGCCAGTTGAAGACGCAGCTCATGGCGCAAATCGAAATGGCCTACGGCTTGAGGGCGGGGGGCGAGGAATACCTCGATTCCGGCAACACGCTCGAACCGGCGGAGCAATTTCACTCGCTTGATCCCCTCGTCCAGTTGCAACCGCCGGTGGCCGCAAACATGGCCCAGGGCGTGAGCCACCTGTTCCAACAGGCGCTGCGGGCGCAGTATCCCGCGCACCCCGCCTTTGATGACGATGTGAGCCTGACCAAAGGCAACCTGAGCAAAGTCCTCGAGGTCGTCTGCCTGGCCGTGCAAAGCTCCGAGCCCAGTATCGTCGTCGAACAGTCGCTGCGAAAGAACATGCTCCGGATCGCGCTTCCCCTGAAGCTCGGGGAGATGGGGGAAATGCGGTTCCAGATGGGGCACCACTGGAAGCAGCATTTCACGAAATTGCAGGCGCAGTCCGACTCCCCCCTGAGTGTCGGAAAACTTCGCCGGTGGATCGATCAGCCCCAGGCGATGGGGCTGCCCCCGCTGGTGCAGGACCTCCTGATCCTGGCCTACGCCGAACAGACCAACCGGGTCTTCCGGTGGCATGGCGGACCCACCCCGGTGGAAATCGGCACCCTCAAGGATGAGTTGGTCCTCGAAGAAGTGGCGCTGCCGGACGAAGGTGATTGGCACCGCGCCGGCGAGCGGGCCAAGGCCCTTTTCGGGATACCCGCTTCCCCGCTCTTAAACGCCACCAATCTCGATTCCCTGGCCGAAAAGATCGCGGAAAAGGTCACGCGTCACACCCCCGAGGTCGCCCAACTCGCGAGGCAATTGAAGGAGGTCCGCGGAACGCATTTTGCCAATGTGGTGACCTGTCCCCGCCTCGAAACCATGGAGGAAGCGCAAAGGCTGCTCCTTGAACTCGGGCGTGCCACCGGGATTGAGGTCGTGCGGCGGCTCGCGCGGGCGGAGATCCAGGCAAATCTGGCCGCCCTCGCGACCGGCATGGCCAGCGCGGCGATCGTCGACGGAGCCCTGCGCAACACCGAATGGAAGCTGTTCAAGGGGATCCGCGTGCTCACCGATGAGCGAAAGGTCCAGGCCGAAACCGTCCTCAAGGACCTCGAGACCGCCTTTTGCAGCGACGAGCATGCCATCGCCTTCGCGCCCAAGCTGGAACTCCTGAAGGCCCGCGCGATCGACCTCCTGACGGCACCCCTGCCGACGCCGCCTCCCCCCGTGCCGACCCCGACCCCGCCGCCCGCGCCACCCGCCCGATCGGTGCAAAAACTGAAAGCGCTCTATAAGAAAAGTCAGGTGGAGGGCGACAGCCTGCCCGAGTGGATCAGCGAAGCAACGGAGGTCCTGACTGTGCACGAGTTCGGCAACACCTCGGCCGATTGGGCGTCGATGATCGTTGTCTCGCCGACCCTGAAGGCCCTCATCGAACTCGATCCGGCGGCCCGGATAGATCTGGGGCGGAAGACCCTCACCCTGCCCCGGTTCAACAAAACCCTGCCTTTGACGGTGAACCCCGATCACCTTGGATAAGCCATGATCACGGCCACACCCGGACAAATCCGCGCGCAGGTATCCGCCATTCGAAAGAAGGTGCGCAACGGTGCCCAGGCTTACGCCCTGCGCGTATCCGGGTGGACGGGCCCCGACCGGCTGCAGATCGAGGGCGATGAGCACCTCGTGGTGGCCTGCGGCTCGGACTTGCAGGCGCGCGAAGCCCTGCTCCTGGCGCGCCTGGCAAGCAAACCGGTGGTCCTGCTCTTCCTCAACGGCCACGACCAACTCGGGGAAGATGTCATGGCCCGGCTGGCGAAGCAGCGGGTGGTGACGCCGGACGCCGGGGAGATGCTGGGCGAGCTTTTTTCGGCCAATCTCATCGACCCCCGGGTTCTGGCTTCAAAACCCTTGGTCAACGCCCTCCTCGAACGGGTTGCGCCGGGGGGATACCGGCCCGTCGCTGGGGGTGTGCTCGACCTTCAGCATGCCTGGGCGGCCTTGCTCGAACAGGCCTTGGGCACGTCCTTCGAGGATCCGAGCCTTACCCAGGTGCTCGAATGGTCAAAAGATCCGCGGAAGGTCAAGACCCTGGCGGACTTTGGCCCCGAGTTGCGGCAGGCCTTCGTCGAGTGGTTTTCGCGGACCCGGGGCGAGTCCATTCGCTTCATGATGGCAGCTGTCGAAGCGGGAGCGGGGGCAGACCTCATTCCGCTCGGATTCGCCCTGGGGCTGATCTTTTCGAAGGGCGTCGAAGGCACACCCGACTACCACGCGGTGAGGGGGAGACTGGAGAACCGCTTTGGCGGGAAGGACATCGATGCGGAGAGTGCGCGGGCCTGGTTTCGCGCCGCTGAAGCGATCACCGCACCGCTCAATGATGGGCCCCGGCTGCATGAACTCCGGACCCTTCTCAAGCGGGTCGATGCGCTCCTCTGCGATCTAAAGCTCCAATCGGTGGCGCACTTTTCGAATCACTCCCTGCTCGGATTCGAGGGGCGGTTCGACCGACTCGGGGAAGCCCTTCAGAAGGCTCTTAAGTCCCGGCAGCCGCGCATGGGCGCAGATCCCTTGGAAGCGCTCGCCCGCATTAATGAACACGCCTGGGCCGGAGCCGAGGCGGACCGGATCGAGCGCGCGGAAATGGCCCTTCGCCTCCTCGTGTGGCTCCAGGGGGATGGCGGGGCACCCGCCGCCGATGATCTTCCCGGCTTCGCCGAAGCCTACCACCGCGACGGCGGATTCCTCGATTGGGCACGCAACCGCCTCCGGGAGACGGATGGGTCGGCCCCCTTGCAGGCGGCCTACGCAAAGATCCTGAAACAGGTGGATGAGCGCATCCTTGAAGGGGAGAGGCGTTTTTCGACCCTCCTGGCCGACTGGACGCGCGGCGAAGACCAGTCCGACCGCCTCATTCCGATTGAAGACGTCCTCGCGAAAGTGGTGATCCCGGTGGCGAAGGTGCAACCGGTCCTTCTCCTCGTCCTTGATGGCCTCAGTGTGGCCGTCTTCCGGCAATTGCTCCGGGACATCACCCAGCAGGATTGGGCGGAACTATCCAACGACACGCTCGGGCTGCCCCGCCCCGTGCTCGCCGCCCTGCCCTCCCTTACCCAGATTTCCCGCCGGGCGCTGTTCCTCGGAAAACTGGCACCGGCAGCGTCGGGCACAGAAAAGGGTGAATTTGCCGGAAACGATTTTCTTTTCCAGGCGACGGGCAGCCAGACACGCCCCCGGCTTTTCCTCAAGGGGGATCTGCAGGAGGAGGGCCACGGCGGCATCGCAGCGGAGGTAAAGAAGGCCATTGCGGACAAGAAGTGCCGGACCGTAGGCGTCGTCGTCAACGCCATCGATGACCACCTCGACAGCGGCGACCAGGTCGTCTTCACCTGGTCGGTCAAACGCATCAAACCGCTGCGGGAACTGCTCCAATTGTCGGCCGAGGCGGAGCGGCTCGTCATCCTCACGAGCGACCACGGGCATGTCCTCGATTTCGGGAGCAAAAAACGGTCGCCCGAAGGGCCCGATTTTGGCGACCGCTACCGGATCGACAACGCCGCGCCGCTTGAAGGAGAGACCGTCTTCGAGGGCAAGCGGATCGCACAGGGGCTGGGCCGGAACCGGATCGTCCTCGCATGGAGCGGAGACCTCCGCTACGGCGCAAAAAAACGGGGCTACCATGGGGGCTCCAATCCGCAGGAAGTTGTCGTGCCCCTCGCCATTCTCAGTAACGCACACACCCCGCCCGCCGGCGGTTGGAAGGAGATTCCCCACTATGAGCCCTCCTGGTGGCGGCTCTCGGAAGCGGAAATGACCGCCACCGCCGGGGCCCCTGTGGCGGAAAAAGCAACAGAGCCGGTCGACGAAGCCGTTCGGGGCCTCGATTTGTTCGAACACTTTGCGGCGAAGGAATCCCAAACCGAGGTGCCCTGGATTGAAAAGCTGCTCGCCACGGAAATCTATCAGGAACAACGGAAACTCGCCGCCCGGAGCGGCACTCTCGACGAAGTCGTCGTCCGGCTCCTGGAGACAATGGAAGCCCGCGGCGGAACCGTCATGAAGGCACCCCTGGCCCAGGCCCTGGGCATTCCGCTCTTTCGCGTGGATGGGCTCGTGCAAAACGTGTGCCGCATCCTCAACGTCGACGGTTATGAAGTCCTCGCCTACGACCGGTCCACGGAATCGATTACGCTCAACCTCCATCTCCTGAAAACACAGTTTGACGTCACATGAACCTGAGCCCGAAAAAGCGTCTTGAAATCCTCGATGCGGTGCGACGGGGCACCGTGCCGAGAGACGGCCTCGATGTGCTCGCCGTGGGGCTGGAGCCGTTCCTTGAGCCGATGGGCCAGGAACTGAAAAAGCTCTCGACCGGAGGAAGCGGTTTCAAGGCCGTGCGGGGGGAATACGGCTGCGGCAAAACGTTTTTCACCCGATGGCTGCAGGAGCAGGCGCGGGCGAAAAATATGGCCACGGCGGAGGTGCAGATTTCCGAGACCGAAACACCCCTCCACCGCCTCGAAACGGTCTATCGGAGAATGATCGAGCGCATCGCCACACAGAGTGCGCGCAGCGCCGCTTTCCGGGGAATTCTGGACAGCTGGTTTTACACCCTTGAGGAAGATGTTCTGAGCACGGGCAAGGTCGATGGCAACGACGCGCCCGCCCTCCTTGAGGCCACGAATGAACTCATGGAACAGCGGCTGAATGCCATCTCGCGGCAGGCACCGAGCTTCTCCGCCGCCTTGCGCGGCTACCGTTCCGCCCTCGCCCAAGGGGACGCGGGGACAGCCGAAGGACTCGTCGCCTGGCTCTCCGGTCAGCCCAATGTGGCCGCCCGGGTCAAGCGGACGGCCAACATCAAGGGGGATGTCGATCACTTCGCGGCCCTGAGCTTCCTCCAGGGGCTGCTCGTTGTCCTCAAGGATTCCGGACATCCCGGCCTCGTCCTGGTCCTCGACGAGGTCGAGACCCTGCAACGGGTCCGCGGCGATGTCCGGGAAAAGGCCCTCAACGCCCTGCGGCAGTTGATCGACGAGATCGACGCCGGGCGTTTCCCCGGCCTCCTGCTTGTGATCACGGGAACGCCCTCTTTCTTTGAAGGACCGCAGGGCATCAAGAAATTGCCGCCCCTGGCCCAGCGCCTCCACACCGACTTCGACACGGACATGCGCTTCGACAATCCACGGGCCCCGCAGATCCGGCTGCGGACCTTCGATTTCGCCATGCTCATGGAGGTCGGGAAAAAGTTCCGGAGTATTTTCGCCGAGGGATCGACCGAGCGCGAACGGGTCCTGGCAAAGGTCGACGACGCCCTCATCGAATCGCTGGCCCGTGGGGTGAGCGGAACGCTCGGAGGAAAGACCGGCATCGCACCCCGGATCTTTCTCAAAAAGCTCGTGGGCGACATTCTGGACCGGGTGGAGATTTATGCGGATTTTGATCCCCGCAAGGACTACCGCCTGACCATTCGGCAGGATGAGCTGAGCCTGGAGGAACGGAACCACATGCCGGCGGCGTCGGTCGAAGACATCAAGATCGAGCTGTGAGCCCATTCGAAAAGCTCGATCCCCTCGTTCAGCACCACATCGTCAACACGCTGGGCTGGCGGGCCCTGCGCCCGCTTCAGGAACTGAGTATCGAGCCCATCCTCCAGGGCGAACACTGTTTGCTCCTGGCCCCAACCGCCGGAGGAAAAACTGAGGCAGCCGTTTTTCCGCTCTTGTCGCGGCTCTGTTCCGAAGACTGGACCGGTCTGAGTGTGCTCTACATCTGCCCGCTCCGCGCCCTCCTCAATAACCTGCACATCCGCTTGCAGGAATACAGCGGCATGGTCGGCCGCACTTGCGGCATCTGGCATGGCGATGTCCGGGCTTCAGACAAAAAACGGATCCGCGCGGAACAGCCGGACATCCTCCTGACCACACCCGAATCGCTCGAGGTCATGTTGATCGGTGCCAGCCCCGAAGGCCGCGAAATGCTCAAAGGGGTGCGCACCGTGGTCATCGATGAGATCCACGCCTTCGCCGCCGACGACCGCGGATGGCACCTCCTCTCGGTCCTCGAACGCATCGGCCGGCTTGCCGACCGCGAGCTCCAGCGGATCGGGCTCTCGGCCACGGTCGGCAATCCGGCGCAACTTCTCGATTGGCTCTCCGGCCATTGCGAAGGGGCACGGCGGGTGGTGAGCCCGCCCATTGAGTCCGCCCAGACACCCACCGAAATCCAACTCGACTATGTTGGCAGCATCGAGAACGCAGCCATCGTCATCTCGCGGCTCTATCGCGGCGAAAAACGCCTCGTTTTCTGCGACAGCCGATCCCGCGTCGAAGCCCTCGGAACCGAGCTCAGGCAGCTCGGGGTCGCGTGTTTTCTTTCCCACAGCTCCCTGAGCGCCGAAGAACGGCGGGCGGCGGAGGAGGCCTTTGCGCAGGCGCAGGACTGCGTGATCGTCGCCACCAGCACCCTCGAACTCGGAATCGATGTCGGCGATCTGGACCGGGTCATTCAAATCGATGCGCCCTTCTCGGTCGCCTCTTTTCTGCAAAGGCTCGGAAGAACGGGCCGCCGGGCCGGGGGCGTCCGCAACTGTCTCTTCCTGGCGACGAATGATGACGGGCTCCTGCGCGCCGGGGCTCTCCTGAGTCTTTGGTCCAAGGGCTTTGTCGAGCCCGTGCAACCACCGGCGCGGCCCTTGCACCTCTTTGCGCAACAACTGATGGCCCTTTCCCTGCAGGAGCAAGGGATCGGTATACGGGATTGGCAACGTTGGGTTTCGCGCCTCCCCCCCTTCGCCGGCGAACCGGAAAACGAGGTCGGGGCGATCATCGAACACCTCCTCCATGAGGAGGTCCTGTATTCGGACGGAACGCGCTTGAGCTTCGGAGACGAAGGCCGCGCGCGCTACGGACGGCGTCACTTCATCGAGCTTGTCTCCGTCTTCACCTCGCCGCCCCTTTTTAAGGTCCTTCACGGCCGCAAAGAACTCGGAACGGTTAACCAGATCGCCTTTGCGCGCCATCGCGATGAGGCCCCGGCGGTCCTCTCCCTCGGGGGTCGAAACTGGGCCGTGCAATCGATCGATTGGCCAAAGCGTTCCGCCTATGTCGTGCCCGCCGATTCCAAAGGGAAACGCCAATGGGTCAGCGCACAGTCGGGCCTGCCCTTTGTCCTCGGCCAGGCCATACAGGTGCTCCTGACGGATGACACAGTCCCCGCCTACTGGAGTTCGCGGGCACGGGAAAAAATGGCTTCGCTGCGCCAAGAGCACGGCTTTCTTCGGGCGGACATGGATACGATCCTCGTGTTGCCGGGTTCCAAGGAAATCACCTGGTTCACCTTCGCGGGAAGCATTCTCAATGCGGCCCTCGCGGACGCTCTTCGCCGCCACGGCTTTCCGGAGGCCAAGGCGTCGGATTATGGTCTCCGGTTCAGGGGAACCACCGATTCACCCCGCCTCACGGGTGAGATCCAACGCCTCACCCCCGAAGAAACCTACTCTGCATTTGAGGTGTCCGGAGATTTTCTGGACAACCTGAAGTTCAGCGAATGCCTCCCCCGGGAACTCGCCACGCAGATCATTCGCCAACGCTGCATCGACCTCGGACAATTGAAAAAAGTCCTGAGCAAAAGACGGCACGTGCTGGTGGTCTAAAGGCTTTCGCTTAAGGTCCTCCATCGTCGAAGACGACCGCAACGACATTGGCAGCTTCGTCAACATCGCCGATCCGGTGATTGGGAAAGTGGTCAATGAAGCTCTCGAAACGGGCAAGCTCTGGCGCGAGCCCCTGCTTCACTTCAACCCCGATTCCGATTCTCGCGCGGATGTTGGCCCGGCCAAGAGAGAAACACTCTACAAGTTCCGCGTTTACGCCGCTACGGTGGCTCAGGTTGAAGCAACTGTATCCCAGGCAAGGGAAATCTCCTGTTTTTGAGGCAGCTTTGAGTGTGAAGGAGGAGTTTTCTCATGGCGGCGGATGATGGACTCGGAGTTGCTGGCCTGAAGAACCGTGCGGCGGTCCGGGCGGCGTGCCCTCCGAACCGGAATAGACTAATCTAAAACTCGCGAGGAATTGCCGAAGATTTGCCAAAAATCCCGCATATCGGCACATTTTCTTGCATAGGGGCAAAGCGGGCCGTTCAACCCCGTAATTCCGCGCTCGGCTAGGAATGGCTATCGTATCTCAACAATTTGCTGCCCCTCGGTAAAGGCCTTCTACGCCTACGCCGAAAAGATGCTGGGCTTCTGGTCCGTCTTCGAGTCCATCGACCGCATGCGCTTTGAACGAATGCAGCGGGACCGGCTAGAACCGGGACGCCAACCTTTTGCTCCAACCTTTTGCTCTGCGACCCCCAAACTGATCAGATCAACTGACCAGTGGCGGGAGCTTTCCCGGGAGTGGAAATCCCGCATTATCTCACTATCATGCTCCACCTCCTCCGCCTCCCTGGAGCGCTCATCGTGCTTGCCCTCTTCTTGGCCTCGGCGGCCTCCTCCCGGGCCGCCGTCAGCCTGCCCCTGGACGAGCGCAGCCTGTGGGAACTGGACTTTCCGGTGAAGGAGCAGCACCGGCTCGCTGCGCTCATTGACCGCGGTGTGCTCGAGATTGCCACGGTCGCCCAGGTTCCGCTTTCCGAAACCCACACCCACCTCGGCTGGCCCGTGGCCACCCATTTGCCGAACGGGCGAATCGTCGTCGTCTTCCGGCAGCGCGACGGGCACAACGGCTCCGACGAGGGCGACCGCTGGGTTATCTACTCGGATGATCTGGAGACCTGGCACCCTGCGGGGGTCCTCGAAGACAAAGCGCTCAGGCTCAGCGATTCTTACGGGATGCATGCCATTGGCTGGGCCCCGCGTCCCGACAATGGCGAACCGCGGCTCGTCTTGGCGGTCGGTAACACGCCCGCGCCCGGCTTTACGAAGGTGGTCTACCTCTCCGACGATGCCGGCGAAACCTGGATGGGGCCGACCTCACTCAACCCCGTTATCCCGGTCGGCAACCAGACGGGTCCCAACCTCATCCAGCACCCTGTTTTCGGCCTTCTCGCCTCATGGGGCCAACCGGGCATGCAACCTTTCGATCCAAGCGGTCCGCGGGGCAATTACCTGACGCGCACGCTCGATGCGGGCCTGACGTGGGAAACCCGCGAATGGATCAACACCGAGCCCTCTCTTCCGATTGAGCCGGCCATCGCCACATGGGGTCCGGGGCACATGGTCATCCTCGCCCGCGACTACAGTGAATTCGGCTACGGAGACGATCCCGAGCGAAAGTATTTCTACCTCTCGCAACACGTCTATACCTACGAGGAGGGGCATACCTTTCAGGACGTCAACTTCACGACCGTGGCCAGCAACATTGCGGGCAACGGGGCGACGACCTCCGAACCGCCGGGAAGGAACTCCCAGGACACGGCGGATGTTTTTTTCAACCCCGTCACCGGGCGCGTGGAAATGCTCCAAAGCCACCGCTGGGGCACGGGCGGACCGGACACGGAACACACCCTCGCCGAGACCCTCCTCGAGGAGCGCAGCAGCCTCAACCTCTGGAGCATCGATCCCGACGACCTCCTCGCCGGCAGCACCCAGTGGCGCTTTGACGGAACGCTCATCGAACGCATTGGCTACGCCCGACCCGGCAACAAGGACGGGCTTCACCCCGGCGGCTCCGTCCTCGATTTTGCGCGCGGCCAGCAGCACATTTTTGTCTATGCCGGGTGGCGCAGGGGCCCGACCAGCATCTACCGTATTTCCCGCACGCTCGACACCACCCAGTGGCTCGCCGCCGTGGCCGAAGTGGATGAAGAGCTGAAGGATTTTGTCGACCCCGCACCCATCATCCCGGCGATCTACTGGACCGGCGAGGGCAACCGCTGGGGCGGGCAAAGCAATGCCTGGAGCTGGCTTGCCTACGACGATCCCGCTTTCCCCTCTTACACCACCGTGAGCAGTGACGAGATCTATCGCTTTTACTACGACTTGGCGGGCATGAGCGGGTCCACCTCGACCGTGCGCATGAACCGTGACAACATGACCATCGCTTCGCTCAACCTTGCCGGCATCGGGTCCTCCGGCTTCGCCTTCACGAATGTCGACACCAACGGCAGCGGCCTCATGCTCGCCGGTCCGGTCGACGTCATCAGCGGCGTTCACTCCTTCACGCCCCCTTCACCCGGTCGAACCATTGAACTGATGACCGATTCCACCTGGAGCATCGCCGAGGGGGCCGCGCTCCTCTTCAGCCATGTTCTCTCCGGCCCCTACGATCTCGTCAAAGCCGGACGCGGGACGCTTCTCATCACGGGCAACCAGCTCCACACCGGCGATACCCTCGTCGACCGGGGCGTCTTCGGTCTCGGCAACGCCCCCGGCAGCCTCGCCGGCGACCTCTCCTTCGCTCCCGGCGGCCGCCTGCGCTTCAATCCCGTCCACGTCCTCGGCGTCATGGGCAAGGTCAGCTTTGAGGGCACCTTTGGCATCGGCGATATCGACGGACTCGATGCCAGTGTGCCCCCCGGCACCTACAACCTCATCAACGGCAACGTCGATATGGCCAATCTGAAGAATATCGGCCTCACCCGTGCCGCACCCATCGGGCCGGATCGCTGGGCCTACTTCGGGACTGAGGGCGCGCTCACCGTGACCGTCGTCGATGCCCTTCCCGAGCCCCCCACCCTCTCCCTGCATTGGATTGGCTTCGATGCCAACCGCCCCGTCCTCGAACTGGACGGTCCCGCCGGGGCCACCTTCACCATCGAGACCTCAACCAACCTCGTCAATTGGTCGGATCTCGATTCCTTCACGCCCGGCACCGTCCCCGCGCAATGGATGGATCCAAGAACCCTCACCCAGGACCCGCGCTTCTACCGCCTGCGCCTGGGTCACCAAGACGGCGATGAATAAGAACCACGCCACTTTATGAATTTTCGCCATCTCCTGCACTTCGGGATTTCGCTCACCGCTGTGGTGGCCCACGCGGAGAGGAGTCCACCGAACATTCTCCTCATCGTCTCGGAGGATCACGGTCCGGAACTGGGTTGTTACGGAGAGCCTCATGTCCGGACGCCGAACCTGGATACCCTTGCCCGCGCCGGGGTTCGCTTCGAAGCGGCCTATGTCACCCAGGCCGGGTGCAGTCCCTCGCGGGCCTCCATTCTCACGGGCCTCTACCCGCATCAGAACGGGCAGATCGGTTTGGCAACCTGGGGTTTCCGCATGTATGCGGATGATCTGCCAACGATGCCCGGCATCCTGCGCGAGGCCGGCTACCGCACGGGGATCATTGGTAAACTTCATATCAACCCTGCTTCCGCCTTTGACTTTGATCTCGGGGAGATTTCCTCGCCGAATTTTCGACGCCGGAATTTGGCGGATTATGCAAGAAACGCAGACAGGTTCTTTGGGGCCGGTGACGAACCCTTCTTTCTCATGGTGACCGGGGGCTGAAGCACCCCGGCTACGCTGAGCAACCGCACCGTAGATTCTATGCACGAAACTGGGCGAAAGTGAATCCGCCCGTTTGCGATCCG
>JAFIGE010000118.1 GCA_020831585.1 Opitutales bacterium | reverse complement strand
ATTCATCGCCGGACCGCGACGGAGAGACGGGCACGTATTTTCGAGCGCCTCAGGCAACGAGGAAGGCGCGTTGCCCCCGCTTGGCGACCGAGCCAACGGCCGCGCCTACGATTGCGATACCAGCCCCTACACGACGGGGACCTGTGAGCCCCTTTGGCCATTGGCGGAAGCCCACAGGAGCGGCGTGCTTTCAGCCGCCGATTGCGGTGCGCAGGCCCATCCCAGGCCAGCGCTCCCTCCCGGATCGCGCGGCAAGGCGACGCGACATTTGTGGATTCCGCTTCCTGTGCCACGGGTTCCGCGGCTGAAAGCGCGCGGCTCCTATCGATGCAATCCCTGAAAAGCGTAGTGGAATCACCACAGCCCGAGATCGTGGAGCTGCTGGAGGGGGCGCTCGGGCCAATGCTTGTTGGCGATCGGGCTGGCCGGGCTGGGATGGAGGATGGTGGCGATGCGGGGCGCGGCGGGGAGATCGGCGGTGGCTCGTGCCGCGCAGGCCTTGGCAAAGGCACCCACGCCAACCAAAACTTCCGGCTGCAGGAGCCCGACGAGTCGGCGCAGGTGTTCATCGCAGGCCGCCTCCAGGGGCGCCCGCTCCGCTGCCGGGAGCTTGTCCGGCGTGATGTTGGCACCTGTCGCCGACATGAAAACGAGGGGGCAGTAGTTGGCCACAAAGTGATCCTTGAAAAAGAGTTCCGCCGCTCCGAATTTCCCCGCAAAGAGTCCCCAAAGGCGGCGTCCGCTGACCTCCGAGCGCTGGCAGGCGAAGCCTTCGATGGGGCGCTTGGGGTGCTCGCCGGGCGGCTTGCTCACGAACGCTTCGATGCCGAGCCAGTCGCGCACGGCAGGGACCTCTCCAAACGGAACCCCCGTCTGGGCCATTCCCCAGGGGCCGGGGTTCATGCCGAGAAAGACGATCCGCTTGCGCCCCCGCCCAAACCGGTCGAGGTAGATGGAATGGGGTGCCCAGGCGTAGCGAAGGGGGTTGTAAACCGTGACCACCGGTTCGCCAAAGGCCAGCTGGTCGACGGCTTCCGCGAGGTCGAGAGCGGACTGGCGGAGGGCGGAGTTTGAAGCAATCGGCATGGTCGACACGGTGCCGGTTCGCCGGTGGCGGGAAAAGCAAATTCTCAATGTTTACAAACGAGCCCATTTCACCTTACATCCGGCGAAGATAGAGGTATTCCCGCATTTCATGACCACCACCCACCGGCCACTCGACACCCGGCGCCTGCTCGACAACACGCGCCGCATCCTCGCGACCACTCAGACGGGACGGACGGACTGGATCGGGCCGGTGTGCATGATCATCCTGAGCATCACCGGACTTTTCTTCATTTATTCGGCGCAGTATTACTCGGTGGGCAACCTTTGGACGCGGCAGCTGATGTGGCTGTTTATCGGCGGGAGCGTGTATGCCGTGGTTTCACGGGTCGATTACAAAATCTTCCTGGAAAACGCGTTATGGTTTTATCTCGGGGCGCTTGTTTTGCTCTTTGCCGTGCTTGCTTTCGGAACCACGCGGGAGGGAGCCACGCGCTGGCTTTCCTTTGGCCCGTTTACCTTCCAGCCTTCAGAGGGGGCCAAAGTGGGCGTGCTCATCATGACCGCGAGCATGCTCGCCCGGTCGGAATTGAGCACCGTGCGGGAATCGGCCAAGGTGGTTGGCAAAGTGTTTTTTGTCATGGCCTTGCCTATGGTCTTGATTTTGCTTCAGCCGGACCTAGGGTCCACCCTTATCATACCTCCGATGGTTTTGGCCTTGTTATATGTATCGAAGTTATCCCGCCGGTTTTTTCTCGTCCTTTTCGCGGGCGTGTTTGCCGGTGTGGCTCTGCTTGCGGTGGATTTGTATCGCTACGCCCATTTCCTCGACGAGCGCGGCCTGACTGCGCTCGAAGCGCGCGGCCAGTTCCAGGAGGTATCGTTTCTGCCCTATTTCCGGGATTATCAGCGGGAGCGCATCATGACCTTCGTCGCTCCCGAGGTGATCGATCCGCGGGGAACGGGGAGTGCCTGGAATGCCATCCAAGCCCAGCAGGCGGTGGGCACAGGCGGTCTCATGGGCAAGGGCTGGCGCGAGGGCCTGCAGGCCCGCCTCGGCTATCTGCCACGATCCGTGGCGCACAATGATTTTATCTTCGCCGTTCTGGCGGAGGAAAAAGGTTTTATCGGCGGCGTTTTCGTCATCGGGCTGTTTGCCATTATGCTTGCCAACGGTATTCGCATCGCGGCCTCCGCGCGCGATCGCTTCGGCATGTTGCTTTGTATGGGTGTGACCGTGATTCTATTCCTTCACGTCTTCATCAATATCGGCATGAGCATCGGCATCACCCCGATTACGGGACTTCCGCTTCCATTCGTTAGTTACGGAGGCTCCTTTATTTTAAGTTGCTGCATCCTTCAGGGAATCGTTCAGAGTGTTAACCGGCACAGGCGCGAATTCCAATGATTATCGGCGTATTTCCAGTCTATTCCGGGTGCCTGCCACCCCGCCGACCGATGCACCAATGCGAAGGGGCCCCCTCCCATCCAACCGGTCCCTATCAACATGAATCCATCGGAAAACATTCCCTCACCCGAACTATCCTCAGAACAGGAAGATGAACTGAAATACCCGCCCGAAGAGCAGACGGTCGACGATCTCGACCCGGAACAGCTCAAAGAGGGCGCTGAAGAACGCGCCCGCCAACGGCCCCTCATCCAGAAAATCGCCGCGAAAATCCGCCGCGACAACGAGCCGTATCGGGAGATCATTATCAACTCCGAGCCCCTTGAAAAGCGGGTGGCGGTTCTCAACAACGGTATCCTCGAAAAATTCGATCTCGAACGCGCGGGCGACGACCGCCTCGTGGGCGCGATTTTCAAGGGCCGTATCCAGAATCTCGAGCCGGGTCTGAAAGCCTGTTTCGTGGACATCGGCCTGCCCAAGAACGCCTTTTTGCACTATTGGGACATTCTTCCCGCCGCGACCGATAGCGACAGCTCCATTGAGTATGTGCGCGACACCCGTTCCGACGACCAGCGGAAGAAGCGCGAGAAAATCACCCTCAAGGACATTCCCAACCTCTATCCCATCGGGTCGGAAATTCTCCTGCAGATCACCAAGGGAACGATTGGCACAAAGGGGCCGCGCACGACGACCAACATCGCCCTGCCCGGGCGTTTTCTTGTTCTCATGCCCTACGGCGGGCAGTGCGGTATCTCCCGCAAGATCGAGGACGACAAAGAGCGCAAACGCCTCAAAGACATCCTCCGCAAGCTCTCCATCCCCGAGGGCATGGGCGTGATCATCCGCACGGCGGGAGAGGGCAAACGCTGGACCTATTTTGTGCGCGATCTCACCATTCTCCTCAACCAGTGGCGGGAGATCCAGGAGCGCCTCAACCGCTCCAAGCAGCCCACCTGCCTCTACACGGAGCCGGACATCATTGAGCGCACCGTGCGCGACTTCCTCACCGAGTCCATCGACCGCGTGCTCATCGACGACGAGGCCGACGGCCAGCGCATGACCGAATGGGTTGGCCGGGTCTCCAAGCGCAGCACGGGGAAGATCGCCATCTTCAAGGAGAACATCCCCATCTTCGAGCGCTTCAACATCGAGCGCCAGATTGAGCAGACCTTCCAGCGCCGTGTGCCCCTGCCCAGCGGAGGGGAAATCGTCATCGAGGAAACGGAGGCCCTCGTCGCCATCGACGTGAACACCGGTGCGCACAAAAACAAGAGCGACAAGGACAACTTCATCGTGCAGGTGAATCTCGAGGCCGCCACCGAGGCCGCCCGCCAGATCCGTCTGCGCAATATCGGCGGGCTCATCATCCTCGACTTCATCGACATGAAGAACCGCAAGGACCGCAACGCGGTCTACAAGCGGATGAAGGACGAGATGGAACTCGACCGAGCGAAGTCGCACATCCTCCAAATCTCCCAGCTGGGGATCATGCAAATGACCCGCCAGCGCCACAAGGAATCCGTTTCCAGCGGTCTTTACAGCCCCTGCCCGTATTGCAACGGGCGTGGCACGGTGAAGAGCGCCCGCACCATGAGTGTGGAGATCCAGCGCCGCCTCACGAGTGTCATCCGCCGCCTCAAGCCCCAGATTGAGGCCCGGCAGGACCCGTATTGGTTGCGTGTCTTCTGCCATCCCCACGCCCTCGAACGCCTCCGCCACGAGGACGAACCTGTTCTTCTCGACATCGAGGAAACCTACGGCGTGAAGCTCAGTTTCCGCGCCGATCCGGCCTATCACGTGGAGAACTTCAAGATCGTGGACGCCATGACGGGCCAGGAATTGCGCTAAGGGAGCGCGCGGTCGCGGGGGCAGCCGTTAAGACGTGCCGGTGTGCCGGTGGTGGTGCCTCGGCTCCCGCGGCAAGGGCTCGGGACTCTTGATCCGTAAAGGTGCGACCAGCGGCTTAATCGATCTTGATCAAATCCGTATCGGCGAAACGTGGGATGCCGTGGTTATCCCCGAGCCCTCCACTTACACCGCCCTCATCGGCCTGCTGGCCCTCGGCCTTGTGGCCTGGCGCCGTCGCCGCTGAGGCTGCTTGTTTTGAATTCATAGGTCTTCACCGAAACCGCCCGCGCCCCCTCTTGCGGGCGGTTTTCTTTGCGGGTTCCTCTCCGTTAACAACTTGTAAAGTGTTGGTTGGGGAATCTTTGAGACCTTTAATTTCGGCCGGAAACGGCGGCACTTCCGTAGTCGGCCTGCTTCAGCGGTCGACTCTCGGTGGAAGCGCGCTTCCAGCCCTTTGCGTGCACTCCTCGTCGCCTGGGGCGCTCGAAAATCCGTAGGCATCTCTCCGTCCGTAGCGGTCCGGGGATAAATCTCCCGGACGGCTTTTTGCTCTCGGCCTTTCCGGGCTCCTGCTCCTTCCCCGTTTGGTCCGTGCGCCGCGCCATGGGGTGGCGTTCAGTCATAAAAGCCCTCGATGCGCCAGTGGGGGCCTTCATGGGCAAGGCGGCAGAGGCGGCCGTCGGTGAGTTCGACATCCCACTCGGTATGCGCCCAGGCTCGCCCGGGTTCCCACCAGTTGCCGGAGAGGGGATAGGGGCCGGCGGCGGCGACGATGCTCCAGCGCGCGCCGTCGGTTTCGAGGAAGGCGGGGATGTCGTGGCGAAGGTGCACGCGCACGCCGGAGCCGGGCGTGCGGTGCCGGCGGAGGGCGGGTCCGTAGGCGGCCTGTTCTTCGGCCACGGCGGCGGGGATTTCCTCCGCCGGGGCTTCGAGGGTGAGGCTGTCGGGGCGATGGCTCTCGCGCAGCCGGGGCACGCCCACGCGTTTCTCCCCCACGAGACCGCGCAGCTTGGCGAGGGTGTCGCTCAAGCGCCAGGGGTCTTTCACGCCTGTCTGGAAGAGGCTGCGCTGGCGGTGGGGCGGATCGACCGCTTCGAGTTCGAGGGCGAGACCGGTGAGGCCGGATTCTAGGCGCACTTGCTCCAGATGGAGATCGATCACGCGGTAGAGGAGAGCTCCGGATTGGGTGGGTTCGGGCAGGGTGAAGCGGCGTTGGTGGCCCTCGCCCATGGCTTCGCGGAGGGTGAGCTGGACGGCTCCGGCGTAGCGCCCCGCACCCCGGATCTGCAGGGCCAGTTGATCGAGGAGACGGCGGAGGAGAAAGAGCAGGGGCTCAAGGGTTTCCACGGGGTTTTCCCATTCCACGCTCTCGCGGAAGGAGGGGGCGTCGGTGGCGAGGCGGAGGGGGCGGGCGCGCTGACCGGCGAGGCGCTCCCAGACCTCGCCGGCTTCATCGCCAAGGCGTTCGACCACGGCGGGGCGGGGGAGTTGCAGGAGGGCACCAAGGGTGCCGATGCCCCAGTCGTGGAGGCGCTCGCGCAGGCTTGCACTGAGCCCGGCGGCACTGAGCGGAACTTCTTCGAGAAAGGCCCGCGCATCGCGCACAATCGCCCCGGGTGCCTGCACGCGGGCGGCAATGGCAGCGAGATCCGGCGTGGCCGCCGCCCCCACACAGGCGAAGTAACCGGCCCGCTTGAGGAGCGCGCGGATGTGCCGGGCGAGGGCTTCGGGGCGGCGCTCGCGCATGCCCCGCGTATCCAGCGTGACTTCGCCGGGAGCGCTTTCCTCGACCCGCGGCGTGAGGTTGCGGGCGACCCCCAGGAGGGTGCGGGCGGCGGTCGCCTCGGCCATCGCATTGACTTCATACACGCCCACGGCGGGCAGGCGCGCGCGGGCCTGGGCAACGGTGAAGCCTGCTTCGATGGCGGCTTGCCGGGCCGCGCGGTTCATCTCCCGCACAACCACGCGCCGCCCTTCCACGCCCACAAGGACGGCCGCTTCCCGCATCGGCACATCCGCTTGCGCAAGGACGGCTTGCAGGGAAAAGGCGGGCAGACGGATCACGATATACATCTTGAAAGAACCTCCAAATGCATAAGCATGCTTTAGCTGACTGCGCTGTGGGCCGCAGGGGGCGCGTGCCCGCGTTCGAGGCGGGCTTCGACGGCTCCGAGGGCGCGGGTCCAGGGTTGATCGAGATCGGCGAGCGTGCGCCGGGCACGCAGGGAGAGGCGGCGGCGCACACCGGCAACGAGGGGTTGCGCCGAGCAGATGACAAGCCACGTGTCGTTGGCCGCCACGGCCCGTTGCAGGCGATACCACACTTGCGCGGGGATGCGGCGCAGGGCCCGGTGGTCGCTCCGGGGCAGGTCCACGAGCACGGTGAGAAAGTTTGTGTCGCGCACGAGCAGGTCGGCGGCCTGCAGCGTCTGGTGCAGATCGCGGCAGCGCACCCAGATGAGCCCTTCGCGCAGGACTGCGGGCAGGCTCTCCGGATCGAGCTGGTCTTCGCCGTCGACAAAGGCGCAGAGGCCGCGTTCGCGCCGCGTGGCCGCGACCACGAGGCGTAAAAAGGAGTGCCCGCCGTCACCGGGGCGGGGAGCCACGCACTCCGTCACCGCGCCCCGCGGGAGACCGCCGCGGAAGGCCGCTTCGCTCCCCGCCGAAAGCGGCGCATCCCCGAGCTGAAGCCCGCCCGCTTCCGCTTCGCGCTCTTCGAGGTGACGCAGCGGGACAAGGCCCGGCAGGCTGCCCGGCGCGTGCAGCTCCGCACACGCCCGGACAAAATCCAGGCGGCGCGCGTCCGTGCTTGGTTGCTTTGCGTTTGTCATGGGAAGAAAAAATCGCCGAAAGGGGAATGATCCAAAAGTGAACGCCTGTTCACTTTGCGACAAGCAAAAGTTTTTCTGACTGGCTTTTCGGGCAGAAGCGTTTTGAGGATACATGCATGAAGCGAACAATGATCCGGGAAGTCCTGGCTTCGAGAGGTCCGCAAGCGGCGGTGCGGGTGCAGGGATGGGTGCGCACGCGGCGCGATGCCAAGGGCTTTTCTTTTTTGGAGGTGAACGACGGTTCCTCGCGCGGCAACGTGCAGGTGATCGTGGATGAGAGCTGCCCGGCCTTCGGCGGTATCGAAAAATTCACGACCGGTTCGGCCGTGGATGTGACGGGTGAGCTGGTGCCCTCACAGGGCAAGGGGCAAAGCTGGGAGTTGCGCGCGGCGGAGCTGATTCTCGTGGGCGGGGCGGACGAGAGCTACCCTTTGCAGAAGAAGCGCCATTCGCCCGAGTATCTGCGGGAGATCGCACACCTGCGCCCGCGTTCCAATCTTTTCGGCGCGGTTTTCCGCGTGCGTTCGCGTCTGGCCTACGCCATCCACCGGTTTTTCCAGGAGCGCGGTTTTCTCTACGTGCACACGCCCATCATCACGGCGAGCGATTGTGAGGGGGCGGGGGAGATGTTCCGCGTGACCACACTTCCCCTCAACAAAGCGCCTGTGGGAGCGGACGGCGAGGTCGATGCGGGCAAGGATTTCTTCGGGCGGCCGACTTTTCTCACGGTGAGCGGGCAGCTGGAGGCGGAGATTTTCGCCTGTTCGCACAGCAATGTCTATACCTTTGGCCCGACCTTTCGTGCGGAGAATTCCCACACCTCCCGCCACGCGAGCGAGTTTTGGATGATCGAACCGGAGATGGCATTTTGCGATCTGGAGGGCGATATGGAGCTTGCGGAGACCTTCATCAAGGAACTCATCGCGGACGTCATGGAACACGCAGCGGACGATCTCGCCTTCTTCGATCAGTTTGTCGACAAGGGGCTGCTGGAGCGGCTGCGCTTCGTCCTCGAGCGTCCCTTTCAGCGGGTCAGCTACACCGAAGCGGTGGCGATCCTCCAGGCCTCCGGGCGCACCTTCGCGTATCCGGCGGAGTGGGGAGCGAACCTCCAGAGCGAGCACGAGCGCTATCTCACGGAGGAGCATTTCAAGAGCCCGGTGACGCTCTACAACTACCCGCAATCGATCAAACCCTTCTACATGCGGCGCAACGACGATGGCAAAACCGTGGCCGCGATGGATGTGCTCGTGCCCGGTATCGGCGAAATCATTGGCGGGAGCCAGCGCGAAGAGCGCCTCGACTTTCTCGACGAAGCTCTCGCTGCCCACCAGCTCGATCCGGCGGATTACTGGTGGTACCGCGATCTGCGGCGCTACGGATCGGTGCCGCACGCGGGTTTTGGCCTCGGGTTTGAGCGCATGCTCATGTTTGTCACGGGGGTGGCCAACATCCGTGATGTCATTCCGTTTGCGCGCACGCCGGGTGTAGCCGAGTTTTAGGGCATGGATGCCAAGAAAGCGTTTTTTTACCGCCAGCCGCTTCCCGCCCTCATCGAGGTGACCGGAGAGGATGCGGCGGATTTTCTCCACAGCCAGTCCTCCACGGATCTGCGCCTACCCGAGGGGGGGGCACGCTACGGGCTCTGGCTCGATCACCGCGGGCGCATTGTGGCTGATGCCTTTACCTTGCGGCTGGGACCGGAGCGCTTTCTCCTCGTGAGCACGGGCTGTCCCGCCGAAACCATCGCGACCAAGCTCGAAGCCTTTATCATTGCCGATGACGTCAGCCTGCGCGTCGTCCCGGCGGGCACGGCTGTTGCCTTTTCGGAGGACGCGGGTGAGCGGGCCGGGCTCGCTGTGCCGCACCGGGGACAATGGACGGGTGAAGCGGGCGGCAGCCTCTTTCGCGATGAGCGTGCGAAGGGCGGGCTCATCTGGTGGGTCGGGGAGGGAAGCGGCGAAGAGATCGTGGTGCGCCTGGCCGCTGCCGCAGAGCCGCTGGAAGCACCCGCCTGGACGGCGCGGCGCGTGCGCCTCGGTGTTTGTGAGGTGCCCGCCGATGCTGGTGAGGGCGAAACGCCCCACGAAGCGGGCCTGGCGCGCTTTGTCTCTTTCAACAAAGGTTGTTTTCCCGGTCAGGAAGTCGTGGCCCGTATGGAACGCCTCGGGCGGGCCGGTCGCTGCCTCGTGCGCGTGACAGGCTCGGGAGCGCCCCCGGGGGCCGGATTAAGCGCGCTCACCGTCGGCGGAACCCCCGCCGGGGAACTCCGTTCGCGTGCGCCGGATGGGGATGGCTGGGTCGGCCTCGCCCTTCTTAAACGCAAGCTGCGCGAGTCCGCGGAAGCTGTCACCTGGCAGTTGGAAAACGGTGCGGAGGTCGCTCTCGAAGAGGAAATATCGTGAGCCCGCACAGTTCCGAGGACGAAGCCGCGCGCATCGCACAATTGACGGAAGTTTTCCGGCGTTTGGGCGCTCCGCCGGCCCAAGCCGCCACCATGGCCCGCCAACTCTGGAAGCGTTCCGGGCAACTGGCCCTGGAGCGGGATATACCGCGTGTCGAAGCCCTTGAGCATCTCTTGCGCTTGGCAATTAGCGGCGTTCACGGAGAGGCTCCTTTGCAATCCGCTCAGGAAAAGGAATGAAAGCGCAAAGAATTTCTCGTTTTCCATGGCATTTGGTGACAATTCGGTTGACGCGGACGAGCCCCCATCCTTCTCATGGGTCTTGGTAACTAGCCATTCACTCATCCAAAACGAATCAATTAAATGAATAAATCAGAGCTTGTTGAATCTATCCAAAAATCCCTCGGTCCCGACACCTCGAAAGCCGCTGCTGAGCGCGCTCTCGAAGCTGTGCTCGACGGCATCAAAAAGGGTCTGAAGAGCAAGGACAAGAGTGTCCAGCTCATTGGTTTCGGAACGTTCTCGGTCGTCAAACGCGCCGCCCGTACCGGCATCAACCCGCAGACCAAGGCTGCGATCAAGATCCCCGCTTCGAAGTCCGTTAAGTTCAAGCCCGGTAGCGGTCTGAAGGAATTGGTCTAATCAGGATCGTCTCGATTCGATTTTTCAAAACCCGCGCTTCGGCGCGGGTTTTTTTGTGCGCAGTGTAGAATCAGGATTCTTCACCCGGGTGATCCGATTTCGGCGCGATCCTGAATTCCGCAGGTGCCGGGGTTAGATGGGGACCGCGGTGGGGCGCTGCTCTATCGCCGGAGAAGCTCTTCCGGTGGCAGTTTGCCCGTGGCGGGAAAGGGGCGGGGCATACGGTCTGCCCGGGGGAGGGAGCTGACAGCCTGTGTGGGGCGATTTCTTTCGCGCGAGACAACGACCGCTGTTTGGGCATTGTTGATATCCTGCAACGCGGAAAGGAGCCGCGTGCGGAGGTCTCCGACCAGAATTTGCTCCTGCACTTGGGGAGGCGGGTCGTCTGCTGTCACCGGAAGTTGGGTAAGGGTGATGGCGTCGCCCTGCATCACCGGGATATTCTCTCCGCCCTCCCATGAGGGGACCAAGCGCAGCCGACCGCTGTCCACCCCGATCATGACGACCCGTTGATCCGAGCGGTCGGTCAGGGTGTTTATCATCGAAGTTCCCAGTTCAGCCACAACTGTGCCGGCATCGGTTCCCACATGCAAGCCCTCGGAAATCGCCTCCCTGGGCACCTGGATGCCCGCGAAGCCGCTGTGCAGGACAAACAAGGGGACATGGGCACCGGAGATTTCCGCCGGAGAGCCTTCGGTGGAAAACACGAGCCGGGCTTCGGATTGGAGGGAAAGGCGCGCTCCCGAAGGGAGCAGAAGGATGGCTGTGCTCGCCTGACCAGTCAGAAGGCTCTCTCCAGGGTCGAAAGAAGTGATTTCGCGAATGCGCTCCGGGCGTTCGCCCCCCCGGTCGATCATCACCTCCCCGCGCAACGGAAGAACGGAGATTTGCGCCTCCAGTGTGGGGAGAAAAAGTCCGATGAAAAGGCCGCATCCCCAGAGCGCGGAGAGCCTGAGGCGGTTAATCAGTGATGAGAGCGGAGGCATGATCGAAATTAGAGGAGGATACGGGCGCGCAGGTCACTCGCCGGACGATAGGTCGGGTCGACGGCGAGCGCGCGGTCGAGGAGCTCGATAGCCCGCTCCCGGGGTTCTCCATTGGCGTGGAGGAAGTGTGCGTAAGTGGTGAGGACCTGTGCCCGATTCGGGGCCAGCCGCACAGCCTCCTCAAAAGCGGCTTCCACCTGTTCCCAGGGGGCCGTGGCGAAGCCAAGGGCGACGGCGCGGTAAAACTGGAAAAGGCCATTCTTCTCATCGATGGCGAGGGCGCGGTCGGCGGCGGAAAGGGCGCTTGCGGCGAGGCTGGCAACGGGGATGTCATCCACGTGGATTCGGTTTACATGCGACCAGGCCAAGCCTCCCCAGGCCGGCGCGTGGTCTGGCCGCAGTCCAAGCGCGCTCTCAAATTCGCCCATAATCCTAAAGAGTCGGGTGGGCTCGAAAAAGAGTTGATCCGGGTTTTCCAAGACCCGCGCCAAGCGTTCCTGCGCATAAAAGGTCTCCTTGTGCGCGTGCAATAGCGGCCAGCCGCGGGCGAGAATGAAGCTCCCCAGAAAAACCGGAAGGAGGGCCATGAGGATGCGTGGACGCAGAGCCTTCGGAAGGTCCCATTCATCGCTGCGCACCACTCGCCCAAGCACACCGAGGGCCACGGCGACAAAAAACACGACAACCGGGATCTCCAGGACGCTGAAGAAAAAGGCAAAAACAGAGAGTGCGACAATTCCAAAGGCGACCGCACCCATGAGGATTTTCTGACTGGGCACGCGCGTGATGCGTTCCTTCTTCCGGCGTCGCCGCCGCCGGTTGCGGTTGGCGTTTGTCTCGCGGAAAGCCTCTTCTTCGGAGGGAGCCTGGTAGGGGGTGGCTTTCCACTTGCGGAAGGTCCAGCCAAGCATGATGAGGATGCCGGTTACACTCAGGAGCAGGCCCACGAGCCCGAGTTCAGCCGCCATTTCAGCCCAGGAATGATTGGCGTGCACGGGAGACCAGCGAACCTCGGGATCGCCGTGGTAATCCCAACGCGCGGAGAAGGCCGCCGCTCCGTGCCCGATGATGGGACTATCGCCAAACATGCGCCATGCGGCTCCGGCAAAAGGAGCCGTCAGGTTTTCCCGTGTGTTCCCGTGTATCTCCACAAAACGGTCGCGCAGAGGGGACCCGGTAAACCAGATGAGGCTGCCCAAAACGAGGAGCCCCCCGAAAAGGGCGAGAAAGTAACGGCGACGCTGCTTCCATAGCGGCAGCGTGAAAAAGGGAGCGAAAAAAAAGATTCCGGCGGCGATGTAAAACGCGTTCATTGATCCCGCGACAAGGAGACCGAAGAAGCTCGCGAAAATCAGAAAACCCAGGAGCATTCTCACCGGGCCGATAAAGCGGGGCATGAGGGCTCCGAAAAGACAGAAAGGAAGCGAAAAGAGGATAAGCGCGGAAAGCGCACTTGGAATCGTGAGATATCCACCGTGTCCAGCCATGATCAAGTCATCCCGGAGGCGATCCCCCAGGGGAAACCAAAACGGCGAAATGTAGGCTTCCCGAAAGGCCCCGGCCATCGCAATCACGAGGACTGCGCCCAAAACACCGAATAGAGTGAACTGGTGTACGCGGGTCAGAACCGTATGCAGGGTCACCAGAAAAAGAAGATAGGCCCCTGCCCAAATGAGCAGATGGAGCTCCCCCGTGGAGGGTAGGGGAGAGAGCCATTTGACGCTGATCCAGGCCCACAAAAGAAAGGGAAGGGGAATCCATGACCAAGCATGCAGTCCCACCGATTTCACACGCGAAACCCGCGCCATCGCATGAAGGGCCCCGCACACCGCGAGGAGAATAAATGCGGGAAAAAGCGGCCAGCCTGCCACCGGATAGCCGCCCACTCGCAGCGTTGTCCAGACCAGGAGGATACCAATCACCCCGATCACCAGCCAGTCCAGTAAACGCGCAGGGTGGCGACCGACATTCTGAAGGGTCTTGAGGAGGTGCCGTTTTTTAAAAATAGAGGGCATAGAGACGTTTCAATTCAGTAACTGCGGGCTCGGCGGTGAAAAGTGGCATAACCCGTCTTTAAATTTTCTCGGGGCTCGAATGGAAGGGAGGAAGTCTTCATTCGATGCCGCACCTGACAAGCCCGAAAAAACTTTTGCAGATCATCAGGCACCCCGCTCCTTTCGCCCGAAAAGGGTATCCTTGGGCGGTCGTGTATGCGGCTGCGGCGGATGTTGCTTGGTCGTCAATCGGAAACCGCTGAGGTAGCGGCAGAGCGGCTTTCCGGGAAACGGTCGATGATTTCCCCATTCTCGGATATCACCTCGAAGGTCGCGTGGCCGGCCTGGAGTGTCATGATGATGGCGTGGCGCACACTCTTCGCGAGCGCCATGTAACCATAGTCCTCCGGGGGCCGAACATCCCTTGTCCCTACGCCCCAGGCTCCGTCGCCGAAGTAAATGATCCCGTTTTCGCTGGGACGATGCTGGCGCAGGGGCAGCGTGCGTTTATAGGCGTGATCGTGATTCTCGAAAGCGAATCGCACACCAAATTCCTCGAAGAGCGGAACCCAATGTTGCCGAACCCGTTGACTCACCCGTCCCTCAAACGGTCGCACGGAGGGATACGCCGGCACATGATAAACTGGCAAAATCTGGCCGAAAAGCCCCTGGCGTTCAGCCAGTGCCCGTCGCAGCCACTCTGTCTGTTCGCCCGGGACAGGGTTTGCATGATCCGTATCGAGAAAGATCAGGCTGAGGTAGTTTCCGAAGTCGAGCGCGGCATATCCCGGCTGTCCGGGGAAGGCAAAGAGGGAGTAGAAATAGGGGGCGATGGAGGCCCGGAAGGCATCGGTGGCTTCATAGCCGTCGTCCCCCCGGTCGGCACCCCAAATGTATCCGCCGCGCACCTCGTGGTTCCCGATGCAAAGCAAGATGGGAACGACCCGGCCTTCCGGTGTGATGAGGGTCTCCCGCACCGAGTCAAACCACTCATACCAACGGTAGAGCCGGTCCTCACGACCATCCGCGTAGGCAAAATCCCCTCCCCAAACAATGAAATCGGGGTCGTAGCGCATGGCTTGAATATTCACCGCGTCCATCCACTCCTTGCGGTGGCGCGTGTCTCCGCCAAGGGCAATTGTGAGCGGAGCGAAGTTGTTTTCCGGCATGGTGCGGAAAAAGTAAATTCGTTCGAAACCCTCGAAGCGGAACTCATACTCCGTGCCCGGTGAAAGATTTCGTAGGTGGACGCGGTGAATCGTGCGGTCGGAGAAAGGAAACGGAAGTGCCGCGGCTGCGGCCGATTCCCACGTGTCGCGCACACCCCGCTCACGAAACTCCAGCGATTGCCCCTCCGCGGAGGCCACTGTCTGCCAATCAATCACCATGGAGCGCAAAGGATCCTCCACCCAGGTGAGAAAGATGCCGGGCGGCTCGGCAGACCGGGCAGCGAAAGGAGCGGCCAAAGCAAAGAAAAAAACAAGCGCCCGCGCGAGGCACCGTCGGGAGGTCAGGGCAAGTATCATGTATGACAGGCTCAGATCGGTCGCCGACCGCGTCAAGCCGTCTCCTCATTGGCCCTCACTTCGCAATTACACCCGCCGCTTCGGTGCGGAACGGTTCCACCACCCCGGTGACTGTCTGCCGGAATTCCTGCCTTGTCTTACCGGAGGCGGAATAGAAGAGGTCTCATATCGGTCAGGCGAAGAATCCAATCCGCTTCGACTATTGCCCGGGGAACACTTCCACGCTGGCCGCGTCGTGGTAGGTCCCGAAGGGCCCGGCCCAGAAGCCCCGGTCAATCCCTCCGTCTTCGAAGTAGACGTAGCGAACACCGGGTCCGTAACCGGTGAAGTCATGCTGGTGCAGCACCCAGTCGGTCGTGGCCGTCAGGGGGGCGGTGAAGGTCCCGGCGTTCCAGGAGGCGATGACGTTTTGACCCTCGCCACGCAGTTCCACGCGGATGTAGAAGCTGTCGGGTTGGTTGTTGAAGTAGGAACTGATCGCCTCACCGACGCGAATGCGCGGAGCCTCATCGAGTTGAGCAGGGGTAAACCCCGCCGCGACCAAGTCGACCACCTGGAAGCGCCGACCCCAACCAAAGGACGTCACGAAATACCCTGGAATGCCATCGAATCCGCCCGCTGCCATCCGCGACCATCCGCTGCCACCGTTGGCGATGATGGTCCAACCGACGTCCGGCGGACTCTCTCCGGAGCCGTTGACGAGGAGATTGCCGGAGGGGAGCGAGGCGTTTGCTTTGAGCCGGATGAAGCGCGAGGGATCGGAGGTGACCGGCAGGGTGATGGTGACGGGTTGCATGCCCCCCACGATAGGCCCCAGGGTGACCCGACCAGTCGCGGCGCTACCGGGGGGATCAATCGGGATATCGGACCAGGTTATGAGGTCGGAGCTGTGCTGAAAGGTCAGTTCGACCTGCGGAATGGAAGTGGCGCGTCGGCTGAAGGTGAAAGAAAAGCTTCCGTCGATAGGTTCCGCCGGGGTGGTGGTTCCGTTTGCAAGCGAACCGAGGATGGTGCGGTCCGGCTCGGTCGGATTTCCCCCCAGGACAAACTCCAGTAGGTTCGAGATGCCGTCGCCGTCCGGGTCGGCGCCCGGGCGACGGGTGGCGATGGAGGGGTGTCCCGCGAGCCAGTCGCTGTAGTGAGGCTGCCCGACGAAGGGATACATGTCGAAACGCTGCGCATCAAAGAAGGCGATCCGGTTGGGTATCGTCTGCTGGATGGTGTCGGCGAGGGAGTCGGGAATGCGGTCCCGTCTGTAGCGAAGTGCGAGCCACGGAAGAAAGCTTTCGGCGATATCCTCCTGCACAGGGTATTGCCGAGCATAGACCGAGATAAATCGCCCGTCAGCTACTTGCGCCGCCATCCACCCGGGAGAGGCAGCGAAGTCGGTGTCCAGGGAAGTGTGGGCGGCCTCGTGCACAAGCACCTCTTCCAGGATGCCGTCGGTCTCATAGAGGGCGGCCTGACCGGTGTGAATGAGGAGGTTGTTGTTGCCCCCGCCAAACGGATGAATTCCCCGATGGATCCAAACCGTTTGCACATCCCGAAGTTGGCGGCGCGGCAGTTGGCCGATGACGGGTGCAAACCTCTGGGCTTCCACGCGGGCGGCCTCCACCGTGGCGAACTCCGGATTCACCTGCACTTCGATGACCTGCCCGTTGCTGTAAGTAGCATTGAAGAGGAAGGCATTTAAAAACACCCAGCCGGAGCGCCGGTCGAACATCCAACGGTTGCCCTGCCCGGCGTCGCTCAGACCGGTGAACGTGGTTGGGTCAGCGGAGGTGATGATATTTGGGTTGATGAAGATAGTTCCGCTGAAGGGAGGAAAGGTCTGGGCACCAAGGGTCGGGCCGGTGAGCAGGAGAAGGCAGGCAAATCGGAGAAAAGTTAGGCTTGGTTTCATGGGCACGGTTGCGTAGGGAGGATGGATCCGGTTTGAGTCGGACTAACAGACAAGCGAAACCGCTTTTTATAGCATCAGGACTCATTTCGCAAGAGGGCCTTCAGCGATTACTCCAGGGAGCGTGTAATCACAAAGTTTGTCAGGCACTCCGCCTGCTTGAGTTAAAACAGAATCCACAACTGAATTGGCATTGGGAACTTTTTTTAATGTTCTGAACATTACAGAATTGACAGAAGATAGGCAGGTGTTTGAGTGGCATCATGAGCAGGAGGTTTTGCCGAAGGTTGAAGTATCCACGGTTGGCTTGCCACCACCTTATTTCGAGGGTGGTGCAGAAGAGGCGGCTGATGGATGAGGAGGCGATGGAGGCGATGCGGCATATCATGCGCTCGC
>JAFIGE010000117.1 GCA_020831585.1 Opitutales bacterium | reverse complement strand
TCCCGCTGCCCGCCGCCTCCGCACGACCGCCGTGCCGAGACCGCCTGAAGGCGGGGATGACGTCAGGGGCATCACTCCTTTTTGCCGAAACGGTTACCCATGGTCTGAAGCCACACCGGTGGTCCGATGCATACTTGCGGTGCGGGGGGGATTGTGCAGGTTACGGGACTATGCCGGAGAACACTTATGAGCGCCCGGAGCTGCTGGCGCAGTATCTGAATTTTCACTATGGTCAGGAGGCGGATATGCTTCCCTGGGATTTTGGGCCCAAGGGGGCTTTGCACTTCCCGGTGCGCTGTGTGCGGGAGTGCCTTGATCAACAGCGCCTTCCGACTGGGGCCCGCGCCCTGGATGTGGGTTGCGCCGTGGGGCGGTCGACGCTGGAGCTGAGCCGCTATTGCCGGGAGGCGGTTGGGGTGGATTTCTCGCATACGTTTATCATGGCGGCCTCGCTTCTTTGCCGGGAAGGCTCGTTGCCTTATGACCTGCCGGAGGTGGGGGGAATTTCCCGCCGTGTGGAGGCGCATTTGCCCGAAGGCATTGATTGCGCGGGCATTTCCTTCCGCCGGGAAGACGCCCAGGCGCTTCCCACGGATCTGGGCCAATTCGACGTGGTGCTCGCGGCCAACCTGCTCTGCCGCCTCCCCTACCCCCGGAAGTTTCTCGACCGCCTCCCCGGTCTGCTCAACGGGGGCGGGCAGCTGATCATCACCACGCCCCATACCTGGCTGGAGACCTTTACGGCGAGGGATTACTGGATCGGGGCGACTCCGGAAACAGGTGAGCCGCTCGAAGCCCTGAAAGAGATCCTCGCGCCGAATTTTCTTTTTGAGGGGACGCGGGATTTGCCGTTTTTGATCCGGGAGCACGCGCGGAAGTTCCAGTGGTCGGTCGCGCAAGCCTCGATGTGGACGCGTCGGTCGAATTGATTTACAGAACATGGCCAGCAAACGAATCCCGCGCAGCTACAGCCTCCGTCGTCCCCTCGCCTGGGTCGGCGGGTTGGTGGGTGTATGGATAGTCTCCGGATGGATGGGCTCCGCCGAGTTTGGCTGGGCTCCTGTTTGGCCGCCTGTCGTGGCCCTCGGGGCCATCCTCCTGAGCCGGCGGGTGCTGTTCAGTCTCGCCCTGGGTGGCCTGGCGGGCGCGCTGGTGCTGAGCGAGGGCGACCTTGGGCACGCGGTTCTGAGCATTTTCTACAACCACCTGCGCCCTGCCCTGCAGAGCCCGTGGAAGGCCGGAGCCCTCGTTTTCACGCTTCTGCTGGGCGGTTTTGCCGCCATCCTCGAAGCCGGCGGGGGGCTGCGGCGTCTTCTCGAAAAGTGGACGCACGGGAGCGGTGATGTGCGCCGGCGTTTTCAATGGTCCACCGTGGGGCTGGGCACCATCTGCTTTTTCGATGGACTGGCCAACAGCGTGCTCGTGGGGCGCGTTTGCCGGAGTCTCGCCGACTCCAGCCGCGTGGCGCGGGTGAAGTTGGCCTACCTCGTCGATTCGACCAGTTCCTCGGTGGCCTCGGTGGCCTTCATCAGCACGTGGATCGCCACTCAGTTAACGCTCATCGACGACGCTCTCGTGACGGTGGGGGTGCGGGATGAACTGGCTCCCTACGGTGTCTTCTTCGGATCGATTCCCCTGAATTTCTACGTGTGGTTCACGCTCGCGCTGCTCCTTTTGAGCATTGCCTTCGACTGGAATCCTGGGCCGATGCGGCGCTTTGAACGGACCGCCCGCGCCGCCCCTCCGCCTGCCCTTCCGCGCAAGGGAAGCCCCGCGCCCGCCACGGGCTCGCTCGCGAGCGCACTGGTTCCGCTGGCCGTGCTGGTCGTCGGGATCATGGCAACGTTCTACGTGTGGGAGGCGCGTCCCCTCTGGCCCTTCACCTTCGAAAAAGTGGCCCTCGCCTTCAGCAGCGGGGACGGGCCCTATATCCTCCTCACCGGCAGTGTCCTGGGTTTGATCGCGGCGATTGCGCTTTACCCGCGGGCGACTGCTCCGGTTCCCGCCCCGGCAGCGTTTTTGCAAGGTGTGCGGACGCTTCTGCTGCCCCTGACGGTTTTGCTCTTTGCGTGGATTTTGGGAAGTGTGCTGCGCGACCTGGGCACAGCCCGCTTCATCGCGCAAGTGCTGGAAGGCAGCTTCGATCCGCGATGGCTTCCGGCGGCTGTCTTTCTGACAGGTGTGGCGATTTCGTTCACCACCGGTACGAGCTGGGGCACAATGGGTCTGCTCATGCCGATTGCCCTCCCGCTCGTCTTTCTTCTCCAACCGGAAGTCGCGGCGACGGCCGCCTTGCCCCTCGTTTACGCGGTGGTGGCGGCGGTCTTTGCCGGGGCCGTTTTCGGGGATCACTGTAGTCCCTTCAGCGATACCACCCTGGTCAGTTCGGTTACGTGCGGCGTGCGCCCGCTGGACCACGTGCGCACCCAGTTACCCTACGCGCTCACGGCGGCGGGGACGGCCCTGATCGTGGGATTCATCCCCGCCGGGTTCGGCTGGTGGCCCGCATGGCTTTCGCTTCTGGGCGGGGTCGGGCTCCTGGCGGTTCTGGTGAAGGCCGTTCCGCGCACAGCGGACCCGTGAGCGATTGTGAAATCCGCCGGATTGAATCTTGGCCCGCGTCAAAAGGCGTGCTCAACTGCTGCTGATCTATGAGCGAAGAGGGGTTTCCCAGTGCATCCGAGGCTTTTGCCGAACTTAAACCGAACATCATTTTTTCGATGGCGGATGCCCAACGGATCCAGCGGGGGCTGGCCTACGCCCGGACCGAGGCGATTCTCGATTTCGAATGGACCGGCCGGACAGGCATACTCAAGGCAAAGGTGAAGGGTGGCCGCACCTACACGGTGGAGATCCGTCCGAGAGGCAACCGGATCGCTCACCGCTGCACCTGCCCCGACTGGACCAACGGGGCGGCCTGCAAACACGTCATTGCCGCCACGGCGGGCTATTTCTGGGCCGAACGGGGTTGCTCCTACCTGCCGGATGATCCCCGGGAACGCGCGCGCCTGGCCGCTATGATTCGCGGCGAGCCTGCGGGTGGGGAGCCCCTTGCTTCCGAAGCACCCGCGAGGCCGAAGCCGCGAGCGCCCGAAACGCCGGTTGAAGAGGAAAGCCGCCCTCCTGCATTCCCCGCAGAGGCTCCGAAGAGCCCCCCCTCCCGAGCAGCCCTTCCGCGCCTCTTCCTCTGCTTTCACCCGGATGATACGGAAGACAAATTTTTCCGCGGATACTCCACACGGGGCGCGCAGGTCATCGAAAACATCTACGACTTCCGCGTGCGGGAGGTCCAATCGCGTCTTCGCCAGTATGACGACCCGTTCGACGCGCTCCGCGCCTACCTGAATCAAAAACACCCCCCCATGCCAATCATGGCGCGCCTGCGGGGCGACCGCTTTGTGCCCATCCAGCAGGTCAGCGAACGCATTGTGACGATGTCCCTGAACCTGCTCAAACAGAAGTATACGGTGGAGATCGGGATGGAAGTCGAGTCACCCCCTGGAGACAGCCGCTGGGAGGCCCTCACCCCGGATTGCGTCATCACGGCGGATGGGACCCTGATTTCATTTGTGCTGCCTCCCCTTGGCGCCATCTATCGCGATGCCCGGTCCATTGAGGCCTTTTTGCAACGCAAGCCCCCGCCGTCCACGGACGACAATGAGCTGGCCTCCGCTACCAGCTGCCACGGCGTCTACACCTTCAACACGCTCCTCAGTGCCTGTATGCTCGGCGGCGACATCGAGGCCTTTCCTCTGCCGGAGACACGCGTGGACGGCCTTCCGCACAAGCCCACCCCGGGCGAATTTCCGCTGGCTCTCGTCGTCGAACCGGCCCGCGAATACGATACGACCGGGATGTACCAGATGTCGGTCGCGATTCTCCAGCCGGATGGGCAGCCCTCTCCCCTCCCGGTCATGCCCTACGCGCTCTGGATGCACATTTTCCAGCTTCGCCGCCCTTACTTTCCCGCGCAGACACTGGAGGAAAACGACGACCTCGTGCGTGCCATCCAGTTATTTCTCGCCGCGCCCGATTCGGAGCGGACCCGCCTGCGGGAGGAATTCGTGGAAGCGCAACCCACGCGTCGGCGCGGCGATTCAATCTTCAGCCTGTTTTATAGGCTCGGCGAAGAAACCGCTCTCCGCCAGTTCCACGGACTCATCGCAGACAGCCGACCGGCCTCAACCGCCCCTTGGCAAACCTGCACCCTCCCCCTCGGCAAGGTCCTCGCCGTGGCCCTGAGCATCGTCCACACCCACCCCGAGAAAAACCCCGACGCCTACTTCACGCACGCCCCCATTGAAACCGTCGACCAGGCACCCGCCGACCGCGTGGAAGCCGCTCTGCCAGCCATCTTCGAGAGCCTCGACGCCATTGGCGTGACCCTCCTCTTTCGCGGCAAACCGCTCCGTCCGGCGGAGCTCCAGCTCACCTTCAATGTCAACCGCAAGCGCGAGCGCCGGGACTGGCTGGAGATCCGCCCGGAAATCGTCTACGAGGGTGAACCCCTGCCCCCCGCCGAACTGGAGCGGGCTATCGAATCGGGCTATGTGTTCAAGGGCGATCAGTTTATCATTCTCAATAGTGCCTCCCGGGATCGCCTGGAAAAAGCCCGTAAGCTCCTGCGCCAAAACGCCGGGGAGAACGATGCCTTGAGCGAGATTCCGCGCCTCGCCATCTTTGAGTTCCTTGAGCTGCGCAAACAAGGTGTCCGCCTCAACCTACCGCCGGAAGACGCCCACGTCATTTCCTCTCTGGCACAGTTCACGGAAATACCCGCCGTGCCCCTGCCGCCGACCATCCAGGCTGAGCCGCGCTCCTACCAGAGCGAGGGCTACGCCTGGCTTGCTTTTCTCTACACACACCGTCTCGGGGCCTGCCTCGCCGACGACATGGGCCTCGGGAAAACGCTCCAGACCATCCTTTTCCTCACCGCGCTCAAAGATGGCACGCTCGCCAAGCGGCCCGACGCCGGCGACGGCCCCCACCTGCTTGTCGTGCCCGCAAGCCTGGTCTTCAACTGGATCGCCGAGTTCGAAAAATTCTCCCCCACCATGCGGGTTCTCGATTTCACAGGCAACCAACGCAAGCACACCTTCGAGGGCCACGACGTCATCATCACGACCTACGAAACGCTCCGCCGCGACTTGGAGAGTTTTTCCGAAACGAGTTTCCACACGCTCATTCTCGATGAGGCGCAAGCCGTGAAAAACGCCAAAGCGGCGCGCACCAAGGCGGTCGCCCGCGTCGAGGCGGCCTTTCGCATCACCCTTACGGGAACCCCCGTGGAAAATCACTTTGGCGAACTTCAGACTATCCTCCACCTATCCCTGCCCGGTCTCTTCGACGGCATCCCTGTGAAAGAACGCAAGGGCGTGCACTTTGAAGAAAAGATCCTCACGCGGGCCCGCCCCTTCATTCTTCGCCGCACGAAAGACGCCGTCCTGAGCCAATTGCCGCCCAAGACAGAGACCACCATCCACCTCGAACTCAACAACCGCCAGAAAGCCCTCTACCGCGACGTGGCGCAAAAAGTCCGCGACGAAGTGGCCACCGCCTTCGCCGAGATGCCAACACAACAAGCCGGTGTCATCGCCCTCACCTCCCTTCTCCGCCTGCGGCAAATCTGCGTCTCCCCCGCGCTTTACGACCATCGCCAGGACCCCAACTCACCCAAGATTGCCTACGTGGCCGAAACCGTCTCCGAGTTGATCGACGAAGGGCACTCGGTGCTCATTTTTTCTCAATTCGCCGGTTGCCTCGATATCCTCATGGCCACCCTCGAAGCCAAAAAGATCAACCTCTTCCGCCTCGACGGTTCCACGCCCATGAAGAAGCGGAAGACCTACGTGAACGAGTTTCAGTCCGCCGAAAAGGCCAGCGCCTTCCTCATCAGCCTGCGCGCCGGAGGCATGGGTCTCAACCTCACCCGCGCGAGCTATGTCATCCACGTCGACCCCTGGTGGAACCCGGCGGTGGAAAACCAGGCGTCCGACCGCGCCCACCGCATCGGGCAAACCCGGTCCGTCCTCATCCAGCGACTCGTCATGCGCCACACCGTCGAAGAAAAAATTTCCCAGCTGAAAGAAGAGAAACGCGCCATCTACGACCGCGTCTTCGACCAGTCCCCCGGCTCCGGGCGAAGCGGCGGTCTCACCCGCGACGATTTCGCCTTCCTTCTCGATCTGGACGATTGAGGGGCTACACCTCTGCCGCCGCCCAGCACTCCCGGGCGATTTCCAGATACGCAAGGGCTTCGGCGTAGCGGTCGGATTCCTCGACTGGTCGGCCATCCGGACCCGGAAAACAGCGGGCATAGTAATGCTTTCGCGAAAGCAGCTCCGGGCAGAAAATCAGATAATCACCCGGACGCGAATTCCGGCGAAAACCTTGAAAGGCCCGCGTCCAGATCGCCTTGAAATCGGCGAGGAAATTGATGTCGCCGACAGCGGAAGGCGGCCTTTCCCGCCCGCTTCCGATTGCCATCTGAATATTTCCGGGGCTGCCGATGCGCGCGTGCATAAAGGCCACACGATCGAGGACGGGGCCAAGAAAATCCAATTTGCGCTCAAGTCCGCCATAAACAATCTCCTGTCCAGTGTAATAGTGGGAGAAGTCGCCATTGAATCGGATACCGGGGAAGCGCTCAACAAGGCGCACGGTGCGCCAGATATCCTGCGTGAGCGTGGCTCGGTGTGTCTCCAGGTATACAGGCAGTCGATACTTTTCCGAGGCGAGGAGAATGGCTTCGACGATCCGGTCAACGGTTTCATCATCCTCAATGCCCCACCCTGCATGAAGCGTGAGGCAGGTGTGCCCGAGGCCGGCATGACGCCCGATTACGGCATCCGCCTCATCCGCCACATTCACCCGGCCCAGAGCGCAATGAGGGAAACCCGCGACTTGCGCCGGAGCTGACGTGGTGAGCTGGATACCATGAAATCCATCCTCCCGCAAGGAGTCCCCGGCTTCCGGCCAAAGCTTGGCGGACCACCGGGAATCCTCCCGCAGATCAGCCAGGTTATCTTCATTGAGGTAGAAACGGAGCTTGGGCGCGTCCGTCGACCCGTCGTTTGTGTATGGGATGGAGAGCATGGTTTTCAGAATTCGTCGAAGGCGATTTGCTCATCGGTCGCGCCAAGGTCACGCAGCATTTTTGTGCAAGCCTTGATCATCATAGGCGGTCCGCACAGGTAAAACTCCACGGCCTTCGGGTCTGGATGGTTTTCAAGGTAGTGATCAAAGACCACCTCATGGATGAAACCACAGTGACCGTGCCAGTCATCCTCCGGCAGCGGTGAGGAAAGGGCGAGGTGAAAGCCGAAATTCGGATACACCCGCGCCAAATCGGCAAAATAGTCTTCGTAATAGATCTCCTGGCGGGAGCGGGCTCCATACCAGTAGCTCACCTTGCGCGCCGTCTTTTCTGTCTCAAAAAGGTGGGAGAGATGCGCGCGCAGGGGGGCCATACCCGCGCCCCCGCCGATATAAACCATCTCCTTCTGCGTGGGCTTGATATGGAAGTCGCCGAATGGACCAATGGCCGTGACTTCATCGCCGGGCTTCAGATTGAAGACATAGGACGACCCCACGCCGGGAGGGCAAGCCTGGCCCGGAGGGGGTGTGGCGATTCGCACATTGAAACGGAGGGTGCGTTCGTTGGTGGCGTTGCTGGCAAGGGAATAATTATTGCGCCGACCACCAGCAGGGTTGCGTGCCACGAGGTCGAAAACATGTTGCTGCGCCCACACGGTCGCGTAGGGCTCCGGAATGTCGAACTCGCGGAAGCGGATCATTTCATAGGCGGGGATATCGAGTTGAAGATAATCACCCGGAGTGAACCGTACCTGGCCCGTGCCCGCGACCGGTTCGAGAACCAATTCCTTGATGAAGGTGGCGACGTTGCGGTTGCTCACCACGCGGAGGCGAAGTCTCTGCTGTTCGCGCGCCCCCGATCCGCCCGGCCGCGAAACGTTCAGGTGGAGGCGGCCACCGCGTTCCGCAATGGGGTATGTCGCCAGTCCCCGGCAAATCGGAGCGCGGGCGGGGGAACCGTCCGCGAGGTTAAAGCGTCCATTGTGTTTCGGGCATTCAACGATCCGTCCCTTTACGAGGCCATCGGCCAGGTGCGTATTGCCGTGTGTACAAATGCCGTCGGTGGCGAAGAGTTGGCCCCCGGCGTCGCGGTAGAGAGCATAGGTGCGTTTGCCGTGATCGAAGCGAATGACGTCTTCGATGCCGAGATCAGCGGCCGCGCAGACCTCCACCCAGCCCCCCGCATCGGGGGCGGCCTCCGCCTTGTGCACCGGTTCTTCCGCACGTTTTTTCGGAGGCGGGGGTTTGCGCTTCACATGGTAGGCCGGGTCCTTTACTTGCCTGAGGACAGCGGGAATGATTTCGCACCAAGCGGAAAGCAGACTCGGATAAGGTTCGGGGCAATCGTCCTTCACGGCCTCATGGAGGCGCGGCAGGGCATGGTAAGGAACCAGAGGGAACATGTGGTGCTCCACATGGTAGTTCATATTCCAATACAGAAACCGGTGGACAACGTTCATGTAAACCGTACGGCAGTTGAGCCGATGATCGAGGACGTTTTCGGCCAAACCGGCGTGTTGGGTCAGGCCATACACAGCCATGAGCCAGGTTCCGAAAATATGCGGCAGGCCGATAAACAGCAGCGGCAGGATGCTCATATTGATCACCGCGAGCGCGATCACGCCGAAATAGATGGCCCGGTAAATGCGCGCTTTGAAGAAGATTTTCGAAAACTCACTCTCCGGAATATATGTCCTCTCGTCCTCGCTCATTCGCCCGAACGAGTGCAGCACGATGTGCTTAAAATACTTTGGGTAAACGGGCAGACCGAAAAATCCGAGGAGAATGGCCTTTACGTCGGGAGGACGCGGCACGGCGATTTCAGGGTCCCGCCCGACGATGATGGTATCACTGTGATGGCGCGTGTGGCTCCAGCGCCAGACCGTTGATTCGCGCATGACCATGAAAGAGGCGATCTCGTAAAGCGCGTTATTCATCCAATCCGTTTTGAAGGCGGTACCGTGTCCGGCTTCATGCCACCGGGAATCCGAAGTGGACGCGTAAAGCGTGGCATAGACGAGATACGGGACGACACACCACCAGGAGGGCCACAGCCAGAAGGTGAGAAATCCCGCGCCGGCAATGAGTCCAAACCAGATGATCGTGTCGCGGATGGCCGGGCCGTCCTTCCGTTCAAGGAGCCCGCGCATCGTCGCGCGCGGAACCGGACACTGGTACCAGTCCGCCTCGGCCAGTCCGCGTTCGATGGCGCGCGTCGCGTTTTCGCCCGTGAGGCTGTAGTCAAGGTGCTTGGGCGGTTTCGTAAAGACCGCCGTCCCATGGTCATGATCAAGGCTCATAAGGTTCCGGGGTTGGGTGGAAAAGAAAAGGTGGAAGCGCCCTTCCTCCGTCCATCCTCCTCGTCCGTGAAGGGGGCGGGAAGCCGGCTACAGGTTGGATCGGGGCCGGAATCATCGCTCTTCGAAAACATAGTGCGTGCGGCGGATCAGGGGTTGCCCCGGTTGTACGAGGATGTCATCGATCCCGGGGTGATGGACAGCATCCGGATAACCCTCGCATTCCAGACATACGCCCGCGTGAGGACCATAGACGCAACCGGACTTTCCGACGAAGGAACCGTCCAAATCCACGCCCGTATAAAATTGGAGAAAGCGGTGTGTTGTGCGAACCTCCATCACCCGCCCGCTTGCCGGGTGCGCCAACCGGGCGGCCGGGAGCAAAGCCACGCCGTCGGCATCGCGGATACGGTAGAGGTCGCCGTGGCGCTGGAAGAGCTCGGGGATGGCATCGCGCAGGCGTCGCGCCCCCCGGAAATCGGCTGCCGTTCCCGCGACTGTTTCCATGCGACCCGTGGGCGTCATGTCGCGATCGCAAGGGACGTAGGTATCGGAAAAAACCGTGAGTTCATGATCAAGGGCGTCACCCCCGCCCTCGCCAGCGAGGTTGAAGTAGCCGTGCTGGGTGAGGTTTACGGGGGTGACGGTGTCACTGACCACACGCTCCTCGATTTCCAGCGTCCGGTGATGAAGAATCCGATACGCCACTTCCGCCCGCACCCGACCGGGATAGCCTTCCTCTCCGTCCGGACTCTCGTAAGCGAGGGTCACGGCGGGCGTATCCGCATCTGCGGAAACAAGCTTCCAGATCTTCTTGTCGAAGCCAACGGCTCCGCCGTGCAAGTGGTTCGGCGGATGGTTTGTCGCCAATTGGTAATCCTTGCCCGCGAGCGCGAACCGTCCGCGCGGGATTCGGCCCGCGACCCGCCCCGCAATTGCCCCGAAGTAGTTGGGGTGCCTCGCGTAGGTGGCGAGGTCATTGAACCCAAGGATCACATCCACACGATGGCCGCTCCCATCCGGAAGAATCAGATGTGTGAGGGCGGCCCCGTAATCCGTCACGCTCGCCTCCAGACCACACGCACCACGCAAAAGGTAGCGCCGCGCCGACCGGCCATCGGCGAGGCGTCCAAAGGGGTATTCGCTGCACCGCGTAAAACGCTCAGGCATAAGCGATACTAACCGATTTCATAAGAATGAATCCTCTCGCCATTTGGCAAAAAGTTTTCGTTTTTTGTCGGGATGTTGGAGGATCTGAAAATCCGTCCGGAGTATGATGGTTTCCTTTTTCTTGCGGAGGCCGCGCGCAATCCGCCGGTGCTGCGCCCCCACCACCACGTGGAGCTGGAAATCAATTTGGTTGTGCGGGGGAGCGTGACCTACGTGGCGGAGGGCCGGCGCTACACGTTCGCACAGCGTACGCTTCTCTGGTTTTTTCCCGCGCAGGAGCATCAGTTGGTCGATCGCACCGCTGACGCGCAGTATTATGTGGCCGTATTCAAACCCGCCCTGATTTCGCGCTCGTGCCAAAGTCCGGCCTATGAAGGGCTCAAACGGAAGGATCATCCGGAGGGCGTGCTCAATACTGTTTTGGAGCCGGAATCCCACGATTTGATGAGGAAGACCATGGACTCTCTCATGGAGGGCTCCCTTGATCCGGACATCCTCAACCGGGAGGCCGGTTACGGTTACCAATCGAATTTTGTCTATCGCCATGCCGATCCCGATGGGCTCAACGCCGGTCTGCATCACCTTCTCCTTTTGAGCTGGCGCTGTCGCGAAAATGGCCGTGCCCTGAGCCGCCCCGTGGCCCTGCACCCCTGCGTGCGCCGGGCACTCGGGCACCTGGCACAGGACGAGGAAATGGGGAGTCTCAACGATCTTGCCCACGCCTGCGGCGTGAGCCCCGCCTACCTCAGCCGACTCTTCGCACGCCAAATGGGGCAAACCCTCAATCAATACCGCAATGCTCTCCGTATTGGGCGATTCTGGGAAGCCTTGGCCAAACCGGCTCGCCCGACCCTCACGGAAGCCGTCTATGCGGCCGGTTTCGGAAGCTATGCACAGTTCTACAAAGTTTTTCGCCAAACCTACGGCACGGGCCCACGCGATAGCCTCCGGACTCCGCCTCCACCCGGGCAAGATCCGGACTTCTGAATCCGGTGAGGCCATCAATGAGGGGGGGGAGGAAGCATCCACCTTCACCCACCCGATCTATGCTTTCACGGTGGCGCGACTCCGTGTGCGCGCGCTTCTTGGCTGGCTTGCGCTTTGCCGAGACCGGCGGTGCGGAACCCCGGTCCAGCCAAGTGCCTTCGCCGGTTTGTGAGCAGCTCACCAGGCGGCGATTTCCGCAGGCTCGCTGCCTTCTTCTCAAAGGAGGAATAAAGGCCGTGCCCGCACGGTCCTGAAGGAAGGAGAAAAAAGCACCAAACCTTCCCTACCCTTTGGTCTTGGACAGCGGAGCGAGGGATTGGCCCCCGTGCCAATTGCTGGGGATGTGAATGGTAAAGGGAAATTCGGGGGGGCCGTAGTTGCCGAGGATGATTTGCTCGCGCAGGAGGCGCACGGCCTCGCTTCCCATGAGGCGAAAGCGGGGATTCATGCCAGAGTAAAACTCACTACTATCCGTGGAGTACGGGACGGCCACGCCGACATCCGTGGGAACGTGTTTGCCAAGCGCCTTGAGCCAGAAATAAATGCGCCAGTTCTGAGTAATGAGGGCTTCGGGCGTCCATTTCCGAAACCAGGCGTCAAACAGGTTTTGCTCCCACGTTGCCATAATGAGGGGCTCAATCCGCTCGCCGGGTGGGCAAATCGCTTGTTCTTCGGCCCACACACCGGCCTTGAAAGCCCGGTTGGTGACGAGGTCGAGCGCCTCACTGAAGCCGAAACCGATCCGGCGATAGCCCAGCGCCCGGAGCTTCGCATAGAGGATGCGCCCGTTGGCGAAATGGTCTGTGGAAACGCTGTGGAAGAGCTGACGCGAAAAAATCGGGCGGCAGGCGACCACGGCGAATTTGTCCCAGTCCAGCTCCCGGGGGGCGAGCTTTTCGGAGGGGCGAGCGAAGTAGAGGATGACGCCCCGCACACCGCGGTTGCGGAGAATACGGGTGAGTCGGCGACAGCTCTCTTCACCGCCTTCGTGAGCCAAGGTCTCCACATGAAAACCCCATCGCTCCGCACCGTCGACTATGCCTGCGCGCAAGGCCTGGAGGTCGCGGGCGTTTTCCGGATTATAGGCAGGCTCTGCGGCGTAAAGGAAGGCAATGTTTTCCACCGTCCGGCGCGCATCTTCGCGCCGGTTGCGGTAGGCCGCGAGCGCCCCCATCATAGGATCCTCCCGAAAGCCCATCTCCTCCGCCAATTTCCGGATGGTCGCGCGGGTGTCGTCCGCAAGGCGACCCGTCCCCCTAAGGGCATGGGACACCGTCGCTTGGGAGACCCCAGCGCGCACGGCGATGTCCTTCATTGTCACCCGTTTCACCATTTTGCGCAATTAGATACCCTGCCTCCCGCAAGCGCGTCGATTCCGAAAACCGAATCATCACGGCTTGGAGTCCGATTAAATCCCCACCGCCCAATTGCCCCTTCTCTATGACAAGTGCCATCACTGATAAAATTGAGGTGCCCGCAGGATGAGGCGGCCGCAGGCGTTGGGAAGGAGCCACTTGCCTTCACCGGCAGGGGTAACGGCAAGGCCTTTGGGAAGGACCGCCTCCAGACGGGAAGCCTTTGGCAAAGTGATCTCCATACCCGCGAATGAGAGCGCATCTTCAATTACGTCGATGTCGTGGCTTTTGCGGGTGGGGAGGTAGTTGAGAAGGGTGAGGATAAGATCGGCATCCTTCCGGCGAGGCACCGCGAGGACATGCGCCGGAAGGCCGGGACCGAGCAGCGGCGAGGCCCCCAGGATCTCAAGTGCGCGGGCGAAAAAGTCGCGCAAGTGGCGATTGCCGGATTGGCGATAGTCAAGAAAGACCGGATCGGCGAAGTAAACGAAACCGGCGTTGCCGACCACGGCTGCGCCGGACTCAACGGTGGGATCGGGCGGCGTTTGAAAATGAGAGCAGAAGCGCAGATCGTTGCGCTTGAAGTAAGGCGGGATGCGTTCGACGAGAAGGTCGGCACCCCGCCCCGGCTTGGCCAACCGCCCCTGGCTGTAGACGACCCGGCAATCTTCGGCGTAGCCGGACAGGAAACCGGGCCGCGCGCGCAAATACGAAGGGTACAGGGCATCCAGACCACCAATCTGAACGGGCAACCAGTCGAGTGCCCACGTTCCTTGTTCATCCCGTCCGGCATCAAAGCTGAGGATAAGCTTGCCCCCTTGGTCGCAGTAGGTCCGTAAACGGTCGCGCAAAGCCGGGGTGATTACGGTGGAGTCCGGCAACACGACAACGGCAAATCCGTCCAATGGATCCTCGTCGTCGAGCAGGGCGGCGTCGTATTTCAACTCCTCGAGCATAAGAACGACCCCCTCCTCGCTCTTGCCCGCCCGGTTTTCATCGGAACCGGGCGCGGCCGCCAGGAGAACCCCGACCGTCGGACAAGGGGTTGTGCCGGCATACAGCGGCTCGGCCGCCTCCACTTGTGAGTAAACCGAACCGATCAACCGGTAGGCACCTTCGTCGAGCCCCCCCCGGGGGTGCAGTTGGTCACCCACGGAACAGCCCCCGCCCATGGCCTGAGCGCGGAAGCATTCGTATTCGAGGGCAGGCTGGGGTTTGAGTCCGCCGAAGTCGCCCCACATCTTTTGGAAGCGCCCCGTCATCCCCAGCCAGGGTTGCCCCCAGAGCATGAGTTGACGGGCAAAACGAGGATAGTGGTGGTAACCCCAAAAGCCCGAGGGCAAGGACTCCAACTCGACATGGGTCTCCCTGCGGGCGCGGGCGCGCCAGCCCGCACCGGCGGTGACATAGGCTTTGTTGGTGGAGTTGTAGAAGACGCCTGCCTTGGGTGCCCGCCCGCGGATAAAACGGGTAAAGCGTTCAGCGAACTCGCACTGCATGGCCGACTCGAAGAGGGCATTGTCGCGCGCCGTGTCGCCGGTGAGACCCAGCTTTTCCCGCTTGCGCATGGATGCTTCGCTGAAACAGGCCCCGGCATCCATGAAGACAATATCGATAAAGAAGCCATCCACCGGATAGGCATCCAAAATCTCCGCGAGGTGCGCCTCGAAGTAGTCCTGATAATCGGGATCAGCGAAGTTATTAAAGCGCCAGCGCCCCGGTTGAAGTGTCTTCATATCCGCTGAAGCGGCAACTTGAACGAAGCGCCCATCCGCATACATCTGCCGCCACTGCGGGTAGAGATCGGCCACGCGTTCCTCCCAAACAACGGTCGTGTAAACGGGGGCGCGAATACCCTCCCGATGAAGGGCTTCAATGCACTCGCCGAGGAGGTCCCGCCCCCTGAGGTGCGGGTGCGCCTCTCCAAGCCTCGTGGGGTAGTAGCTCATGCCATGGTGGCATTTCGCGAAAACGGTGACGCTGTTGACATGGGCTTCCCGCATACGGCGGGCGAAAGCCGGGGCATCGAATTCAGCCGCGACCCCGGTGATGTAAGGCGAGGTGTGGAAGTCCAGGTGAACCTGACGGGCAGGCAAGGGATCAATTTTAAGGTCCATAGGAGAGAGTTCGGGGAGAATGTGGAGATAAGGCAAAGTGACGGAGGCCGGTTTTTGTCAAGCAACCGGTGGCGCACGCTGCGTAGCCCGGGCAACTTTGCATCAGTATCGGAGTTGCGGTTTAGGAACGCGGAGCCTCAATCGGGCCGTCAAATCAGGGCATCCACTCAAATCAGGACATCCATTTAAAATACTTGGCGGAACGCGCATTCCGCAGGGTTCGAAAAGGGTCGAGTGCGATGGGACTTCCCTGGTCGGGGTCTCCATGCGCCGAGGTCGGGAAGAGGCAACTTCCATGTGCCGAACCCGGCAATCCGATCAGGCGGAACTCAATCCCTTCGTCCCACAACCGCCCCCTCCCCTTACCGCGCCTCATGGTGCGCGGCGATCCTTCCAGCATCGCACGCGATCCAGCAACGAACAAACCGCCCTTCACGCCGCCCCTATACTCGCCCGCGCAGGCTTCCCGGTCGCGCCGATTGAACCAGCGTTGACCCGCCGCGCCCGCATCCGCCAACAACGCCGCCAAACAGCAATTCGTCGGTTGTCCCCGCCCCCACTTGGTCCCGACGCCCCGGACATCGCCATAGTCCCCGCCGCCCCACCGCCTCAGCCTGCCCGCGGTAGCTCGCAGAGTGAAGGCCCTGAGACCGGACCACCGCCAAAACCCCTACAGCCTAACCCCGCACCCACTCCCGCCGGTGCTCGAAAGACTTGTCCGTGTAGTCATCCCACCCGCACAGAAAAGCACGCCGGACACAGCGGTTGATGCAGTGAAAGACACCCGCCTCGCCGGGCCGGTAAACGAATCTGCGGGCCATGGTCATACCTACACCTGGGTACTCGGTGGGAATATTCCCAAATCGACCACCATCAGGTCGGCAATCCCCCGCAGTTTAACTACATTTTACGAGAATACTTTTATTATATAATTCCTATTTTGAATTTTTATGGATGTTATGTTTCACTTTACCGCGCCATGATTAGTTCAAGCCTATGCCGGGTACACGAGAGATGGCGGCTCGCGATCTCCACGGGTTCACTCTCCGGATTCAGAGCAGCGGATTGCTGAAGCGCACCCCCGCAAACCTTCCGAAATCGAAATCTGCCGTATGCACCTCGCCATCAAGCCGCAGCGCGACCGCCGCGATCTGGGCGTCCGTAGTCAGGTTTCCCGCCGTCCCCGCCACTTCGAGCAGGACAAGTTGCCTTTTCCACGTCATCCGACAGCATGTCATGCAGGCGCACGTGTTTGCAAGCCAACCATGATCGAACATGAGGGGATGCCTCGGCGACGGACAAGGGGTCGTTGAAGATTCCCGGCGCGCAGACCCATAGGACGGGCGCGCAGGACAAACGGCACGGCTTTGCCGTCTAGCGGGGCCAGCTCAACACCCGCCCGCAGGGTATCGTTGAGACCTTTTTTGAAAGGTTTGTGGGGGCGGAGCGCGGTTTCCCGCAAAACTTCGCTCCACATCCCGAACTAGGGTTACAGGGTTACCGTCGTTCCCATGGAAGCATCATGATGCGTGAAATCGTGATGTAAAGATGACAAGTTGGCCTTTTACCGGGTCACCTTCACCCGCGTTCCCCACCATTGCCGCACGACGACAACCGGCAACTCTGCGACGACCCAAACTCCACCTCAGCCACAAAAGCCAGAAAATCGAGGAAAGCGACGGCGGGGTCTCCACGCCGATAGTCTTCGAACCGAATTACACCCACGTGCTCAACGCCTCAACGCGCCCACGAATATGCCCGCGATCATTACGGCCGACGCGGGGGCCTACCAATAGAAAAACAACACCTGCCGACGCAGAGCCTCCGGTGCTCGCGCGCTCCGCGTGAAGAGAGTGACGGGAATCCGGGAATTCCCCGCACCGGGTGCCGCTAGAACTTCTTCCCGCCCGGCATCGCGAGAACGACGTAGAGCGCGTGGATCAGCCCTGGGACGTAGAAGAGAATCGTTAGGACAATGCTGATGACCCGCATTCCTTCCTTTCCGAGGCGATTTTTCCCTAATTCTTTAATCGTGTAAAG
>JAFIGE010000116.1 GCA_020831585.1 Opitutales bacterium | reverse complement strand
TCGCCTCGCGTGATGAGCGCGCCGCCGCCCTGGAGGAGCGCCTTGCCGGGCAGGAAGAGCGCAACGCGCAAATCTGGCGCTCGCGCGAGGAGATGGACGCCTACTATAAGTCCGAGTTACAACGCCGCGAGACTGATCTCGAAAGGACGAGGGCCAAACTTGAATGGCTGCGTCTTCCGTTTTGGAGGCGTTGGCGCACCCCGCCGCCGGCATGATCCACCCGAGACATCCCGATTTCCGCGACACCCCCGTCAATCCGGCGCGTCCCTACGGGAGCTTCCGGCCCGCGGATGAAGCGGCCCCACCGGGCGTCTCGGTCGTCACCCCGTGGTTCAATGTCGGTGCCGTGTTCCACGAAACGGCGGAATCTCTCTTCCGCCAAACCTTTCAGCAGTGGGAATGGCTCATCGTCAACGACGGCTCGACGGACCCTGCAGCCCTCAAGGAACTGGAAACCTACCGTCGGGGCGGGGACAGGCGCATCCGCGTGATTGATCTGGCCGCCAACGCCGGCCCCTCCGCGGCGCGGAACCGGGGCGTCGCCGAGGCGCGGGCACCCTTTGTTTTTCATCTGGATGCCGACGACCTGATCGAACCCACAGCGATTGAAAAATGCTATTGGTATCTTCTTACGCATCCGCGATGCCCCTGGGTCAACGGGTGGTCAGTTGCCTTTGGCGCGGACCGCTACCTTTGGCGCAAGGGTTTTGACGAGGCGGGCCGTTTCCTGAGCGACAACTGGGTGACCGGCCGGGCGATGGTCCGTGTGACCGCACACCGGGAAATTGGCGGGTACGATGAGGATATCCGCGGCGGTTACGAGGACTGGGCCTTTTGGTTGAAGGGTGCGCAATGCGGATTGTGGGGGGGGACGCTGCCGGAGTTTTTTGACTGGTACCGGCAAAGGGAAGATCATTGGCAACGTTGGGAAAACCTTTCCGAGCCGAAGCGAAGGGAGTCTTTCCGCACGGCCGTTCGAGCCCGCTTCGCGAGGCTGCGCCCGGAGCGATTTCCCGGTCCGCTGGAAGATGCCCTGGAAGACGGTGTCGATCCTGCATGCGTCGCCAACCGATTGCGCGGCGGGGGCCGCTCCATCATTTTCGTTCTCTCCGCATCCACGCCGCTCACTCCGGAGCTTGAGATCTTTCTCGGTGCTGTCCTCAGTCGGCTTGCACGCGATGGTCACGGGGCCATTCTTATCGATCCGTCCCGTCCGTCGCAGGGTGCGATGGAGGCCCTTTCTGTCCTGACGCCGCAAGCCTACCGGCTGGCGCATTTTTTGCCTGAAGCGCACTTCGCCTCCTTTTTCCGGTATGTGCTCGAATCGCGAGAGCCCGGAGCCATCGTATGGTTCGGAGAGTCGTCGCCGGGTGTGCTCATGCCGGGCGATGGCAAGGCCCCAAAGTGTGCGCAGTTCCTCCTCGGGGGCGGTTCGAGCGGCGGTGAGGCTACCGGAGAAGAACCGGCGGTTACGCTCTATCTGCGCACCGCAGGTGTGGACGGGGCGGGAAGGAAGGCACTCACAATCCGACGCGGCATCGACGCTGTCCATTGGCAACGGGACAGCGGCATCCGTCTGCGCGTGCGGGACTCGCTGGGGTGGCCGCGGCATAGCCCGGTGCTGCTGCTTCCGGCGGCGCTCGCCGAAGCATTGGTCCCGGCCCTTGACCGGCTCGCGCAGAGCGGCCGCGCCTGCCGGTTTCTCTATTTCGGCCCTGATTCCGCGCGAACCGCCGCCCTCCCGCACCTTGGTGAAAGGGGGCACGGCTGTTCGGCGCAGCTTTCACCGGTTGAATCCCTCGACCAAATGCGCGACTTGCTGTGCGCCGCCGATTTGTTGCTCGTGCCCGCCTGGCCTTCAGCGGAGGAACCGCTTGCTCTTCTCGCCGCCGCCATGGGCCTGACGCTCCTCGCTCCGGTCCACGGCGCGCCCGCCTGGCTTCCCGAAGAGGCCTTTCAACCGCTGAAGGCCGGCGAGTCCGGCTGCACCATGAGCGATTCCCTGGCTGCCTCTCTTGCCCCTTTGCTTGACGACCCCGACCGCCTGCGCGAGCGGGGACGTGCCGCGCGCGCCCTTGTGGAGCGGCAACTCCCGGTGCAACCGGCTCTTGATCATTTTCTTGCCCGCATCCTCCCGCCGAACTAGCCACGACGGCTTTTCACGGTTTTCACGCCACATGATCAACCCCCGCCAACCCGATTACCGCAACACGCCCGCCAGCGATCACCGCACCTGCGGTTCCTTCCTGCCAACGGATCTCCAGGCCAGGCCGGCGGTGAGCATCGTGACACCCTTCTTCAACGCCCACGCCCATTTTGAAGAGACTATGCGCTGCATGGAGCGGCAAACTTTTCAGCAGTGGGAGTGGATCATCGTCAATGATGCTTCGGCGGAACCCGGTGCCCGCGCTCTCCTCGATTCCCTCCGTCAATCGGATGATCCGCGCATCCGCGTCGTCGACCACCCTCACAACCGCGGCCCATCCGCCGCCCGGAACACCGGTATTGCCGAGTCGCGGGCCGGGTATTTGTTCATGATGGATGCGGATGATCTCATCGAACCCACCACGATCGAGAAGTCCTATTGGTTTCTTTACTCGCACCCGAACTGTCCATGGGTGAACGGCTGGTCTGTGGCTTTCGGTGCGGAGGAATTTCTTTGGCGGCATGGCTTCGAGGAAAGGGAGATTTTTCTCCGCACGAACATCCTCACTGTGTCCGCCCTCTTCCGTAAGGAAACGCTCCTCCGCCTCGGTGGCTACGACGAGGCCTTCGGCGATGGTTTCGAAGACTGGCTTTTTTGGCTCAAGGCCGCCGAGGAAGGCCTCTGGGGGGCGACCATTCCTGACTACTTCTACTGGTACCGCAAACGTGAGCAACACTGGGACCGATGGAAGGACATTTCCGACAAAAACCGGCAGGCCGCCTTTGCCGCCACTTTGCCCGAGCGCTTTCCCAAGATCCACGGGGGCGGCTTTCCCGCCTTCGCGCCGAGGCCGCAATTGCCCTTCGATGAGTTTGAAGACGTGCTCCCGGCGGAAAATTTGCTCCGGAAAGGGGGGAAACGGCTCGTCTTCATCATTCCGTGGATGGTTCTCGGTGGGGCCGACAAATACAATCTCGACGTGCTCGAATGTCTCGTCGCAGACGGCTGGCAGGTCACCCTCGTGACGACGCGCGCCGGGGAAAACACATGGCGGCATGAGTTCGCCCGGTTTACTCCGGAGATTTTTGTCCTCCACGACGCCGTGCATCCGTCCATGCACCCGCTCTTTCTCCGCTATATCATCCACTCCCGCCAGGCGGACGCCGTGCTCATGAGCAACAGTGAAGCCGCACACTGGTTTCTGCCCTACCTGCGCACCCACTTTCCGCGGACCGCTTTCCTCGACTACAGCCACATGGAGGAAAGCTACTGGAAGAATGGTGGCTATCCCCGCTACGCCGCGCGCGCACACGGCCTGCTCGACGCCAACCTCGTCTCCTCGCGCCACCTGCGCGACTGGATGATGCAACGATCAGGTGCCGGGCCGGAACACTTCGAGGTGATCCATACCAACATTGATGCGACGAAATGGAACCGGGATCCCGTCGCCCGAGCGCGCTTGCGAGCGGAGGCTGGCATCGGCGAAAACCTCCCGGTGATCCTCTTCGCGGGCCGGATCTGCGCCCAAAAGCAGCCGGAAGTCCTGGCGAGAGTGCTGCGTGAACTCCGTGATAAAGGCCTCCCGTTCCGCGCATGGATCGCGGGCGATGGCGAGAACCGCGCGTGGCTGGCTGACTTCGTCGCCCGCCACAACCTCGGCGCGCACGTCAGACTCCTCGGAAGCCGTGGCCAGAGCGAGATGCGCGATCTGCTCAGCGCGGCCGACATATTTTTCCTACCCTCGCATTGGGAAGGCATTGCGCTGTCGATTTTCGAGGCGATGGCCATGGGTCTCGCCGTGGTTGGGGCGGAAGTCGGGGGCCAGGCCGAGCTCGTCGTGCCCGGCACCGGCATTCTGATCCGCCGCCCGGCAAACGACACGAATGAGGAGGTCCGGCTATATGTCGAAGCGTTCACGCTCTTGTTGAGCGACCCTTCAAAAGCCCGCGGAATGGGTGCGCGGGGCCGCGTCCGTATCGAAGAGGACTTTCCCCTCCGCAAAATGGTCCAGGAACTTGTGCGGGCACTCGATGGCGCTATCGGGAAGGCGCGTGAACGCCCTTCCCCCCCTCCTGGAGAAACCGCCTTCGCCCATGAAGCGGCTATAAGGGCCGTCGAGTATCTCCGCCTCGAGCAGCTCGCCGAAGAGCTTTGGCGGCGGGCGGAAGCGCCCAACGAAGCGGTCGCTGCGCTCGCCCCGGCGATGGCCTCGATAGCGGGCGACCCCCTGCGGGAATGGAACCATATCCACCGCTACATTCCCTTCCGGCTGTATCGCTGGTGGCATGTCGGCTGGATTTCCCCCGTGACCCGCTTCCTTCGTGTTGCGGTCTCTCGCCGTTGCTACGACGAAAACCTCGATGTGGACACCCGGCTCCGCGATCTCACTAAAACCCGTTTTTACCGGGCTCTCATGCGATGGCGGAAATACCCCTGGGCGCGCTCCCTCCTGCCCCGCCCGCCGACCCTCTGAGCAGGCAGGCACAACTTTGGACAGCCGAGGGGGTTTCCTCCTCCACACCTTTCCACGGAATTTCCTTCCATAATCTTGCCTCATGGCATGGAAATCGGTTGATTTATTCCGTTTCACTTAATGATCCGTCCCCTCCGGCACATTCTTTCTCCTGTCGTGTTTTTCGGCTTCTTCGCGTTCCCCGCCTCGGGTTCGCTCGCTGACCGTTCCCCCTTCCTTCCCCCCGGTTTCAGGGTCGAGGAACCTACCAGCCGGGAGACGCCCTCCGCCCAACCTCCGGGGGAGCTGGAGAATCTCATCGATTTCAAAGGCGTCTATCAACTCGCTGGAGAATATCGCCTCCTCATCGGCAAGAAACGTGACCCGCGCGCCTCATGGCTAGCCTTGGGCGAATCCTTTGAAGGTCTGGATCTCCTTGATTTTGACTTGGAAATGAACCGCGCGCGGGTGCGACTCGACGGTCGCGAAGGCTGGGTGGAAATGGCCCGCGTGCCCCCCAATCCGTCGCCAGGCGTAGCAGCCCCGTCTGGTCCGCAGCGGGTTCGGCCCGCGACGACCGCCTCGCACTCCTCCGCCGCGCAGCATCCCTCCCGTTCCACTGGGGGAATGGCCTCGCCGTCCTCGGTCGTCAGCCGTCCCCCGGTCAATAGCAGCGAGGATTCCAGGCTCAGGCGGCCTGAGGTCCGTCGCGCTCGTTCGAGTGACGCCGCGCGCCCGGAGATTCAGAGACCTGCCATCGGGCCGTCGGCACCTGTTCCACGGTCGCAGCCGTCCGGCCCGCCACCTACCCCCGCGCCCACTCGGCGCCCCAACACGAACCCGCCGCCACCGCAGGGGCCGTGATTATTTTCCCCGGCTTGAAACTTCACCCTCTGAATTTGGTTGAATCTCGGTAAGGGCAGGTCAGACTGCCCATTAATTCTTCAGTTCACGATTATCAGTACCGTTTCCTTATATAACATGAAAAAAACACCATTCATCATCTTCGGCGGGCTTCTCGCCGCTTCAATTGGCCTGATGGCCCAATCCGCTCCCGATGCCACCATTGATGGCGAGGGAAGGCTGATTCTCAATCCGGGCACGGATGAGGAAAGAACGATTCTTCCTCCCGCGGGTAGCGTGGACGCAAACGGCAATCTCGTCATCGATGGTTCGACCTTCAGTAGACCCATGGCCCGCGTCAATGCCAGCGGTGCCCTCGAAATCCTTGATGGCGAAGGTAATGTGACGGCAACGCTTGAAGTGCCCGAACTCCCTTCCTCGAATATTCCGCTGCAAGATTTCTTCACCTCGCAAACTTGGCCGGGTACCGCTCCGTTTTACTTTTCCCCTATCTTAAATTGGTTTGTTCCCGGGGATGCCCCTTGGATGTTCTGGGAAGATTGGGGTTTGGTCGATGAGCTTTCTGGCTGGTTCGCTGTTGATACACAGTGGACGGAAGAGGGTTTCTGGGCTTATTCCCATCACTTTGAAGCATGGTGCTACTTCTTCGTGGGAGATGGCACCAACGGTTTCCGAACAGGTCTCGGCAGGGACTCCCCGGCTGACCACATTCAAACCGGTTCTTTCGTGGTCGACGGGCCAAATCACGGCGGTGATATCTGGCACTTCTTCGATCAAGAGGTGGATGAGTCAGCTCCTGCGGGCCGTCGTGCAGGGTATTTCTTCACAGATGCCGACGGCAATGTTGATTACTTCCGTACTCGTTGATCGGTTCTGTTGATTCGTTTTCTTGAAAGCCTGCGGCATCAGTCGCAGGCTTTTTTGTGTTCGCCCGGCAGCGAGCGAGCACATGCTTGAAAGTGATCATGAACAGAGTGAATGAAAGTTTTGGTGCTCAACCCCGCAAGGGGAAGAGTTAGCCGAAGGGCCACTGCGGTGCCGCGAGGTGAGTGTGGGAAGGGAGCACATGGCACAAAACACTTGGCCCAACGAACCGGAGTCGCATGCGAGGGCGGACGCGTCGGGTAAGGAAGCATAGCGGTCTAAAGTCCGATACTTACGCGGAAGCAGCGGCGTATCGGCGACAGGCATAATGAGAAAATGGCTCGCAATAATGGTGGTTTGATTGTGATCTTTTTGCAGTCGTTTAACCCATGGGAATCGTTACTTTCTTTTTGACCGGTTTAATTTTTATCTTGCACGCCGTGCTTGCAGCATATCTGGCGGGCGGAAACAGTTTTGATCGTTTTTGGACGGCCTCAGCGGCGTTTTACCTCCAGATTGGCCTAGTAGCGGTGATCGGCTCAATCTTGGGTTCGCTCGAACCTGCGATGTGGCTAACTGTTGGACTCGTCTATACATTGCTCGTATTTCTCTTTATGGCGGTAGTCTGTCCATCGAAGCTCAAGGGTTTTTTCAATCTTCGATGGTCGACCCCTAATGGATTCGTACCGAGAGTATCCCATCTGTGCTTCCTCTTGTTCTTAGTGCCTCTGGTTGGATACATTTTTCTGCGGTTCCATGTGCCCGTTCATCGGTTTGATGAATTGATGTACCATGCATCGAGATCACTTTACTGGTTGCAGGCAGGCTCTGTTTTTCCCTTTGAGTCACACAATATAAGGCACAACGCATTTACCTTCGGTTCTGATCTTTGGTTTCTTTTCTCCATAGCGCATTTGCGTTCGGAAGTTGGAGGCACCTTATTCTTTTTCCTTCAGCTTCCTTTAGCCTTATGTGCTGTTTGGGGTCTGCTTAGTTCGTTGGGTGTTCAAAGCAATCTAATTAAAAGCATGGCCCTAACCGGAATCTTACTAATGCCGCTTCTGCTCCGTGAAAGCATGCAATTGAAACCAGAGGTAGGGATGATTTGGGCATTGTCTGGGTTTTCATATTATTTCTCTCGAATTGTATCTGAAATCGATGATGATGCTTTATGGTTGAGGCTCTGTGCATATAGCTTTATTGGGGTATCGTACAAGTTGACTTTTGCCTCTGTTCTGCCGCTGATCCTCTTTCTAGTCTTGCTTAGACTTTGGAAGGCCGGTGCCCGCGTTCGTTTCGTGGTAAAAATGGCCTGTGCAGCTCTTTTGTTTTCGATCACTTCGACGTTCATGGTGACTCTTTATGGGAATTTTTTATACTATGATAGCATCACGGGGCCTAAGTTGTTTGCGGAAGACCATCGAGCAACCATGGATTTGCGCACAATCTCTACCCACCTAGCGCGAGCCCCGTTCGTCCTCGTAGGTTTGCCGTGGGTGCCGGTTGAACAATCGCGCCATCAAATTAATAGATTGGGAGAAAGGATGGTGGAATCATCTCCCGCTGGAAAAACCCTCCCCGGCGAGAACGTTTTGTGGCCCGGAAGTTTTGAGTTTTATCAACCTCGCTGGGATGAACGATTTTCTTTATACGGCATACTTGGTTCCGGAGCCGTCCTCTTTCTCTTCTTTCGCTGGATTAGTAGACGAGATCGATTCCGCAATTCCGCGTTGATGTTTCCCGCGCTAGTGGCTCTTCCGTCGATCTTTTACTCCGTCGGGATTATTTTGTTTGTTAGATGGCAGAGCGTAGCTGCCTTGCCCGACCGGTTTTTGCTGCCGTCTGTCGTCCTCTCATCTGCCCTGTTTTTCTTCATTCTGTCGGAATGGGTTAGAGGATTTTCAGATCGCTGGAAAACTCTTGCAGGCATACTTTTTGTTATTGGTTTTTGTTGGAGTTTGATGCCCGGTTTCAGAGAGGGCACGGGCATGTTCCTTCGCATCCTTGGGGGTAAGCTTGAAATGGAATCAGAGAATAATTTCTTCCAGAGAGTTTCCTTGAAGATTCCTCCGGGTTCAACCGTGTTGCTGATTGCGGGGCAAACCGCGGGTGATTACTACCTCTTCAGACCTGCCGATGACTTTTCGAATGCGGTCGTTCCTTGGGGAATGCACGCGTTTTCGGAAGACAGATTAGTGGATGTGATACAGGAATACAACGTGACTCATGTGGTGCTCGAATCTCTTTTTCATGCGAGATACGACCATTTTCCTCCGCTTCCATTGCTGCCTTTTTTCAACTTTTTCAGGGGCTCGCGGGAGTGGGTTCTTGAGAATCCGGAAGACGAAATGCCCCTTTTGTTTTCTCGGGTGCAAAATGAGCCGCCATCGCTGAGCGACGCGCGAAGGCAAGCGCTCAGGCTGCCGCGTCCCGAAAGGCATAATTCTTTTCATAGACGATGGTATGAGGATGATAGATGGGGAGGTTTATGGTTATATGGTAACGGCTGGAAACGTAGCCAATACAAGGGTTTTTTTGATGATGCACGCTTTCCGGAAATTCACCATGACAGTGTCCTGATATCATTCATTGTTCATGAAATTAATGCGGAGACTGGCCGAATAACAATTGAACATGACGCCCTAGGGTGGCTTGCCTCGGTGGCGGATGATGTGCATACGATGTATCAATTTCGTGAAGATAGATACATCATTATTTTTCACCGCCGGTTTTTTCCTGGAGATTTACTGGATTTGAATTCCGGTGAGTATTTCAATTTAGATCTTTCATCGATTATTGGGGATTGAGCGAAAAAGATTCTATTTCAAAATTGCATGAATGGTGTCATTTTGTGGGCGAAATACACCGGTCATTTGCGGATTAAAGTGCACCGATTTTGGAAGATGAGGCTTTAAACCATGGTCAAATCCTGTCCGCCTCGGCAAGCGCCATGCCCACCACCTGGTCCATATTATAATAGCGGTAGGTGGCAAGACGGCCGATGAAGCTGACGCCGGGCAAAGCGTCAGCCATTTCCTTATATCGTTTGTAGATTGACTGGCTTTCGGCGTTGGGCACGGGGTAGTAGGGCTCTTTGCCAGCAATGAAATCCTCCGGAAACTCGCGGACGATGGTGGTTGGGGCACACCTCTGCCCGGTGGCGTGCTTGATCTCGACAATGCGAGTCCACGGGACGGAGGCATCCGGATAGTTCACTTGCATGGCCGGCTGCCAGAAGCCGGTTTTGCCCGAGAGGCGTTCCCGCGCCGCCAGGGCCTCGCCCTCGAAGGACTCGAATTCAAAGCGGAGCGAGCGGTAGGGCAATTTTCCGTGGACAAAGTCGAAGTAGGCGTCGATGGGCCCGGTGTAGACCATGTGACCGAATTGCACATGGGGCAGCACTTCACGGTAATCCGTGTTGAGGAGGATTTTCACGTTGTCCCCCATGGCCTCGGTCATCCGCTGGAAAATCCGGTGGTACCCCGCGCTTGGCAATGCCTGGAAGTCCTCTTTCAGATAGCGGTCGTCGCGGTTAGTGCGGATCGGAATGCGTCCGCATACGGAAGCGTCGAGTTCGCGCGGATGCCGTTTCCATTGCTTGAGGGTGTAGCCCTTGAAAAACAGTTCGTAGAGCTCGTACCCGACCTGCGAGAGGATGATGTCCTCGGAATTACGGGGGTTCTCGACGGGCACCCTGGTCTTCTCCAGCCATTCGATAAACTCCTCGCTGGTGGCGGGGCGTCCGATCAATTGTTCGAACGTGTTCAGGTTGACAGGGAAGTTCCAGTAGCGGTCGCGGGTGAAGCTCTTGATCGTGTAGTCGACCGGCGTCCAGTCGGTGAATTGGGAAAGGTATTCGCGGATGCGCGGTGAGTTCGTCCGGAAATAGTGTGGTCCATAGCGGTGGATCAGCACACCCGCGTCGTCGTAGTGGTCGTGGGCGTTGCCGCCGATATGGTTCCTTCTTTCAACGATGAGCACCCGCGCCCCCTTTGTGCGGACGAGGCGTTCAGCGATGGTCATCCCCGCGAAGCCCGCGCCGACGATCAAATAATCAAAGTTCCATGGCATTTTCTTGGAGGAATCTCCGAGGGTCTTACGCTGTCAAACGAAATCCTGCTTGACGGGCGACACGGTGACATAATCTCGGCTGGGCGCTCACTTTCGTAAACCGGCGAACGGCTTTGGGCGTCAAGGGCGGCGCTGGCCTATCCACCGTTGCAAAAACTTCGGCAACCGGGATATGGACTTGCGCAGTCGCTGCCGCTCGTGAAATAGAAACAGGGGAAGTTGGTTGAAAAGGTGGTGGTCGCGCAGGGACTCGCCGCTGCTGAGCCAAGATTGAATGGCGGCATGGTGGCTTTGGTAGGGATCGGCCCGGAGCATCATGGCATCCGGAAGATGGCGGTACCAGAAGAGTTCGGTCGGGATAACGTCCACGTCGCGCCCGTTCAGATCGAGGCGCAGGAGGAGTTCCCAATCATGGGTGTTGGTATCTCGTTCCTCGCGGAAGCCGCCAACCGCTTCAAAGACGTCCCGGCGGATACAGAAATTCGCGTCACCGTAGACGTTGTCTAGCAGGCCGAGCAAAGTAAACGCCCCAAGCGGGCGAGTGACCTTGCCGGGACGCGGCGTCTCGAAGGGATCGCTCTTGCTGTGGTGGCGAATGAAGCCGCACGTCAGACAGTCGGCACCCGAACGCTGCATGGCACGGGCAAAACGTTCGATCATCTCCGGGAACGCGCAGTTGTTGGAATCATTGAAGATGAGATACTCGCCAGTGGCTCTGTGCGCAGCAGCATTGCGGGCGGCGCCGAGCCCTCGGTTGACTTCGAGATCGAGGAACGTCCAGCCGGCTTTCCTGTGCTGCTCGCGCATTTTGCTCCATGTGTTGGTCGCTTCGCGATCCGTCGACCCGTCGTTGACAACGATGACTTCAAGCTCCGGGTAGTCAATCCGCTGAAGGGCCCTAAGCGTGTGGGGCAGAAATGCCGGTTGATTGAAGTAGGGTACGCAAACTGTGACCTTTGGCAGTTTGTGGCGGGGAGCTTCCCTTAACGGAATCGGAGCGGGGCGGCGCTTCTCCTTGTTGTGCCAGTCTTGCCACATTCCGTTCACCGCTTTCGCCGAATATGGGTGTTGAGGTGCGGTGTTTATGACCTCGCGCCGTCGTTGAATAGTTTCGATGATGCCGTCGACGCTTAAGGGAAAAGTTTGGGCAGGGTGAACCAGCTCCGGCACCCCTCCTGTGGCTGCCGCGAAAAATGGTATCCCTTCTTCAATACACTCCACGACGGTATATGGGCAGTTATCAAGGCGGGAGGGCATCCAGACGATGCCTCGGCTTTCGCATAAATAGTCAAGTGCGCCCTGCATATCGAGGTTAGTCAGGACTCTCCAGTCGACCTTCGGGGTCACCTTTTGTAGCCTCTTGATTTGTTCACTGCCGACTTCTCCGGACAGTCGCCCGTCCTTCCCGACAAAACTGATACGTTCGATGCCGTGGGAAGTCTCCGCCGATAGTATTTGTTGAAGAGCATCGAGGAAAATGTCCAGGCCCTTGCGGGCTTCGAGGCGACCAAAGAAAATGAGGTGCGCGGGATCTGGCTTCGCTACCGGTGGCGATGGTCTCGCATTCCCGTCTCCGGTGTATGGGCAATGAATGATGCTGTGCTCTTCAGGAATACGCCAACCCTCCTCCCGGCACCATTCGCGCATGTGTGCGCTGGGAAAGACCGCCGCGTCGCTGTGCTCTACGCAATAGCGCTCCGCGTAATGGAGGCGCAGGTGCGCGACCGTGTCTTCAGGCCATTCGTGCATGCCCCGGCGGATCCATTCCGACGGCGCGTGGACCGTGACCGCCAATCGGGTGTTCGTCAGCGCGAGACCCATTCGCCGCGCCCGGATCGAATAGAAACCGTTGGCGCACCAGTCTTGAAAGTGGACAAGATCGAAAGCTTCATCTGCCAGCCATCGATACACCATCCAAGACCCCTGCAGGAAACGCTCTTGCTCTGGATGGACATCATGGGTTTCCGCATGAGCCTGAAGTTCCTTGAGCGTGACAACCCGTACTCCTGCTCGCTCGTAGTGCCGTCGCCAGCCTCGTGCGGCCCTCTTCGGCTCGGCGCTCGTAAAGACTAGCGTTCGTTCATGGTCCTTCAACAAGTCAATCAAGTGCGCGCAAAACGTCCCCACTCCGCCGTTCTGAATTGGACCCACGATATCCGGTGTTACCACGCAAACTCTCATTACTGAACTTACCGGACTGATAGGGGTAGACGAAAGCGATGAGCTTTTTTGGAGAGTGACGTGCCAGGAGCCAACGAGTACTTAGGCGGTCTTTTGGGTCTCATTCGGGGTTAAGGTCGGTCTTTCGACTGAGTCCAGGAGCACGCGGCTTTCTCCGGAAGCGGTTTGACTCGTTGGCCCCGCGCCGGTTCGGGAAGGGCAGTTGGCCATTGGCTGACATGAACGCTTTTGAAGCGAAATCACACATTGGCGACAACCCTAAACTATTGTGGTTTCTCCTAAACAAGCTATTTCAAATCACAGTCATCCCGTAGGCAGTGATGAAAGAGGGGAAGAGTGCCCCAAACGCCGCGGACGCTGGGGTCTCTCCAATGCCTGGAACTGACTCTTTTCGTCGCAGCAGAGTATCAGAACTGTTTCCGGCGGATGGAGATAGAGCCTGATCGTATCCCACAACTTTTCCTCGAAGTTGGGCTCATTGGATAATTTGAAGACCTCCGTTCGGTGCCGCTTCAACTCGTTGGCCTTCCAGATTCGCTGCACGCTGCTGTGAGTGATGCCTACCTACCGGGCCATCGAACCTACCGACCAGCGCTGACCACCGCGCGGAGGTCGGTTCATGCGTGTGACCAATTCTTCCATCTGCTTCGGATCGAGCGAGGATTTGCGCGCCCGTCCATTTTGACATTTGCGGCAAAGCCCCTCTCAAGCCGCTGAAACAGCACTCTCGATAAACCCTCGATCATGGCCATGGGTCGGTTGTGTCGGATTTACTTTCTTTTGAGCTTAACACAATTGGTGAATCAGGTTTTCTGACCCCATGTATACTGAATCCGTGCCCAAGCGTAACTCGGCGCCTGCCGTTCTTCTGCGCGAATCCTATGGCGGCGACGAAGGCAAGGGGGGCAAGCGCTTTCTCCCCAACCGCTCCGAATGGGATCTCGAACTCATCGCTGGCTTTCGCGCCCTTCTCAGTTACAAAAACTTTCCAAGTCTACGGCTCTTCAGAAGAAGGTGCCCGACCTGCTTGGCTTCCAACTGAAAATCTGCCAATGTCGACATCAGAGAAGACAGTCGATTCGCCTTAAATTATGAAAATCAAAAATTTGTGCGTCCGGAAAGGCTTGGCTTCCGGCTGGCCTCCAACCCCAACCGACCATGCATTCTATTGGCATCTGCCTGCCTACTTTCAATAGCCTTGACCGGTTGCCCAGGGCGCTTGACTCGGTGCGCCAGCAGACCGTCACGGAGTGGACCCTCGCCGTTGTTCACGACGGACCCTCTCACGGCGAGGAGCTGATTGTCGAAGCCTTCGCTCGGCGTGCTTCTCAATGCGTTACTTACCGAGATCTCGGGCACAACCGAGGCCCTTCGGCAGCGCGGAATCTAGCTGCCACTCTTCTCCGGGGCTGCCCGCTGCTCGCCTTCCTTGACGATGACGATGAGTGGAGCCCCTCTCATCTTGAAACGCTCGAGAAGCGGCTTCAAGAAACTAGCGCCTCTTGGGCCTTCTCGCCTACCCGGGTTCTTGATGGACTCAGCGAACGAGAGGTGGAGGAACGCCGACCGCCTAGCCGCCTATTCGAAGGCGATACCGCTGCCTGCGCCCGAGCGGTTTTTGCCCGGAATTTTATCCAGCCCTCAGCAGTATTAATTCGTCGCGAGGTTTTCGATGAAGTTGGAGGATTTGACGAAAACCTCCGCTTTTGTGAAGACCTTGATCTATGGTTCCGCCTCTTCAGGGCCGGTTATGCACCCACATGGACCCCGGTGGCAACCTCGACCTATCGCCGGTTTCCGGACACGGCGTCTTCCCAGACAGTCAAGATGGAACGCGGCCGACTGAGTGTCTATTCGAAGCATGCGCATTGGCCGACCATCCCGCCCCGCCTTTTTAGGCGACGCGAAAGTGAAAGCCGCTTGCGGCTCGGTCGAGCCCTCTATCGCAGTGAGCCTGCAACCGCCCGTACAGAGGCCAGGCATGCCCGCCGGTTGCGTCCCTTCCACCTCCCAACCCTACTCCGCTCCCTTTGGCTTCGTTAGGACGCTCTTAGTGCCGATTTTTCCGGGCACGAGGGTCATCCACTCCTTGCTGGTAGAGGATGGTCGAGAGCGCGGTCAACCACCGCTACCCAAAAAAAGCGCCCCCGGCGAATCACCGGGGGCGCAAAGATGTTCTCAGTCTTGTTTGGGAAAGGAAGCTTTCGCCTCAGCCCTTGTAGATTTCGAGAAGGGTGTCGGCGATATCACTCGGCGTCGGCGCCACGGCGATACCGGCATCCTTGAGGGCGGCGATTTTCGCTTCGGCCGTGCCGCTGCCGCCGCTCACAATCGCGCCGGCGTGGCCCATGCGGCGGCCCGGAGGCGCGGTGGCACCGGCAATGAAGGCGGCCACGGGCTTTTTCACGTGCGCCTTGATGTAGGCGGCCGCTTCTTCTTCCGCTGTGCCCCCGATCTCGCCGATCATGATGATCGCCTCGGTCGCCGGGTCCTCGTTGAAGAGGCGCACGGCGTCGGTGTGGCTAGTGCCGTTGATCGGGTCGCCCCCGATGCCGATGCAGGTGCTCTGGCCGTGGCCGCGCTGCGTCAATTGATAGACCGCTTCATACGTGAGCGTGCCCGAGCGGCTCACCACCCCGACCTTGCCCGGCTGCGCGATGTAACCCGGCATGATACCGATGTTGCAGGAGCCCGGCGTCATGATGCCGGGGCAGTTCGGCCCGATCAGGCGCGTGGAGGATTTGCGCAGGGCATCCTTCACCACCGCCATGTCGCGCACGGGAATGCCTTCGGTGATGCAGATCACCAGCTCAATACCGGCGTCGATCGCCTCCAGAATGGAGTCTGCGGCAAATGGAGGCGGCACGAAAATCACACTCGTGTTCGCGCCCTCTTTCGCCACCGCTTCATGCACGGTGTTGAAGATCGGCAGCTTCTCTTCGAAGCGGCTGCCACCCTTGCCGGGCGTTACAGCGGCCACGTATTTCGTGCCGTATTCGATGTTCTTGCGCGCGTGCAGGCTGCCGAAATTTCCGGTGATGCCCTGACCGACAACGCGTGTTTCTGGTCCAACTAAAATAGCCATTGAAATTGCTTTCCTTGAATGGGGTTAGGCGGAGGCGGCTGCTTCCACGAGGCCGACAATCTTTTGCGCGGCGTCTTTCAAGCTGTCCGCCGGTGTGAGGTTGAGGCCGCTCTCGGCGAGGAGTTGCTTGCCCTCCTTCACTTCGTTGCCCTCCAGGCGGACGACGAGGGGCACTTTCACTTCGACGTTTTGCGCCGCCGCGATGATGCCCTTGGCAATCGTCTTGCAGCTCATGATGCCGCCGAAAATGTTCACCAGAATCCCCTTCACATTCGGGTCGGAGAGAATGATGCGGAAGGCTTCCGTCACTGCTTCTTCGCTCGCGCCACCACCGACATCAAGGAAGTTGGCCGGGTTGCCCCCGAAGTGCTTGATGATGTCCATCGTCGCCATGGCGAGGCCCGCTCCGTTCACAAGACAGGCGATATTGCCGTCCAGCGCGATGTAGCTCAGACCGTATTTGCCCGCTTCCACTTCCTTCGGGTCCTCTTCGTCGAGGTCGCGCAGGTTGCGGATGTCTTCGTGCCGGTAGAGCGCGTTGTCATCAAAGCCCACTTTTGCATCGAGGGCGATGATGTTGCCCTCCGGGGTTGTGATGAGGGGGTTGATCTCCGCGAGACTCGCATCCTTTTCCCAATACAGCTTGTAGAGGCCGGTGAGGAGCTTGTCCATCTGCTTGAGCTGCTCCTTTGAAGTCAGTCCCAGACCGAAAGCGATCTTGCGCTTATGGTAGCTCTGCAAGCCGGCCGCCGGATCGATGGTCACCCGCGTGATCAGCTCCGGGGTCTCCTCCGCCACCTTCTCGATTTCCACCCCACCCTCGGTGGAGGCGATGATCACCGGCTGGCTCGACGCGCGGTCGAGCAGGATCGCCAGGTAATACTCCTTCTCGATATCGCACGGCGCGTTGAAGAAGACCGTCTTCACGACCTTCCCCTCCGGACCCGTCTGGTGCGTCACCAGCGTGTTGCCCAGCATCTGCGAAGCCGCCTCGCGCGCCGCCGCTTTATCCGGGCACATCTTCACGCCACCTTTGTAACCGTTGGTGAACGTGCCCTTGCCGCGTCCACCCGCGTGAATTTGCGCTTTCACCACCACGGGGCCGTTGTCCAGCTCCGCTAGGGCCGCCTCAAATTCATCGGCCGCTCGTGCCGCCGCCCCCTTCGCCACGGGAATCCCGTATTGTGCGAAGAGTGCCTTTGCCTGATACTCGTGTATGTTCATGAATCAATGGGTCCAATATGGAAAACCCTTGGGCATACACTCCCCCTCCCTCCTGACAACGCAAATCGGGAAATTCCGCCTCTCAAAAATAATTTAAAAATCAAATTAAGCTTGACGCGAAGCGCATGGAGGGAGAGGCTGGGATTCATGAACTATGCGGTGAGGTTGAAGCGTTTGGTAGCGGGTCAGCGTGG